>CAZFCY010000074.1:10306-23372 GCA_964517665.1 uncultured Opitutaceae bacterium | reverse complement strand
GCGCGCAGCGCGGCGCGGTCGGAAGACTCGAGTTCCTTGATCGGAGCGGTGGTGGCGGCGGCCTTGTCCGCCGCGCCGGCGGCGCCGGCGAGAATGAGGCCGAGACCGGCCAGAGTGAGCATGAGACGACTGGTTTTCATACAGATTCCTTTTTATTTTGTTTTGCTTCCTTGAAGAACAAACCAGGCGCCGGGCGCGCGGCTTGTATCGACATACCATGGACAAGCCGGCCGCGCCGGCAGGGCGGAAGGGACGAATCCCGGGAAAAGTGTAGTGAACCCGCCGATACGCCGTCTCGACACGCCTCATTGGTCCTCTCCATCCCATTCGTCCCAGGTCGAGCCGGCGCGGGCCACAGCCGCGGATTGACAAAGCGGCGCGCATCCTTGGTCTGGCCGGAGTGATCTCTTCCCGGCGAATCCTCGTGCTCGCGCTGCTGTCCGTGTGGTGGCTGGCGACGATGCATTGCCGGATCGAAGCGGTCACGGAACTGCCCTGGCTCGCCTGCGAGGAAAGCGCGGAGGCCGAACACGGAAGCTGCGCGCTCGACGAATGCGCGACGGTCGAGGAAGGCCCCTACCGGCAGGCCTCGAAGACGGCGGATGTCGTGCCGCCGTCGAGCTGCGAGGACGCGTTCGCGACATTTGCTTTGTTGCCCGGCCGGATGCGGGAAAGCCCGGCCGGCGTCGATCGTCCGGCGGCTTCGCCGGCCGACGAGCTGCCGCGCTGGCAGTTTGCGCGGCGCGCCGCGCCGATCGCGCGGGCGCCATCGCAGAACGCCTGATCGACGGCGCTCGCCGCCGTTTCGTTGCGCCTTCGCGCGCCGCCTTCGCTGCGGCGCGCAGAGGCGCCCATCTGGCTGCGCGCGCAGCCGCACCTCCTCTGCAACAGGCGTTCATGCACTTTCCTTTCACCGCATCCATCACACCCGTCTTCATCGCAGGACTCGTTGCCTGCCTCGCTTTTCATCCGGCGCGAGCGGCCGGGCCGCCGGCGCCGATCGACCCCGAGGCGCTCGTCGCCCGGATCGTTTCCGAAAATCCGGAGATCGATTTTTATCGTGACGCGATCGAGGCCGCGCGGGCGGACACCCGTGTCGCGGGATCGCTCGGGGATCCCGGGCTGTCCCTCGAGATCGGACGCAAGCGCGTGACCGACATCGCCGGCAATCTCGCCGGCGAAGGCACGGCCTGGGCCGTCTCGGTCTCGCAAACCTTCGAATGGCCGGGCCGCCTCGCCCTGCGCAAGGCCATCGCCAACCACGACCTCGCGCTCGCCGAACTCGGCCTCGCGCGATTCGAAGCCTCGCTCGCGGCCCGGGCGCGCACGCTGGTCTTCAGCCTCCACGCCGCGCGCCAACGGGCCGCCGCCACGGACGAAGTGGCCGCGCGCTACCGGGCGCTGCGCGAGCTGTTCCTCGCCCGCGAGCCCGGCGGGATCACGCCGCTGCTCGAGGCGCGCGTGATCGAGGCGGAGGAAATCGCGCTCCAGCGCCGCGCGACCGACACGCGGCTGGCGGCGCTGGCGGCGCAGGTTGAGCTGAACCTCCTGCGCGGTCATCCCGCCGATGCGCCGATCCCGCTCGCCGGCGTGACGCCCGTCTTCGGCCGCGCGCCCTCGATCGACGAAGCCCTGGCCGCGGCGGCGCAAAACCATTTCGAGTTTCGCGCGGCCCGGATCGAACTCGAGCAACAGGAAACAATCGTCTCGCTCGCGCGCAACGAGCGCCATCCGTCCGTCACCGTCAGCCCTTACTATTCCGACGAGCGCGCGGGGGAGCGCGAGCGCGCCTACGGCATCGGCGTCTCGCTTCCGCTTCCGCTCTCGCCGGGCGGCGGCGCGCGTGTATCCAGCGCTCGGATACGCGAGCGGCAGGCCGGCGCCGCGCTGGCCGTCGCCCGCCGCGAGATGGAGCGCGAAGTGATCGCCGCGACGCAGCGTTTCGCCGCAAAGCTCGAGGAGATGCGCGCCTGGGCGCCGGACGCGGGCGAGAGGTTTCGCGAGGCGGCCGCGCTGGCCGACCGGCATTACCGGCTCGGCGCCGTCCCGATCGGCACGTACGTCGAGCTGCAGGACGCCTATCTCGAAGCGATCGACTCGCTCTACGAAACCCGGATCGAGGCGATCGAGTCCGGCCAGCGACTCGAAATACTCACCGGCCTCGACCTCGACGCCGTGGAGGTCGCGCCGTGAACGCGCCCCCGCTTTCCTCCAACAGGCGTGGACCCGGCCGCGCGAACCAGAGCCCACGCCACGCAACGACAGCCGCATGCGCCGCGCTTTTTCTCGCGATCGCCCTCACGTTTGCCGGCTGCGGAAGAAATGAACCCACCGGCGCCCACGAACCACACGACCACGGCGACGCGCACGACCACGGACACGCGGAGGAGAAAGAAACCGGGTCCGCGACGTTCAAAGAAGGCCAGGGCCTTCAACTCGCCGACGAGACTTTCGCCGCGCTCGGCGTCGAAACCGCGAAAGTCGAAGAGCGGGCGATCACGCCGGCTTTCGAGATCATCGCCTCGGTCTTCGACGCCGGCCCGCCGGCCCGCGCGAGTTCGCTCGCGCCCGCCGAAGTGGTCGAGGCGCTGGAGGAGCATCCGCCCGCGGAAGCCAGGCTCCTCGCCACGCGCCGCGACTTCGCGCATGCGCGCTCGCAGGTCGAAATCATCCTCGAGCTGCCGGGCGCGCCCGCCGTCGGCACGACGCTCAACCTGACCTTGCGCGGCTCCACTCGCGAGGGCGCGGCCGTGCCGCGCTCCGCCGTCTTGCGCAGCGCGACCGGCACGTTCGTCTATGTCGTCAACGGTTCGCATCTGCTCCGCGCCCCGGTGCAAACCGGCGCGAGCGACGGCGAATACATCGAAATCCTCGACGGCCTCCACACCGGCGACGTGGTCGTCACCGCCGCCGTCGAGCAACTCTGGCTGACCGAGCTGCGCCTCACCAAAGGCGGCGGCCACAGTCACTGAGGGAAGACAGAGTCGAAAGTCACAGGTCGAAGCAGGCTCCCCGTTCGGTCCCTTGCCCCTCATTTCCCCACTCCCTTCATGATCGATCACATCCTCGAGTTCTCCCTCCGCCAGCGCGGCTTCGTGCTGCTGGGCTCGCTCGCGCTTCTCGTCGCCGGCATCTGGGCCGCGACGCTCCTGCCGATCGACGCCGTGCCCGACATCACAAACACGCAGGTGCAGATCAACACCGCGGTCGAGGGCCTCGCTCCGGAGGAGATCGAACAACTCGTCACCTTTCCCATCGAGATGGAGATGAGCGGCCTCCAGGGGACGACCGAGCTGCGCTCGCTCTCCAAGACCGGGCTCTCGCAGGTGACGCTCGTCTTCGACGACGACATGAACATCCACCTGGCGCGCCAGCTCGTGAGCGAGCGTCTGCGGAACGCGATCGACGAGCTGCCTCCCGGCGCCTCGCCCAAGCTCGCGCCGATCACGACCGGGCTGGGCGAGATTTTCTATTACGTCGTGGACTACGCCGACGACGCGCCGGACAAGCCGGCCACGCGCGAGGAGCAGTTGATGGAGTTGAAGTCGATTCACGAATACATCGTGAAGCTCGAACTCCGCTCCGTCCCGGGCGTCGCCGAGATCAGCAGTTCCGGCGGATACGAGAAGCAGTTCGTCGTGCAGCCGCGGCCGGACGCGCTGCTCGCCACGGGCGTGACGTTCAACGATCTCGTCGCGATCATCTCGGAAAACGTGAGCAACGCCGGCGGGGGCCACGTGCAGCTCGGTGGCGAGCAGATCACGATTCGCGCCGACGGCCGCGTCGGCTCGCTCGAAGAGATCGCGCAACTGCCGATCAAATTTCGCGGAGCCACGACCGCGCCGCTGGTCGTGGGCGATGTCGCGAAGGTCGCGATCGGATCGGGCCTCCGCGCCGGATCGGCCACCTACAACGGACGCGAAGCCGTGCTCGGATCCGCGCTGATGCTCGCGGGCGAGAACAGCCGCGCGGTGGCGCAACGCGTCGCCGCGCGGCTGAAGGAAATCGCGTCGAAACTCCCGCCGGGCGTCATCGTCACGCCGGTTTACGATCGCACCGATCTCGTCGAGCGCACGATCGCGACGGTCGAGAAAAACCTTTTCGAAGGCGCGATCTTCGTCGTCGTGGTCCTGCTTTTCCTGCTCGGAAACTGGCGCGCGGCGCTGATCGTCTCGCTCGCCATCCCGCTCTCGTTTCTCTTCGCCATCACCGGCATGGTCCAGACGCGCGTGAGCGGAAACCTCATGAGCCTCGGCGCGGTGGACTTCGGGCTGATCATCGACGGCGCGGTCGTGATGGTGGAAAACATCGTGCGGCGCCTCGGCCTGCGGCAGCGCGAGTTGGGCCGCCTGCTTTTCCCGGAGGAGCGCCGCGAGGTCGTGCTCGCCGCCGCGAAGGAAGTGGGCCGCCCGACGTTCTTCGGCGTCGCCATCATCACGATCGTGTACGTGCCGGTTCTCTCGCTCACGGGCATCGAGGGAAAGACCTTTCACCCGATGGCGCTGACGGTGATCTACGCGCTCGTCGGCGCGCTGATCCTGTCGCTCACGCTCATGCCGGCGCTGTGCTCGTTTCTGCTCAGGGGCCGCGTGGCGGAAAGGGAAAACTTCGCCGTCCGCCTCGCGCTTCGCCTCTACCGCCCGGCGCTGCGGCTGGCGTTGCGCCTGCGCTGGCTCGTCGCCGGCATCGCGGCCGGATTGTTCGCGCTCGCGATCCTGGTGTTCGGGCGGCTCGGCGCGGAGTTCGTGCCGCGGCTCGACGAGGGCTCGTTCGCCACGCACATGATCCGCGCGACGAGCATCGGGCTCGACGCCTCGGTCGCGATGCAGGAGCGCGCGGAGCGCCACATCCTCGAGGCGTATCCTGAAGTTGAATACACCTTCTCGCGCATCGGCACCGCCGAGGTCGCGACCGATCCCATGGGCGTCAACGTGTCGGACACCTACATCTTCTACAAGCCGCTCGACCAGTGGCCCAGGGACGAACACGGGCACGCGCCGACGAAGGAGGGGCTCGCCAGCCGCCTGGCCGGCGATCTCGACCGGCATTTTCCCGCGCAGTCGCACCTCTTCTCGCAGCCGATCGAGATGCGCTTCAACGAGATCCTCGAGGGCACGCGCGCGGACATCGCGGTGAAGGTCTTCGGCGACGACTTCGAGGAGATCGAGCGCGTCGCGACCGAGGCGCGCGAGATCCTCGAGCGCATCCCCGGCGCGGCGGATGTGGAGTTCGACGCGATCGGCAGGGCGCCCATGCTCGAGATCAAACTCGATCGCGAAGCCATGACGCGCTTCAACATCCATGCGGAAGAGATCAACGAAACCGTCTCGATCGCGCTCGCCGGCCGCGAGGCCGGCATGCTGATCGACGGCAATCGCCGGCGCCCGATCGTCGTGCGCCTCGCGGAGGAGGCGCGCGCGGCGCTCGACGAGTTGAAACACCTGCCCGTCCGCTCCTCGCACGACGAGGGCGTGCTCACGCTCGGCCAGGTCGCGCATTTCGTCGTCTCGGACAAGGTCAACAGCATCGCCCGCGAATCGGGCCGGCGCCGCGCCGCGATCATGGTCAACCTGCGCGGGCGCGACGTGGACGGCTTCGTCGCGGAGGCCCGCGAGAAGATCGCCGCCGGCATCGACCTGCCGCCGGGCTGCTCGATCGAGTTCGGCGGGCAGTTCAAGAATCTCCAGCAGGCGCGCGCCCGGCTCGCGGTCATCGTGCCGGTCGCGCTCGCCGTGATCTTCCTGCTCGTCTTCGCCGCCTTCGGCAGCCTGCGCCAGGCGGCGCTGATCTACACGGGAATCCCGCTGGCGATGACGGGCGGTGTATTCGCATTGTGGATACGCGGCCTCCCGTTCTCCATCTCCGCGGGCGTCGGGTTCATCGCGCTCAGCGGCGTGGCCGTGCTCAACGGCCTGATGATGGTCTCGCGCTTCAACCAGTTGCGCGAGCAGGGCGCGCCCGTGCGCGAGGCGGTGATCGAAGGCGCGCTCACACGGTTGCGCCCGGTGTTGATGACGGCGCTCGTGGCCAGCCTCGGTTTCCTGCCCATGGCCGTGGCCACGGGCCCGGGCGCCGAGGTGCAGCGCCCGCTCGCCACGGTCGTGATCGGCGGAATCATCAGCGCGACGTTTCTGACCCTGATCCTGCTGCCCGCGCTTTACGACCGGTTCGAGAAGGACGGCGCGCGGAAAGACGCCGATCGCAGGAAACGCGAAGCATGAGCGACGACGAAGAGGACCACGCCCTGCAGGACGGCTGCGGCTGCGAGCACGGACACGGCGACCCCAATCCGTGGCCGAATCGCAGCCTCGCCGCCGCCGCGGTGTTCGCGCTCGGCGCGCTCGGCGCAAACTGGACCGGCCTCCTGGATGAACGGGCCGCCGACACTGTCGCCGCAGGCGCCATCGTCCTCGGTGGCTGGTTTCTGATTCCAAGCGCGTGGCGCGCCATCGTGCGGCTGCGGCCGAACATCAGCCTGCTCATGGTCGTCGCGACGATCGGCGCGGCGATCATCGGCGAATGGGCCGAGGCCGCGGCGGTCGTCGTGCTTTTCGGCATCGCCGAATGGCTCGAAGGCTGGGCCGATCGGCGGGGCCGGCGCGCGATCCACGCGTTGCTCGAACTCGCCCCGGAAACGGCGTGGGTGAAGGAGGACGGCGGCGCGAGAGAGATGCCTGTTGAGGACGTCGCGATCGATGCGGTCGTATTCGTGCGAAACGGCGAACGCGTCCCGCTCGACGGCGTCGTCGCGAACGGCCGCTCCGCCGTGAACCAGGCGCCGATCACGGGTGAATCCGTTCCCGTGGACAAGGAACCGGGCGCCACCGTCTTCGCCGGCTCGATCAACGGCGAGGGCTCGCTCGAGATCCGTGTCACCAAGGCCGCCGGCGACACCACGCTCGCGCGCATCATCCGCCTCGTCGAGGAAGCGCAGGCGCAGAGAGCGCCGACGCAGCGTTTCGTGGACGTCTTCGCGCGTTATTACACGCCACTGGTCGCGCTCGCGGCGCTGTCGATCTTCATCGCGCCGCCGCTGCTGTTCGGCGGCGACTGGAGCGTGTGGCTCTACCGATCCTGCGCGCTCCTCATCATCGCCTGCCCGTGCGCGCTGGTTATATCAACTCCGGTGAGCGTGGTGGCGGGACTCACCGCGCTGGCCCGGCGCGGCGTGCTCGTGAAAGGCGGCGCGCATCTCGAAGCGATCGGCCGGCTGCGCGCCCTCGCGCTCGACAAGACCGGCACGCTCACCGAGGGGCGGCCCCGCGTGCTCGCGATCGAACCCGTCACGGCGGACGAAGACGAAACCCTGCGGGTCGCCGCCGGGATCGACGATCATTCCTCGCACCCGCTCGCGCAGGCGATCGTGGCGCATGCGCGGGAACGCGACATCCGCTTCGAACCCGCCGACGACTTTCGGGCGCGTCCCGGACGCGGCGCCGAGGCGGCGCGAAACGGGCGCGCCGTCTTCATCGGAAACCACCGTTTCGCGCACGAACTCGGCGTGTGTTCGCCTGAACTCGAGCGACGGCTCTCCGCGATCGAGAGCCACGGACAAACCGCGATCGTCGTCGGCGAGAAACCGCGCGAGAACTCCGCCGGCCGCGTGCTCGGAATCATCGCCGTGGGCGATGCCGTGCGCGACCACGCGCGCGAGGCCATCGCCGCGCTTCATACCAGCGGCATCCGGCAGATCGTGATGCTCAGCGGCGACAACCCGCGCACGGTCGATGCCATCGCGCGCGAGGTCGGCATCGACGTCGCGCGCGGCGACCTGTTGCCCGAGGACAAGGTCGCCGCCGTCCGCGACCTGCGCGCACGGCATGGCCTCGTCGGCATGGTCGGCGACGGCGTGAACGATGCGCCCGCGATGGCCGCGGCGACCGTCGGCATCGCGATGGGCGCGGCCGGCGCCGACGCCGCGATCGAAACCGCCGACATCGCGCTCATGCGCGACGATCTCGGCATGATCGCCGAAACCGTGCGGATCGGGCGGCGCACGCTCGCGATCATCCGGTTCAACATCGTTTTCTCGCTCGCGCTGAAGGCACTTTTCCTCGTGCTCGCCGTCCTCGGCCACACCAGTCTCTGGCTCGCCATCCTCGCGGACACCGGCGCGACGCTCCTCGTGACGGGAAACGCGCTTCGTCTGCTTCGGCGATGAAACCCGGCACGGTCGCGGAGCGTCGTCCATTCGACCCGGCGCCGGTCGGGCAAACCCGCTGTTGAAGAGGATCTGTTTCCTCGCCAGAGCAGCGATCGCCTGCCATTCAAACCCACTGAAAAAATGACAACCCCATCTGTTCAACCCATTCCTGCCGCCTCCGCGGCGATCGATCGACGCACTTTCGTCAAGACTGCGGCCGCGGCCGGCGTCGGCCTCGCCCTCGGCGCCTCGCTCGGCGCGGCGCAGATCACGACCGGCGGCCGCAAGCGCTACGCCATCGTCGGCACTGGCTCGCGCCACCGCATGTACCACGGCGCGATCCTCGGCGCCTACAAGGAGCATGCCGAACTCGTGGGCCTGTGCGACCTCAACATCGGACGCGTCGAACTCTCGCGCCAAAGCGCCCGCGAGCGCGGCGTCGAGGTTCCCGGCTACGCCGCCGCCGATTTCGAGAAGATGATCCGCGAGCAGAAACCCGACACGATCATCGTCACGACGATGGATTCCACCCACGACGATTACATCGTGCGCGGGCTCGATGCCGGTTGCGACATCATCACGGAAAAGCCGATGACGACGACGGCCGCGAAGTGCCAGCGCATCCTCGACGCGCAAAAACGCTCGGGCAAGAGCGTGCGCGTCACGTTCAACTACCGCTACTCGCCGCCGCGCACGCAGGTGAAGGATCTCCTGATGAACGGCGAGATCGGCGACGTGTTGTCCGTCGATTTCCACTGGCTGCTCAACACCATGCACGGGGCCGACTACTTCCGCCGCTGGCACGGCCAGAAGAAGTTCTCGGGCGGCCTCATGATCCACAAGGCCACGCACCATTTCGACCTCGTCAACTGGTGGCTCAGCTCGAATCCCGTCGCGGTCACCACTGTCGGCGAACGCGATTTCTACACGCCCGCGATGCCGAAGCGCATGGGCCTCGACAGCCACCATGAGCGCTGCCTGACGTGTCCGGAAAAAAGCGAGTGCGGTTTCTTCATGGACCTCACCGCGAGCCCCACCCTGCAGGCGCTCTACCTCGACCAGGAAAAGCACGACGGCTACTTTCGCGACAAGTGCGTGTGGCGGCCTGAAATCGACATCGAGGACACGATGAACGTGATCGTGAAATACGACACCGGCGCCACGCTCAGCTATTCGCTCAACGCCTTCAACTCCTGGGAGGGCTACCAGATCGCCTTCAACGGCACGAAGGGCCGGCTCGAGCATTCCATCGTGGAGCAAATCTACGTGAGCGGCACCGACACCGTGCAGGGCGGCATCGCCGACGGCGGCATCAAGACGCGCGTCATCCCCCTGCGCGGCGCCGCCCGCGACCTCGAGCCCTGGACCGGAACCGGCGGCCACGGCGGGGGCGACAAGGTCCTGCTCGACGACATCTTCCTCACCGACCCGCCGGCAGACAAATACGTGCGCAACTCCGACCAGCGTGGCGGCGCGGCCTCGATCCTCATCGGTGTCGCCGCCAACCGCTGCTTCGAAACAGGGCAGGCGGTCGAGATCGCCAGCCTCATTCCCAACCTGGAGCGAGCCGACTACCCGGCCATGCCCACGCATCGCGACCCGGTCCCCATGCCGCCCGTCCGCGGGCGCGGCTGACCCCGCGGGCCACGCTCGAAAGCCATCTTTCTGTCGCGTACGCGACAGAAAGATGGTCTTGCTCAACGCACCTCGCACACCTCGATCAATCCCACGCCTGTCCCGCCCTTGCCCTGCAGGTGAACCGTGTAGAATCCGCACGGCGCGGCTGTCGCCGTGATCATCGCCGGCGACGACGAGATTGACCTCCTCGAGGCTCCGCTCGCCGATGTCGCCGAGAAACATCCGCCGCGGCGCCATCCAGGCGGAGGTGAAGCAGGCCGCAATCCGGATCGTCGTTGGGAATGTGCGGATTGAAACCGATGTCCTGAAAACCGTGCTTCGCGCCCGGAATGTCGACGCGCAACAGCTCGCGACGCGTGCCCGTGAACGTGTTGGCGGAAGGATCGGCCGCGGTCCATTCGATGATCACGCCTTGGAGAAAAGCGTCCGTCCGTCGCGAACTCCGGGTGAAAGGCGAACGAGTGAAAGCCGGTTCCCCACTCCGCGCTCGTCAGCGCCACGGAGGCGAAGCTAGCGTGCGGCTCGCGTGATGCTCGTCGTTTTCCACACCCTCGTGTTCGTGCTCGGCGTGCTGAGCATGGGCTTTCAACTCCTCGCCTCGCGATTGCTCAATCCGCACTTCGGATCATCGATCATCGTATGGGCCTGGCTCATTTCCACTTTTCTCGCCGCCTTCAGCCTGGGATCGATCGTCGGCGGCTGGATCAGCAACCTGCCGGAGAGGCGCCGTGCCCGCGCGCGCGCGCTGGCCGGCTGCCTCGGCGTGGCGTCGCTCGGGCTCACGGCGTTTTTCGGGCGCGGCCTGCTCGGCTGGCTGGAGCCGCGCCTGACCGACATGAACACGGGTTTGCTCGTTTCGTGCGCGGCGTTGTTCTTCGTGCCGGTGACGTCGCTTTCCTCCTTCGGTCCGCAGTGCGTGCAGTTTCTCGCCAGCCGCGGCCGCGCGCCGGGATCGTCCTCGGGGCTGATCTACGGCGTGAGCACGATCGGCAACATCGGGGGCGTGATGCTCACGGCGTTCATCTTCATCCCGCGTTTTCCCGTCTCGACGCTGCTGCACATCTGGCTCGGCGTCGCGATCGCGAGCCTCGCCCTGCTCATCGCGATCCTGGGCGCCGGCCGCGAGGAGGCGCGCGCATGAAAACGAAACGCTGGATGCTCGGCGCGCTTTGCCTCGCCTCGCTGCACACGGGTTGCGCGGCGCGGGAGGGCGACTTCATCGAGCAGCACGACACGCTCTACAACAGCCTCACGATCGAGCGGCGCGGCTCGGTGGTCGAACTTCGCGCGCGCTCGCGGCGCGGCGAATACCTCGAATCCGCGGTGGACCTCGCCGATCCGTTGCGGCTGGTCGTGCCCTACACGCGCACGCTTTACGCCGGGCTGTTTCTCGCGCCCGAGCCCGAACGCGCGCTCGTCGTCGGCCTCGGCGGCGCGGGTTTTCACCGGTTGTTCGCCCATGCCTTTCCGGAAACGGAACTGCGCTCGGTCGAACTCGACGACAAGGTGCGCGAACTCGCGGAAACGCAGATGGGTTTTCAACCCGCGGAAAACACGCCCGTCACGATCATGGACGGCCGGCTCTTCGTGAAGCGCAACCGCGAGCAGTGGGACTGGATCATCCTCGACGCCTTTCGCGGCGGCTTCGTGCCCCCGCACCTGAAGACGCGGGAATTCTACCGCGAATGCGCCGCGCGCCTGACCGGCCGGGGCGTCTTCATCAGCAACCTGCACGCGACGACCCAGCTCTACTACGCGGACCTCGCGACGCTCGCCTCGGTCTTCAAGCAGGTCGCGCTCTTCCGCACCGCCAATCGCGGCAACGTCATCGCCCTCGCCGTCAACTACGACGCGCCCGACATCAACGATCCGGCCAACTGGGCGGACACGGAACCGTTCGACGGCCTTTTCGAAGGACGCCTCGACCTCGCCGCCATCCGCCGCGAGCACATCGCCATGCCAATCGCCCAGATGGGGAAGGCGCGCGTGATGACGGACGACTTCGCGCCGGTCGAGTTCTTGAACACGATCGAAATCAACAACACCGGCGAAACACGCTGATCTCGCGGCCCGGCGCGGGAGCGCGGGGAGCGCGCGTTCCGCCCCTGCCCCATCGTCCCTCTGTTTTCGTGGAAACAACAACGATGCGCGACCGGTCCGAAATGGCTGGCTCCGTTCGTTGAAGAACAGACGCAACCCACACCCACAAACGCACAACGATCATGAGCGCCACGAGCCGCCCCGCGTTTCAACGGCGGCGGCGGGTCTGCATTGCAGAAGATCCCGCCCGGATTTCCTTCGCAGCCATGACGGTGAAACTTCGTCCCGCGGTTCCGGCCGACCTGGATTTATTGCGACACTGGGACGAGCAGCCGCACGTGATCGAATCGGATCCCAACGACGACTGGAACTGGGAAGCGGAGCTGGGCCGGTCGCCCGCATGGCGGGAGCAGTTGATCGCTGAAGTGGATGGCCGCCCGGTCGGCTTCGTGCAGATCATCGATCCGGCAGAGGAGGAAAGCCATTATTGGGGCGACGTCCCGCCGGACCTTCGCGCGATCGACATCTGGATCGGAGACGAGGCCGATCTCGGCCGGGGTTATGGGACGCGGATCATGCGACTCGCGCTGGCCCGCTGTTTCGCCGTGCCGGCTGTTGTGGCCGTGCTCATCGATCCACTCGCCGGCAACACCCGCGCGCATCGCTTCTACGAGCGGCTGGGCTTCCGGTTCGTCGAACGCCGGCGCTTCGGATCGGACGCGTGCTTCGTCTACCGCCTGGATCGGCAAACTCCAGAACATCCCCGGCCATGCCTCGAAAAGCCATCCCCATCGCAGTCGGAATCGCCCCTATGACAAACACACCCAAACCCACAAGCATGAAGCCAGACTTCGACGCGGCATTGAACGCCCACTTCGCCGCCATAGCCAGCCGGGACATCGAGGCATTCAAGTCCCACCTGTCTCTTGGCGACACTCTATATACAGTCGTTCAGAACGGCCACGCCTTCACGACACCGGCGGAGACGATCGCCATTCACGAGCAGTGGTTCAAGGACATGGATTGGACATGGAACGGCTCGGTTGTCCACAAGGTCGTCGGCGAGGACATGGCGATGGCGCTCGTGCGGTACACGTATCAACCCAACAAGGAAACAGCGCCATTCGAGACCTGGCTCGTTTACGTATTCCAGTTGCAGGAAGGCTCCTGGCGAATCGTCCACGACCAGAACACAGCGCTCGACTTCCATGCTTTCGCCCGCGCCGCGGGGCTGGAGAAGCAGCC
>CAZFCY010000074.1:0-10206 GCA_964517665.1 uncultured Opitutaceae bacterium | reverse complement strand
CGCGTTTTTTGGGCGGACGGCGGCTATATGATTGATCTCGATCATATCGTCACCCACGTTCCGGGCCGCGCCGAGCGCCTCCGCGCGATCGTCCCCCGGCCGGAGCGCGCCCGCGCGCTCCACGTGTTTTCTCCACTGTTCACCACGAACTGCCATCGCCCATGACTGAATCCACCGCCCCTGTCGTCCACCCGCCTGTCGCGGCCGAAGAGTTCGAGCGCGAGCGCGTGCCCGATCGCGCGCTCAAGGGCCCCGGCTCCTTTCTCGGCATGTACGCGGGCGAGCACACCGCGGGGACCGAGTTTCTGATCGGCCCGCTTTTCCTGCTTTCGTGGGGCGTGGGCGGCTGGTCGCTGATCACGGGATTGCTGCTGGGCAACTTCATGGCGGTGCTGACGTGGCGGTTCATCACCACGCCGATCGCGATCCGCGCGCGGCTCACGCTTTACAATCAACTGGAGCGCATCAGCGGCCGGGCGTTCGTCATCCTCTATAATTTTCTCAACGGCCTGCTCTTCTGCTTCCTCGCGGGCGCGATGATCACGGTCTCGGGCACGGCGTTCGGGCCGATCTTCCCGGGCGTCGCGATGCCGAACTTCTCGAGCGCGACTCCGACCGGGTTCGGCTGGTGCGTGATCGTGATCGGCCTCGGCGCGATCATGACCTATGTCGCGGCGCGCGGCTACGACGTCGTCGCGCGGGTCGGCAAGATCGCGGCGCCGTGGATGTTTCTCGTCTTTGTCGCCTGCGCGTTCGTCGTGCTCGGAAAGATGGGAACGACCGACGTGATCGGCGCGTTGACGCCTGTCCGAACCGATCTCGACGTGGGCGGTTTCTGGGCGGTGTTCTTCTTCGCCTGGCTGTGCAACGCCGCGATGCATCTCGGCATGGCGGATCTCTCCGTGCTGCGTTACGCGCGCGCGCCCGGCGTGGGCTGGACGCCGGCCTCCGGCATGCTGCTCGGGCATTGCGTCGCGTGGCTGTGCGCGGCGCTGCTGCTCGTTTATTGGGTGCGCCAGATGGGCGGCGACGTGGAGGCGGCGAAGTCGGTTTCGCTCGGCGACATGGTCGACGACGCGGCCGGGATCACGGGTTTGATCTGCGTCGTGATCGCGGGCTGGACGACGGCCAACCCGACGCTGTATCGCGCGGGCCTGGCGTTTCAGGGCATGTTTCCCAAGCTCTCGCGCACGCAGGCCACGATCCTCGCCGGCGGCATCTGCACGGGCGCGGGATTGTTTCCCGCCTTCGCGATGCAGCTCCTCGATTTCGTCGGCATCTATGGCACGATCCTCGCCCCCGTCGGCGCGATCCTCTTCGTGGACTTCTGGCTCGCGCCGAAGTTCGGGCTGGTGAGCGAGTGGGCGGCGAAAAACAAGGGCGGTTTCAACTTCGCCGCGCTGCTCGCCTGGGTGCTGCCGCTGCTCGCCGGCGCGTGGGCCTACACGGCGTTTCCCTTGATCAAGGCGGTGCCGAGCTACCTCGTCGTCCCCTGCTGGCTCGCGGCGGGCGTGTGTTATCTGATCTTCGCGCGCTTCCTGCCGCGCTCGAAAACAACCACCGCATAAACGAACGAACGCTCATGAAAGACATCGCACGCTACCTCGGTTACCTCGCGCTGGGCTTCGTCATCGTTCCGCCGCTCGCCTTCATGCTTCAGATGATGGGCAACGAAGCGCTGGTGAAGGGCCTCATGCTCGGCGGGACGATCGCGTGGTTCGTCACCGCCCCGGTCTGGATGCGCCCGGAGGATCAGTGAGGCGACGGGCTCAACGAGGGCCCGGGCGCCGCCTCCAAAGGCCGGCGCGTCCCTTGCCCTTCGAACCTTCGTTGCCTTCGTTCCCTTCCGTGAACCGCGTTCTCCAGGCCTGATGCGCGTTCCCCTGCACATCGTCGAGGAGCGGCGGCGCCAGCTCCGCGAGCTGATCCGGCGCGACGGCTTTCTGCCGCTCGCCGAGATTTGCGAACGGCTCGGCGTCTCCACCGCGACCGCGCGCCGCGACCTCGCCGCGATCGAAAACGACGGCCACATCACGCGCACCTACGGCGGCGCGCTCGCGGACTACAACACCTCGTTTGCCTCCATCGGCGAGCGCGACCGCATGGCGCGCTCGGCCAAATCGATCATCGCCCGCGCGGCCGGGCGCAAGACGCCGCGGCGCGGCATCCTCTATCTGGACGCGGGCACGACGGTGCTCGCCCTGGCCCGCCTGCTGGCCAGCCGCAAGGGACGCCAGGATCTCACCGTGGTGACGAACAGCCTCGCCGTCGCCACCGTCCTCGGCGGCGCGCCCGGCATCACCCTGCACCTGATCGGCGGCATGTTCCTGCACCGCCAATCCGTGCTCTTCGGCGAGCAATCGATCCACGCGCTCGACGCCTGGCACATCGACGCGTCGTTTCTCGGCGGCCAGGCGATGGACGCCGCCGGGATCTGGAATTCGCACGCGGAAATCGCCGCCCTGCAACGCGCCGTGATCGAGCGCAGCAAGGCCGCCTATTTCTGCCTCGACGCGACCAAGCTCGACCGGAAAACCCCGCACCTCGTCGTGCCTTGGGGCGAGATGGGAACGCTCATCACCGACGGCTCGCGCGAACAGCTTCGAAACGCCGGCGTGCCCCTCGCGCGCACGTTGCTCGCGCGCTGAAAAACGCGCGGCGGATCGCCGGCAAAAAGTGGCCGCGGGCGTCCCCGCCCGCGCGGCGCGGCGTCACTTCTCGTCCGGCCGTTTGTAATCGCGGTGCGACGACCGCTGGTGCGCGCGGATCTCTTCGACGAGTTTCTCCGCGTCGGCATTCCGGTTCCCGCTCAAGGCCAGCTCCAGTTTCCCGAGCAGGCCCACGAACTTCTCCATGGCCTCGTGGTAGGAGGCGACGAAGGCCGCGCGCTGCTCCTCGGCGACGTCCTGCGCCCGCGCCGGCGTGAGATCCAACGCCGCCGTGGCCGCCTTTTTTATCTTCGCCACCAGCGCGGCCGTTTCGGCATTGCTCGCGGCATCCGCCACCTGCCGGCGCACCTTGCGCCACGCGTCGTTGATCTCCTCCATCTGCAGCTCGAGTTCCGTGTGTTCGTGCTCCTCCCCCTTCGCCGCGGCGAACGCCGGGCGGGCGATGAAGGAAGCGGAGGCGATGACGAGCCCGAGGGCCAGGCGGACAATGGGGAGGCGAAGGGACTTCATGGGTGTGGGAACAACGACGACAAAAGAGGGCGGCGAGTTTCAGAATCGACGCACAATCAATCCAGCCCGACGCGCGCAAGCGATCTCATTCCTCGATCCGCGGCCGCGCGAAAAATGCCCGACAATCCTCGCATCCCCGGCTCGCAAACCGCGGGAAAAGCCCTAGCGTTCCGTTCCATGATGGGAATCCGATTTCTGTCACTCGCGCTCGCGTTTATAGGTCTCGCGACGACCGCTGCCGCAGCCGTGCACGAGCGGACCGTGTCCCTGCCCAACGGCGGCAGAATCCGTGTGGGCGTGCCGGCCGGATACTCGTTCGACACCGAACGGAACCAGTTCGGCGTCACCCTCGTGAAAATGGAAAACCCGGTCTGGCAGATCATGGTCTCGGTCCTGATCTTTCCCGAGGAGGATCCGGCCAACACGACCACGGAGTGGCAGCAGAACCGCCTCATCACCTTCGTCGCCGACGCGCTCTCGATCGCCGCCGAGAAAGACTATAACTTCAAGCCGCTCTATCCCAAAAAAGGCAGCGGCACGTATATCGTCTTCACCGATCCGCGCGTGGCGAAAGGCGAGCCGCTCCCGCCCGAGGAATTCGCCAACCTCGTCGGCGGCGTCAAGGCCTGGCCCGGCACGACGATCGTCTTCCAGATCCTCACCAACAGCCTCGAAACCCCCGAGTTCGAGGAGATGATGCGGGTCTTCACCGACAGCTTCGAAAAACGATAGCGCCGCCCGGATGCATTGAGCGGCGAAGAAGGCAGGAAGCGGAGGCTCGATGAGATCGCGCGCGCGGTTTCGATGCCGTTGTTCCTCGCTTCCCCGCCGTTCAATTTCCTCCGCGTGACGCGTCCGCGTCTTTTATATCAGCCTTTCGGCCCTTCTCCCGCCCGTCCTGCGCCGGCCCGAACGCGCCTGTCTTCAGAAACCGGATCGTCTGCGCGATCACCCCGCGGTTCTTCATGATGAAGGGATGCGCGCAGTGGGCCACGAAATGATCGCTCATGCCGGCGATCCTCGAGGACTCGACCGACACCTTGCCGTCGTCCGGACCGGGAATCATCAGGCTGTTGATCCAGTTGATGCTGCGGTCGCCCGCGATCACGCCGAGTTCGAAATCCACCGGCCCGAGCCTTCGCGGCGCGCTTCCCGCATCGGAGCCCAGCTCCTGCCCCGCCGGGCCGTTGATCCAGCGAAACACCGCCCAGTCGCGCAGCCGGTCCACCACCTCGCTGCCGGCATTCGGGGGCGCGAGCATGACCACGCGGCCGCATTTTTCGATGCGATGATGCGCGAGATAATCGCGCACGAGGATGCCGCCCATCGAGTGCGTCACGAAATGGATGCGCGCCGCCTCCCTCGCCTCCGGCGACTCGATCGCCGCCCCGATCGCGGCTTCGGCCAGCGCGTGCACGCCCGAGGCGCGCGAAGGATAGCCGACGTTCTCCACCGAATAACCGGCCTCCCGCAACGCGGCCGCCATGCGCTCCATGCTCCCGGCCCTGCGGGCGAGGCCGTGGAGGAGAATCACGTGTTCCGAACCGGACGCCGGCGTGGGCAGGATCATGCTCGCGGCCAGCATCGCCGGCGGGATGAACGCGCGCAAGCGATTCAACCCCCGCCGCGAAGCCCCGAGCCCGGAACCGGCTCCATCAACAGCGCGCATGCGCCCGCGCTCCTGCCTGGGTTGATCCACCGCCGAAGTCATCTTTTGAAACACCTGACCCGCCGCCGATCGGCAATCACGCTTTTCAATCTGTCGAACCCGGGGTAAGACTCGCGCCTTCTCACATCATGCGTTTCGAGCACTTCGCCATCAACGTCGCCGATCCGGCGGCGGTCGCAGCCTGGTACGTCAAGCACTTCGGCGCGCGCATCCTGCGCGCGCTCGACCAGGCCCCCTTCACCCATTTCCTCGGCGACAGCGAAGGCCGCGTCTTCCTGGAACTCTACGAAAATCCCAAGGCGCCCGTCGGCACGGCCGCCAACAAACATTTTCTCGAGATCCACTTCGGTTTCGCGACCGAGGACGCCGCCGCCGCCGCCGCGCCCTTGATCGAGCAGGGCTGCCCCGTGGTCGAGGACGTCAACCTCCCGGACGGCACCCGCCTGCTCATGCTCCGCGATCCCTTCGGCCTCTGCGTGCAGCTCTGCCAGCGCGCGAAACGGCTCCTGTAGATGAGAGCGCAAGAGCGTAAGTTTTAAGAGCGTAAGCTGAAAGTGGGCGGCAGATTCTTACGCTCTTAAAACGTGCGCTCTTACGCCTTCCCTCCGGCTACACCACCCGCGCGATCGTGCCTTCCCTTCCCGCCGCGATCGCGATTTTGCCGCCTTCCACCTGGCCGAGCAGCTTCGCGCCGATGGGCGATTGCGCGGTGACGACGTAGACCTCGCGCCCGTCGTGGCTCACGGTCAGGCCGCCCGCGCGCGGTCCAAGGAAATACCAGTCGCGAGAACCGCCCTGCTCCACCTCCACCAGCGCCGTCAACGCGATCTGCTGGCCCGGGCCGAACTCGCGCAATTCGAGCGATTGATAGGTGTCGAGGCTCAGCCTCGCCTCGGCCGCGAGCCGGCCCTGGCCGTCCGCGAGATAGGACGACTCGGTCGCGCGCGTGTCGTATTTGTCCTCCGCCCGGGTTTCGGCATCCGTCGCATACTCCCGCGCCTCCTTCGCCGCGGCCATGAGCGTGGCCAGTTCTTCTTTCAAGTGGTTGACGATCTGGTCGAGGATGGGGCGCTTGTCCATGGGGAGAAGCAGGCGATTCAAATCACTCCCGCATCCGCTGCAACTTCAAGTTCGACGCTCGCGCCCGCCCGGTCGAGGCGTCACGGTCATCGCGCTCCGCCTTCCCGCATCCACTCATGAAAAAAACCCCGAAGAGAATCGGCATTCTCACCGCCGGAGGAGACGCGCCCGGCCTCAACGCCGCGATTCGCGCCGTCGGCAAGACCGCGATCGGCGACCATGGCTGGGAGGTCGTCGGCTTCCTGCGTGGATTCACCGGCCTGATCGAAGACCAGCACGTGAACCTCGACGTGTCGATGCTCTCCGATATCCTCACCGTCGGCGGCACGTTTCTCGGCACGTCCCGCGTGAAGGTCCACCGGGTGGAAACCGAGGCCGGCGAGCGCGACATGCGCGACGAGATCGTGGCGACCTACCAGCGGCACCGCCTCGACGCCCTCGTGTGCATCGGCGGGGGCGGCACGCACAAGAACGCGCTGCGCCTCGTCCAGAAAGGCCTGAACATCGTCACCCTGCCCAAGACGATCGACAACGACGTCGCCTGCACCGACGACACGATCGGCTTCGACACCGCCATCGGCATCGCGACCGACGCGCTCGACCGCCTGCACAGCACGGCGCACAGCCATCATCGCATCATCGTCGCCGAGATCATGGGGCATCGCGCCGGCTGGCTCACCCTCGGGGCCGGCATCGCGAGCGGCGCGGACGTCATCCTCATCCCCGAGATTCCCTATGACGTGAAGAAGGTCGCCGCCGCGATCAACCGGCGCTCGAAGAGCGGCTCCCGTTTCTCGATCGTCGCCGTCGCGGAGGGCGCGATGCCGGTCGAGCATGCCAACAAGCTCGCCGCCGCGGTGAAGGAAAAAAGCGCCGTCGACGCCCCCGCCGCGAAGGCCCGCGCCAAACGAAAGCTCAAGGAACTCTACGGCAGCCACGCGGGAAACACGATGCGGCTCGCCGAGCAGCTCGAGGCGCTCACCCACCTCGAGGCGCGCGTGTCCATCCTCGGATACGTGCAGCGCGGCGGAGCCCCGTCGTGCTCCGACCGGCTCCTCGCCACGCGCCTCGGCACGACCGCCGTCGAGCTGATCCTGCGCAAGAAATTCGGCGTCATGGTCGCCGCGAGGAGCGACGACGTGAAACCCGTGCCGATCGCGGACGTCGCCGGCCGGCTCAAGGCCGTGCCCATGGACCACCGCTGGCTCGAATCCGCCCGCCGCGTCGGCACGAGCCTGGGCGATTGAGCCCGGCATCCCTCGTTCTTCACCCCCCCTTCTCCAGCCGCTTCAACTGCCGGTCGTGCCAGCGGCTCAGCGTCGCCAGCGCGGCCACGGCGCCGATCAAGGCCCACGCCATGTCGGATTGCGTGTCCCACACGTAACCTTGCGTGCCGAGAAACGCCTCGGCCGATTCGCCGGTCGCCAGCGCCACCGCCCACTCGATCAGTTCGTAGGCCGCGCTCAGCGCGAGGCAGAAACAGACGACGAGAAAGCCCAGCCAGCCACGCGCGCGCACGACGTTGTTTCGCAACAGGATCTCCCGCGCCACCATCGCCGGAACGAAGCCCTGCGCGAAGTGCCCGACCTTGTCGTAGTTGTTGCGCTGCCACCCGAACACCTCGCCGAGCCAGTCAAAGAGCGGCACTTCCGCGTAGGTGTAGTGTCCGCCCACCATGAGCACGACACAGTGCGCCAGCGCCAGCGCATACACCAGCGGCGTGAGTGGAAACCGGACACGCGTCGCCGCCAGCACGATCGCGCCGATCACCGCCGGCGCCACCTCGAGCATCCAGGTGAAATAACTCTTCGGGCCGATCGCCGACCAGACCAGCACGGCCCCGAAAACCCCGCCCCAGATCATCACCGATCGCTTGCGCACAGTGCGCGCAAACTGCCGGGATCCCTCGCGATGGGCGAGGACGAACACGCCGCCTCCGACACCCGCCCCATTCCCCCTCGGCCCATGCGTTCCTTCCTCCGGCCCGGCAACTCGGGAAGGCGTGAAACATCCTCAGGTAAATCCCTGACTGTGAGGCAACAAGGTCTTCGAAACTTGCTTTCGAGCAGGGAAACGGACTGAAATGCGCGTCCCGGCCGGCGCCCCAACACCTGACACCCGTCTCTGCCCGCCGCTTCGCCACGCCGCGAAATCCGATGGTCCAACCCGTTTCCAGTTTCAAACTCCCGACCGAGCCGATCCGGGCGCGCCGCCGCGCCGGAGCCGGGATCGGGCGCGGATTGACGCCGGCCCGGGCAGGGATTCATTTCCGGATGCGTTGGGCGTTTCTGGCATTGGCGGTCGTGGTCGGACCGTGGGTCGCGGGCCATTCCGCCGGCTTCGACGAGATCATCCTGAAAAACGGACGCCATTACTCCGGCCAGATCATCAGCGACACCCGGGAATCGCTCGTGATCGCGATCGATGGAGGCACGGTGGAGTTTCCACGCTCCGCGGTCGCCTCGCCGCCCTACTTCGGCGCGGAGGACGAAACCGCGCAGGCGCCCGAAACGCCGCCGGAAGCCCAAACGCCTCATCCCATCCCCAGCATCTCCGTGGCCCTGCGTGAACTCCGGCGCTTCGACTGGGCCGCCGATGTGCGGCAGGCGCCGGCGCTCGTCACCGATCGCGGCCGCTGGCGTTATCTTCCCTGCGTCTCTTTCTGGGCGGGCGGATTCGCGCGCCTGAATTTTTACGGCGACCCCGATCGCCCCGCCGCCGTCGAGGTGAGCCTGCTCGATCCGCCCGAAGACGCGTGGGACCGGAAACGGGAGCTGCTCGAATTCATCCTCGGTGTCGCGCCGGCGCTCGCGCTCGACGACCGCTTCGACCAGCTCGATGTCCATGGCGATTCGTTCGCGGTCGGCGATCTCTGGCTCGCCGTGACCGCGCCCGACAGCCCGGAATCGCCGGGACGCTGGGCGGTTTTGCTCCTGCACGAGGTCTCGATCCCCGCATCGCGCGCTTCCCTCGAGGAACTTCAGGCCATCTCGGAGCCGCTGAAAAGCGCCACCCTCGATCCCACCCGCCCGCGTTCGTGGCAACGCGGCTCGTGGACGGTGCAGGATGTCGCATGGCTGCGCCGGACCACCGCCATCGGGCAGCCAGGCAATGCGGACGACGCCGTCTCCGCCCAGGCCTGGACGGCGCTCGGCGGCGAGCGGGTTTTCGTGCGTTCCTTCGTGCGCGACGGCGGCAAGTACGCGCGCAGCAGCAACGACTGGCTGCGCGAAGTCGCCGTGAACCGCCCGCGGTAGCCGGCCGGTTTGCGTCAGACAGCGACCGCGCGCGCTCCTCGCGCGCGGCGCGCAAGGCCGAGATGGAGCGCGCGGGCAAAAGTGGTCGCGTCGACGTTCGCGCCGCAGACCGGGACGACGACGTTCTTCCCCGCGAGCGACGGCAGTTTTCCCGCCAGGAGCGCGGCCAGCGCGGTCGCTCCCGCGCCTTCGACGGCGGTGCGCTCGACCTCGAAAAGACGCAGCATCGCCCACGCGATCTCCTCCTCGGAAACGACGCATGAACCATCGACGCGCCCTTCGCTGACGGCGAACGGAAGCGCGCCCACCCGGGCGACGGCCAGCCCGTCGGCAAAAGTCGCGTCGACCGCCACCCGCACGGGTTGCCCCCGCCTGCGCGCCGCGTCGAAACTGGCTGCCGCCGACGGTTCGACCGCGTGGATCTCCACCTCGGGTCGGAGCGCTTTCACCGCCGCGATCACGCCGGCCAGCAAACCGCCGCCGCCGACCGGGACGACGATCGCATCGACCTCCGGCGTCTGTCGCAGGATCTCCAGCGCCATCGTGCCCTGCCCGGCCATCACATGCTCGTCGTCGAAGGGATGAACAAACACCGCTCCGCGCCGCCGGGCGAGATCGCGCGCGAAATCCTCGGCCTCGTCGAAGCTCCCGCCCTCCAGCGCCACCTCCGCGCCGAGCTTGCGGCAGCGCGCGACCTTCGCCTGCGCCGCTCCACGCGGCATCACGAGCGTGACCGGCACGCCGAGCCGCGCCCCGTGGCGGGCGAGGCCGAGCGCGTGGTTTCCCGCGGATGCCGCAACCACGCCCGCGCGCGCCTCGCGGCCGAGCACAAGCAGGGCGTTGGCCGCGCCGCGCTCCTTGAAACTGCCCGTCGCCTGCAGGTGATCGCGCTTGAGAAAGACGCGGGCTCCGCCGGCCTCGAGCCCCAGTTCGCGCGACGGCTCGCAAGGCGTTTCGATGATGTGGCCACGCAGCCGCTCCCGCGCCGCGATGATCGCCGCGAGATCGAGGCCCGGGCGCG
>CAZFCY010000073.1:0-23739 GCA_964517665.1 uncultured Opitutaceae bacterium | reverse complement strand
AGCCCGCGTTGACGGGCTATCGCCGGGTGGTCTTCACCGTCAACCCCGCGGCCGGTCCGGCCGTCAACGACTGACCGGCGGCTCTCACCCGCCGCGGCCCGACGCATGTCTTATCATCAGCCCATGAAATCACACTCCTTCCGCCCCTTGCGCGCCGCGCCGATGCCTTGGCGCATCCCCTCGCTGACCGTTCTCCTGCTTCTCGCCGTCGGCGCCGGAGAAGCATCGGGAGAGAACGCCGCCATGCCTCATCAAAGGGTTTCCCCGCCCGGAAGGGCGTCGGAAATTGGATACTTCAACACCAGTCCTGAAAGCCCGGATGGAAGCACGATCGCATATGTGGCCTACGACAAGGCGCCCGGTCCCGAATCCGCGGGAGGCTCGTCGGGGGGCCTTTATCTATGCGACGCAGATCTGGCCAATCACGTGAGGATAAGGGATATCGCAAGAATCTCATGGCATGATGGCGCCAACCAGATATGGTTGGACAACGACACGCTTGCCTACATGGATCATCCGCCGGAGAAGGCTCCCGTGGCGTATGTCATCCGGAGGAACGGCGACTTGCTGCTCGGCCCCATCGAGGCCTCCCTGGGGCATGGCCATGCTCCCGATGGCTCCGTGCCCCTCCAGGTGAGCAAAAGACAATACCCCGACGGAAGCAGCCTTGGCTCCAGCGGCCTCTATCTATACAAGGACGGCGCCGTGACAAAGGTCGTGGATCTCGAGCGGGATCTCGGGCCGTTGCGCGATCGGCTCGAGGGCGGCGACGAGCCCTCCGAGTGGTCGATCTTCCATGCGCAATTGAGCGCCAATGGCGCCTATCTAAGCATCCGACTCGACACGCAGAAAGGCAGCGAGTATATCGTCACGTGCAAATCGGACGGCACGGATGCCAGGCTCTTCCATGCGCAGAAGAAGCCTCTGCACCAGCAGTGGTATGACGACTCGACCCTATTCGCGCATGAACGAAACTTCAATCCGGACGATGGCGGGCCCCGCCTCCGGGCGAAGCGCTGGACCAGGGACGGCGAATATATAGAGACGCTGGCCGGAGTCGGGAACCACCCGGGGATCTCCCCGGATCGGAGGTATCTGGCCTCCGAGACCCTGTACACGCTCGAGCCCGTGGTGCTCAGCCTTTATAGAACAGGCAGCGTCGAGCCGGTGGCAACCATCATGAGCGTTCCCGCAGGGCCCATATGGAAAATGCGCACGCATGTGAACCCGGCCTTCTCGCGCGACGGCACGAAGGTGTATTTCAACAAGCCCGTCGACGGCATGCCCCAGGTCCATCGCGTGGACATAACCAGCGTGATGCGCGCTGAAAACTGATCCGCGCGACTTCAATATCCGGCGCCGCGCCCGGGAGCACCGGACCATCGCGTCCCGAGCGGGTCCAGGTCGCGGCGATATCCAAAGGACTTCGCGCGCCGTCATGCGGCCGGAACCGAGCCTCCCGTGTTTTCTCTTGTTTATCGATTGAGCGACGGGCCGCTCATTTCGCGCCCGACGCACAGCGGGAGGCGCGCGCTGATGAGAAAGAGCCTGCGACGGATCGATCCGTGGGACGCGGCGCCGGCCAGGGCGATGCAACGCGCGCGCGACAGGATCGCGGCTTGCGGGGTGTCGGCGATTTGCGCGCTCATTTTTGGACTCGCATTGAATTACAGTATACACTCTTGTTCGTCATCATGAAGCTCGTTTTTTGCCTCGCGGCTGTCGCAAGCCTGCTCCCCGGTTCCCTCTTCGCCGCCGAGCGGCCCAACATCCTTTGGATCACCAGCGAGGACAACTCCTCCCAGTGGATCGGCTGCTATGGCAACGAGCAGGCGCAGACCCCGCGCATCGACGCGCTCGCCAGCGAGGGCATCCTGTTCGAGCACGCCTATTCAAACGCGGCGGTCTGCGCGGTCGCCCGCGCCACGCTGCTCAACGGCATGTACTCCCCCACGATGGGAACCCAGCACATGCGCAGCCGCCACCGCATCCCGCGCCGTTACCGGCCCTACGTCGAGTATCTCCGCCAGGCCGGCTACTACTGCACCAACAGACTCAAGACGGATTACAATTTCGAAGGCGACGACAAGGCCATCTGGGACGAGTCCTCCCCGGAGGCCCACTACTCGAAGCGCCCCGTCGGCGCTCCGTTCTTTGCCGTCTTCAACCTCTCGGCTACGCACGAGAGCTCGCTGTTCGCTTCGCGTCCCGCCGAGCCCCGGCGATTGACTCCGGCCGAAATCGACCTGCCGCCCTACGTCCCCGACCTCCCGGAAATGCGCAAGGACTTCGCCCGCTACCACGACCGCGTCACCGACATGGATGCCCAGGTCGGCAAGCTGCTGGACGAACTGGCCGCGGCCGGCCTCGAGGACAACACCATCGTGATCTACAACTCCGACCACGGCGGCATCACCCCCAGGGGCAAGCGCTACCTCTACGAAACCGGGGTCAAAGTTCCGCTGGTCATCCGCGTGCCCGAGCGATGGAAAAGTCTCGTGACGTTCGGTCCCGGCACACGGGTGGCCGAGCCGGTTTCGTTCGTCGACTTTCTCCCCACCTTCCTCTCCCTCGCCGGCATCGAGATCCCTGCCTACCTTCAGGGCCGCCCGTTCCTCGGCCCGGCGCGCGTCGAGCCAGCGCCAGACGAGATGGAATTCCTCTACGCCGACCGCTTCGACGAAATCTACGGCATGCGACGCGGCCTGACCGACGGGCATTGGAAATACATCCGCCGCTTCACCCCTCACCTGCCCGCCGCTCCGTACAGTCTCTACCAATTTGGCCAGCCCTCCTGGGTGGCCTGGCGCGACGCCTGGCTCGCGGGCAGGCTTGACGATCGCCATCGGCAAATCTGGGAAAGCCCGCAGGCGCCGGAGGAACTCTACAATCTCGACCGCGACCCGTGGGAGATTCACAACCTCGCCAGCGATCCCGCCTTCGCCGGCAAGCTCGCCGCCATGCGCGGCCGCCTGAAGGACACCATGCGGTCCGCCGCCGACACGGGAATCGCGCCCGAACCCCTCTTCGACGCCCTCGGCGCGGGCTCGACCATCGCCGACTTTGTTCAAAGCGATCGCTTCGACTACGATGCCGCGCTCGATCTCGCCTTTGCCGCCACGCAACGCGACGCCTCCCTGCTCCCGCAACTGAAGCAAGGCCTCGCTTCCGCCAGCCCCGTCGATCGTTACTGGGCGCTCTGCGGCATCGTCATCCTCGGCGACGCCGCCAGCAAAGAGGAGCCGGCCGTGATCCCGCTTCTCGACGACACCTCTTCCGTCAACCGCACGACCGCCGCGCTCGCGCTATGGATCTTCGGCCGGCGCGACCAGGCCAGATCCGCCCTGCTCGCCGAGGCCGATCGCGATGTCGACAATTACTCCCTGCTCTACCTGCTCAACACCCTGTTGCGCGTGGATCTGCTCGACGACCTTCCGGCGGGCTGGGCGGAGAAGCACGTGGGCGACAAGAGCAACACCGACTACATCAACCGCTTCCTCCAACAAAACGCCCGGCCCGCGAACGCAAACACACCGTAGCGCGTCGAAGAATCGAAAGGCATGGTCGCAATGGCCGCAGCCGCGCGCGTCCTTTCACCCAGGCGCTGAGATGCGCGACCCCGTCACATCCATCCTCATGAGATTCGCATTCCGCCTCCTGTTCCTTGCAAGCCTGCCGCTCGGCGTCGTCGTGGCCGCGGACAGGCCCAACATCCTCTGGATCACCAGCGAGGACAACTCCGTCCAGTGGATCGGCTGCTACGGCAACGAGCAGGCGCAGACTCCACGCATCGACGCGCTCGCCCGCGAGGGGATCCTGTTCGAGCATGCCTACTCCAACGCGCCGGTCTGCGCGCCCGCCCGCGCCACGCTGCTCAACGGCATGTACTCCCCCACGATGGGAACCCAGCACATGCGCAGCCGCCACCGCATCCCGCGCCGTTACCGACCCTACGTCGAGTATCTCCGCCAGGCCGGCTATTATTGCACCAACAACGAGAAGACGGACTACAATTTCGAAGGCGACGACAACGCCATCTGGGACGAATCCTCCGAGCAGGCTCACTATTCCAGGCGCCCCGCCGGCGCGCCCTTCCTCGCCGTCTTCAACCTCATGACGACGCATGAGAGTTCGCTCTTCGCGAATCGCCCCGCCGAGCCCCGGCGATTGACTCCGGCCGAAGTCGACCTGCCGCCCTACGTCCCCGACATCCCGGAAATGCGCAAGGATTTCGCCCGCTATCACGATCGCATCGCCAGGATGGATGGGCAGGTGGGCCAGTTGTTGGACGAGCTCGCGGAGGCGGGTCTGGCGGACGACACCATCGTGATCTACAACGCGGACAACGGCGGCGGAACTCCCCGGGGCAAGCGCTACCTTCGCGAGACCGGCGTAAGAATTCCACTCATCATCCACGTGCCGGAGCGATGGCGGAGCCTCGCGACCTTCGCGTCCGGCGAGCGTGTGGCCGAGCCGGTTTCGTTCGTCGACTTTCTCCCCACGCTTCTCTCCCTCGCCGGCATCGAAATCCCATCCCATCTTCAGGGTCGTCCGTTCCTCGGCCCGGCCCGTGTCGAGCCCGCGCCCGATGACATGGTGCTCCTCTACGCCGACCGCTTCGATGAAACCTATGGCATGCGGCGCGCCCTGACCGACGGCGACTGGAAATACATCCGTCGTTTCACCCCCCACCTGCCCGCCGCGCCGTATGGCCTGTATATTTTCGGCCAGCCCTCGTGGACGGCCTGGCGCGAAGCCTGGCGTGCCGGCAAGCTCACCGACCGCCATCGACAAATCTGGGAAGCCCCGCAGCAGTCGGAGCAACTCTACAACCTCGACCGCGACCCGTGGGAGGTTCACAACCTCGCCGACGACCCCGCCTTCGCCGACAAGCTCGCCGCCATGCGCGGCCGCCTGAAGGACACCATGCGGTCTGTCACCGACACCGGGGTCGTGCCCGAACCCCTCTTCGAAACCCTCCGCGCGGGCTCGACCATCGCCGACTTTGTTCAAAGCGATCGCTTCGACTACGATGCGGCCCTCGATCTCGCTTTTGCCGCCACGCAACGCGACGCGTCTCTGCTCCCGAAACTAAAACAGGGCCTCGCTTCCGCCAGCCCGGTCGATCGCTACTGGGCGCTCTGCGGCATGATCATCCTCGGCGACGCCGCCAGCCGGGAAGTCGCGACCGTGACTCCGCTGCTCGATGACGCGGCCTCCGTCAACCGCGCCACCGCCGCTTTCGCGCTATGGACCTTCGGCCGGCGCGATGCCGCCCGATCCGCCCTGCTGGGAGAAGCCGCTCGCGACATCGACACGGCCTCCCTGCTTTACCTCCTCAACACCCTGCAACACCTCGACCTGCTCGACGACCTCCCTGCCGAATGGGTGAGCGCGACGCGCGCAAACATTGGCGAGCCCGCCCATGTCGACCGATTCCCTGCCTATTTCGACCGATTCTTCCCACCGGGCGAATAATCGGAAGCTGTCAAAACACCCTGGCCCCGTTCCTGACATGACCACCATGCCTCCGGCTCCCTTGGCGCGGTTCCCGCGCCGTTCGACCGCGCGTTGGATCTCCAGCCTGACGCGGGTTGCGATCGTCACGAGCTGCCTGGCCTCCTCGATCGCTGCGCAAGCGGCCGAGGGGCCGCGGACCGAACGCCGCTTCCTCTCGGGTCACGGGCCGGAGGACGCCTTGCCGTGGGAATTCACGGTCACCGGCGGACGCCGCGCCGGCGAGCAGACGACCATCCCCGTTCCGTCGAACTGGGAACTCCAGGGATTCGGCGCCTATAACTACGGACAGGACCGGCCCAAGTCCGACGAACACGGCCTTTACCGCACGCGGTTTCAGGCCCCGGCAGAATGGAAAGGCCGGCGCATCCGGCTCGTCTTCGAAGGAGTCATGACCGACGCCGCCGTCACCCTCAACACTCGCTCCGTCGGGCCGGTCCACCAGGGCGGCTTCACGCGCTTCTCCTACGACGTGACCTCGCTCATTCGACTCGGCGACGGTCCTGAGAATGAAAACGTGCTCGAAGTGGATGTGGCCAAGGTCAGCGCCGATGCTCAGACCGAACTCGCGGAGCGCGGCGGCGACTACTGGGTGTTTGGCGGCATCTACCGCCCGGTTTATCTCGAGGCCCTGCCCGCGCAGGCGGTCGACCACATCGCAATCGACGCGCGCGCGGACGGCTCGCTCACCGCGGACGTCACATTGGGAAGCGTCCATGGCCGTCGCACCGACGGCCCGACGACCGTTCCCCTGCGCCTCGAAGCGCAGGTCCTGGACGCGGACGGCCGTCCGGCCGGCGAGTCTTTTTCCCAGGCAGTGCCCGCGGGAGGCGCGGGGCGGGTGCGCCTCGCAAGTCGGATCGCTGGAGCGCGGCTTTGGACAGCGGAGACGCCCGCGCTCTACAGGCTGCGCGTCTCGCTGTCGCGCGGTGACGAAATCCTGCACGTCACCGAAACCCGCTTCGGTTTTCGCACCTTCGAGGTGCGCGACGGCGACGGCCTGTTTCTCAATGGCCGGCGCATCCTCCTGAAGGGAGTCAACCGCCACAGCTTCCGGCCCGAGACCGGTCGCGCCCTGACCCGCGAGGACTGTTATGAGGACGCGCGCCTGATCAAGCGCATGAACATGAATGCCGTGCGCATGTCCCATTACCCACCGGACGTGGCCTTCCTCGAAGCGTGCGACGAGCTTGGACTTTACGTGATCGACGAACTCAGCGGCTGGCAGCACGCCCACGGGGATTTCGTCGGCCGTTTGCTCGTGCGCGAGATGGTCGAGCGCGACGTCAACCACCCTTCGATCCTGTTTTGGGACAATGGCAACGAAGGCGGCTGGAACCGTTCTCTCGACGGCGAGTTCGCCCTGTACGATCCGCAGCAGCGCCGCGTGCTCCACCCCTGGAACCTGCACGCCGGCGTCGATACGAGGCACTACGTGACTTACGACGCATTCATGCGCCTGCTGCGCGGCCCCAACCTCGTCATGCCCACGGAGATCCTGCACGGCCTCTTTGACGGCGGAGCCGGAGCCGGGCTGGAGGATTACTGGCAGGCGCTGTCCGCATCGAAGGTCGGCGCGGGCATGTTCATCTGGGACTTCGCCGACGAGGCGGTGGTCCGCACCGACCTCGGAGGCAAACTCGATGCGCACAGCACCTACGCGGCGGACGGTATCGTGGGACCGCGCTTCGAAAAGGAAGGAAGTTACTACGCGGTGCGCGACATCTGGTCGCCCGTTCAGATCGATCCACCCCGGCTCGATGGAGACTTCGACGGCACGGTCGTCGTCCACAACCGCTACGATTTCACCCCGCTGACGCGCTGCCGTTTCACCTGGCGGCTGTTGAACTTCAACAAGGACGAAACCGCGACCCTGGCCGCGGGAGAGGCGTCACCGCCGGAGGTCGCCCCGCAAGCCAGCGGCAAACTCCAGCTCGCCCTGCCCGCGGAATGGCGCGAGGCCGATGCGCTCTCCCTTTCCGTCGTCGGGCCCGACGGCAGCGAACTGTGGACTCACGCCTGGCCGGCCACCGTCGAGCCAGGCCGCGCCGCGACCACCGCGCCGGCTCCGCGTCGCGCGAAGGGAGCGCCGGTTGCCTCCTTCGCGGCCGATGACGCCATCGTGCTTGCGGGCGGAGGAATCCGGGCGGAGTTCGAGGCAGCCACCGGCATCTTGCGCCACGTCCGGCGAGAGGGAGGCGAGGCGTTTGCGCTCACGGCGGGGCCGCGCCTTGTCTACGCGCGCCCCCCGGCGGCGGACGACGACACGAACCATTGGCTGCGCTGGAAGGAATCAGACGCCAAAGCCCTCACGCGGCACGTCGCCGAACCGTCCCTGGCCAGCGTCGTCGAGGTGGAGTTCGACGACCTGAAAGGCTCCTCAGCCTACGCGGGGTTTGCGCTCGATCTCAGCGCGGACGGAAAAGAATGGCGGACGATTTTCGACGGATCCCGTCGCCCCGGCGACGGCGCCCGCTACATATTCCCGCCCCAGATCGTCGCCGCAGTGCGCGTGCGCGATCCCTGGCGCTCCGACGGAGCGGCGCCCGTGCTGAAAACCTTTCGGGCGGGTTGCGAAACCCAGCGGTTTCCCGCTGCGCTGACGACTCCCGCAACCGTCACGCACGGCACGAAAACAGACCCGGAGACCGGGGAAACCACCGGCTGGCTGGAAGCGCATGGCGGGCCGTCCGGGCTGGAGCGTCTGCGCTGGACGCTGAGCGGCGACGGCTCGCTGCGAGTCGACTACGCCTATGCCTTGGACGGCGAGTTCGCCTACCACGGCGCAACCTTCGATCATCCCGAGGAAACCATGCGCTCCATGCGCTGGCTGGGACAGGGTCCGGCCCGCGTGTGGAAGAACCGGCTGCGCGGGACATGGCTCGGTTTCCACGAAACCAAACGCACGAACCAACAACCCGGCGAGGCGTGGAACTACCCGGAGTTCGAGGGCTTCTTTGCCGGGGTGAGCAGCGCCCGGCTCGCGACCGAGGCCGGCCCGCTCGTCATCGTTCAACCCAAGCCTGAAGACGTCTATCTGCGCGTCGGCACGCCCCGGGTGGATCATCCGCGAACGACCGTCGAGTTTCCGGCCGGCAACCTTTCGTTCCTCCATGCCATTCCGGCGATCGGCACGAAGTTCCAGTCCGCGGCGAACCTCGGGCCGCAGGGTCAGTGGACGCGCGCGGCCGGGCGTTACGAAGGAACGGTGGTGTTCCGGTTCGACGAAACGCCGTAACGGCTCGCGCGAAGGGCTTGCGGCTTACGGCTCCACCCCGATCAAAAGTCCGGCGAGGCGCTCCTTGATCTCCGCACGGGCGGGATCCGCGGCGAGGTTTTCCCACTCGTACGGATCGGCGTCGTGGTCGTAGAGTTCCTCCCCGCCCTCCGCGTAACGAATATAGCGCCAGGACCCGAGGCGCACCGCATGGTTGCCCCGGCCCTGCGTGCTGATGGCGGGGATGTCCCACGGCGCTTCGGGATTCTCGAGCAGAGGCACGAGACTGTGGCCGTCGAGATCCTGCGGAACCGGCAGGCCGGCCAGTTCGCACAGCGTCGGATATATGGACATAAAATCCACCGGGCGATCACAGGCGGCGCCGGCCGGCGTCACTCCGGGAGCCACCCACACCAGAGGCGCCCGGGTCGGCTCCTCCCAGAGGGCAAACTTCCGCCAGTGATGTTTCTCACCGAACGACCAGCCGTGATCGCCGAGAAACACGATGATCGTGTTATCGCGCTTCGGGCTGCGCTCGATCGCATCGAGCAACCGTCCGACGTTCATGTCCGCATAGGCGCCGGCCGCGAGGTAACTCCGGATCGCGTCCTTCCAGCGGCCGGATTCGAGCATGTGCTTTTGATCGCCAAACTGCAGCGCCATTTTCCGGCCTTCCGGCGGCAGATCGTCCAGGTCGTTCTCCAGAAACGGAGGCAGCTCGATCTCATCCAGGGGAAACTGGTCGTAGTATTTGCGGGGCACGACGAACGGCAGGTGCGGTTTCAACAAGCCGCAGGCGATGAAGAACGGCTGATCGCGCGGTTGCTCCAGCTGTTCGATGCACCAGGTGACGGTGTGCCAGTCCATGAGGTCCTCGTCCTGCAGGTCGTGTTGAACGGGCAGGCGGAAACCCTCGTTCCTGCGCACCCCTTCGCCGTGCCTCGAGAAACGGCTCTCGTCCATGTATTCCGTCCACTCGGAAGGAAAATACTCGCCGTGATGGAAGATCTTGCCCGCCCCGGCCACATGGTACCCGGCGGCGAGGAAGGGCGCGGTCAACTGCTCGCCCGCGGTGAGATGTTCCTCCCACGCATCGCCATTCAGATAGCAGCCGGTGGTCCAGGGGCGTTTGCCGCTCATCAACGCCGCCCGGGAAGGCTCGCACGCCGGCACCGCGGCGTAAGCCCGCGTGAAGGCCATGCCCATCTTCGCGAGGCGATCGATATTCGGAGTTCGCGCCTGGGAGTTGCGGCCGAGATGGCCGACCCAGGCATTCAGGTCATCCGCCATGATGAAGACGACATTGGGCCTGTCGGCGGCTCCGACGAGAGTCGTGGACGACAGCAGAAGGGCGAGGAGAACAACAGAACGCAGGAAGATCATGGGATGGTGTGGGTCGCTTTGAGGACGCGCAGGGGCGGCAGTTTCATTTCAGCTTGATATTTTTAGTGTATACAGTAATACCTTTCTCAATTGCCAGCCAAATTGCTCCTCACTGAGAGCCGTTCCTGGCTTCCCCGCAAACCCCCAACCACCTCACCCCCATGAAAAGCCCCTGTCCCTCCTTTCATCCAGCCGGTCGCCTCAACGTTTTCTCCGCCTTGCTCGCCAGCCTCTTCTCCGGAGCGGAACCCGCTGCCGCGGCAAATGCAGGCGGGACGGCGCCCGAGGAGGATATTACAGTTCTCAGCCCCTTCGTCGTCTCCTCCGAGCAGGACACCGGCTACGCCGCCACCAACACCCTCGACGGCAGCCGCCTCAATACCGCCCTGCGCGACACTCCCGCGCCAATCAGCGTCTTCACCCGCGACTTCCTCGACGACATCGGCGCCACCGATCTCGCGTCGATGATGCGCTACGACCTCAGCAACGAGGTCGAATTCGGCGACTTCAATGCCGAAGGCACCGGCAACCAGGTCGGCAGCTTCGACACCGGCACGGCGTGGCGCACCCGCGGGCTCCAGGGCGGAGCCTCCGTCAACGGCTTCCGCAACAGCGGCGCCGACGGCGATCTCTACAACATCGAGCGAGCCGGCTCCTCCCGCGGCCCCAACGCCATTCTTTTCGGCACCGGAGCCCCCGGCGGCGTGGTCAACCTGCGGACCAAGACGGCGGACACCAACCGCCGGCGCGGTTCGCTCGAGTTCAAGATTGGCAACCACGACGTCAGGCGCTCGGCCTTCGACTACAACCACGTGCTCATCGATGACAAACTGGCCCTCCGCGTCATGGGCGTCTACGATCGCCAGGGCAGCCACATCCCGCACGTTCACACCCGAAAAACCGGCGGAACCGTCGCGCTCCAGTACCGACCCGCTCGCGAGACATCCCTGCGCCTGTCCTACGACCAGATGCGCATCGAGGGCGTCGGCGGCCGGCCGTGGGGCTTCTCCGACAGCATCACCCGATTTCTCCGGGCGATCGAGAGCGGCGAGGCGGTCTTCGACCCCGTCGACGGCCGCTATGAGACCGCCGGCGGCGCGGTCGTCGGCGCCTCCTTGGGCGCGGGGAATCTCGGCAACCGCACGGTGCTCGCCTACGGCCCCGACGGCGCGCCCGTCCTGTGGGAAGGCGCCAGCGCCACCGGCAATCACACCACGCTCTCGTCCACCGCCAGCGAGCACACCGGAGCCAAGCCCAACATCCCCGAGTGGGTCGCTCCCTACGGCTCGGTCAACGCATCCGGCGGGGCCGAATACGGCAGGATCGATCAAAGCACCTTCAACGTCACTTTCGACCACCGCTGGTTCGAGAACTTCTACATGGAACTCACCTACAACCGGGCGAAGAAGGAACCCGATTCCATGATCGCCTCGAACCCCGAGTTGCGCGCCAGCCTCAACCCTCTCGACCCATACTTCCTCGGCAACGGCTATTACTTCAGCCAGCAAAACCTCGTTCGCCTCCAGCGTGAACTCACCGACGAGACCCTGCGCGCCGCGTTTTCCTACAAGTTGGACCTGGACAGGTTCGGCGATCACCGCTTCGCCCTGCTCGGCGAACGCCACACCGACCACGGCGTGCGCTATCGCACCTTGGAAGTCTGGCTCGACGCTCCCTACGGAGGCGCCCCGGAGGCGGTGAACAACCGGGTGAACCGCCGCAAATACTTCAAGATCGATGGCCCCTACTCCGAGTGGGGCATCGGCTACAATCCGCGCCGCTTCGCCTCCGAGACGTTCACCTCCCAATTCGGCTCCATCGGCGAACTCGTGAGCGGCTGGGCGCCCGCCAACAACCTCGACATCGACGACACGGTCACGACCGACTCCGCGCTCCTCGTCATGCAGAACTTCTTCTTCAATCGCCGCCTCGTGACAACCTTCGGCCTGCGCCACGACGACATCAACATCTTCGCTCCGAACACGCTGCGCGACGCCGGCACGCAGGCGTGGCGCTTCGCCACCGAAGCCGACCAATCCACCTTCGCCGCAACCGGCCGCAACTGGTATGACGAAGTCGATCTGAGCGGCAGTCGCCGGACCGTGGGCGCGGTGTTTCATGTGACCGACAACCTCTCGCTCACCGCCAACTCGTCCGACGGTGTGCAACTGCCCGATCGCAATCGCAGCGTATTGCCGAATGAACGCCCCGCCGATCCGTATCCGGGCGAGAGCGTCGACTACGGCGTCACCTTCAGCCTCCTCGACAACAAGCTCTCCGGATCGTTGCGCTATTACGAATCGGCCATGCGCCGCGAGCCCAGCAACGCCCTTGTCGGACCGGTCTTCGTCAACCCGAACAACGACATCATGTCGTCATTCGACCACTACTACCGCCAGGCCGGCCTCGCCAACCTCGGGTCAGGCGCGCCGATCGCCGACATCGACGACCTCGAGACGATCTACGTCTCCCAGGCCAACGCCTACCTCGCCGACACCGAAAGCGAAGGCTGGGAATTCGAGATGACCGCCAATCCCACCCGCCAGTGGACTTTCCGCCTCGGCTACGCCCGGACCGACGCCTCGCGCACCAACGTGCTCAGCGAAGGCGAACAGTGGTGGGCCGAACGCCTCCAGCTCTGGCAGGATCTCGACGCCTACTACACCGCTCAGACCGGCCTGCCCTCCATCCTCGACCAGACGCTCATCGACCGCAACGACGCGGTGACCGACCGCACCGTCAGGGAACGCATCGGCGATTCCGCCACCGAACTCGCGGCCATCCGCATCGTCGAGGAACACGGCTACGGCATCCGGCGCGACAAGGTCAACCTCTGGACGCGCTACACGTTCAACGAAGGAGGCCCGCTCGGCGGCGCCGCGATTGGCGGCGGCTACCGCTACCAAAGCGCCAACCTCGCCGGCTTCGACATCGACAACAACAGGCCACTCTACGGCAACCCGCGCTCGCTCTTCGACCTCTTCCTGCAATACCGCGCCAAGGGCTTTTTCGGCCGGGGCGCCGACAAGGCCTCCTTCGTCTATCAACTCAACGTCAACAACCTCTTCGACGACGACACCATCATCGTCTCGAAGCGCCTGGTCGACACCGCCACCGGCGAGGTCTACGATCGTCGCGCCTTCCGTGAACAGCCCCGCAGCGTCAGCTTCACGGTCCGCATGTACTTCTGAGCCGGATCCAGACATCAGGAGGCTGGCCGCCCCCGTTCTCCGGGAAAGGGCCGCATGATTTATAGATCAAGTTATGCGGCCATTGCGCCCGATGCGCGGCGCGCTTCCCGTCGGGCAGGACGGGGCCTTCGAGTCGCTGGCGGCACACGGGGTTGCGGTTTGCGGCCGGCAGCAAGCAAACGACGAAATAACGACGGAGCAAAATAATGACCACTCTCCTGAGACATCTTGTGATCGCGGCGCTGCTGGCGTCGATCGGCGCGGTGGGCGCGGCAGAGCCGAAGCGAGGACCCTCGACCCACGGGGCGGAACACCGGCTGCCTTCCTGGCTTCCGCCCGAAATCTGGGCGTTCAGCACGGGGCAGGAAACCTCCGAGCGCTACAAGGAGTCGCTGGACCTGATCGCGGACCAGTCGAACTTCGGGTTTCTGAGCACGAAGGCGCCGCGCGAAATCACCCGGCCGGAGGCGCGCGACCATGTCAAACGCGTCGTCGAATACGCCCACGACCGCGGTTTGCGGCTGGCCGTGGATCTCGACATCCGGCGCGCGCGGGAAGCGTTCCTCCAGCAACACCCCGACCAGCAGCAGTGGATGCTCCGCATCCGGTCGTTTCCCCTCACGGACACCGGGGCGACTCGCGCCGGGATCGCCTCGGAGTGGCTCAAGGACCACACGGGCGAACAGCAATTGCTCAGCGGACGCCTCGTGCGGGTCTATCGTGTGGCGAACGCAAAAACGGGAAAACCCTCCGATCTGGTGGAGCTGAAGAAGGGCGTCCGCGTCCTCGAGCAATCGAAGGAACGGGTGTCGATCGAAATTGCCGAAGGCGTCGCGCAGGGGGCGAAGGAGGTGATCGTCGCCGCCGCTTTCGAGTACGGGACGCCGGACGTGTTTTCACCGGCGCTGCTTCCGTTCCAGACGCGAATCCTCGAACAATATAAGGACATCGATTTGGACGGCGCGATGAAAGACGAATGGGGCTTCCCTCCGGTCTACAACCACGGCGCCAAGGACGGGGATTTCTGGTTCTCCGAAAACATCGCGGCGGCGTATGCGCGGGCCGGCGGCGGCGAGTTCGTGCGCGACTGCGCGCTCATGACGCTCGGGATCGGCGGACCGCGCGTGCAGCGTCTGACGGCGGTCAACCGCTACATGCGCCTGATCCTCACGGAAAACGCCCGCATCGAGGACAGCTTCTACCGGGAAACGAAACGGCTCTTCGGCCCGGACGCGATGGTCGTGGTGCACGCCACCTGGGGCAACATGCCGCACGGAGACGCCTTCAAGAACGGATACGACTGGTGGCAGGCGACGCGCGACTACGGACAGACCGACGAATTCTGGCCAATGCCGGTGCGCACCTCGCTCGCCAAAAAAATGGGCGGGCCCGTGTGGTACAACCAGTGTCACGAACGACGCCACCCGGAGCCGATATATACGGAGATCTGGGAGGATGCGCGCGCGGGCGGACGAGTGAATTTCCTGACTCCCCTCTGGCTGCTGCAGGACAAGAAAGCGATGCGGGCCGAGAGCCGGGTGCGGTTGCTCAACTACATCTCGCGCGCGCCGCTCGACTGCCCCGTGGCGGTGGTCTTCGGCCACGCCGCCGCGTTGAACTGGGTGGGGCCGCACTTCGGGGATCTGGGCGTGGACTTCGCCGAGGAACTCTGGTCCCTGGGCGTGCGGGCCGACGTGATTCCCTCGACGGAGATCGCATCGGGCGCCTTGAAGGTCGGCCCGGACGGCCAGGCGAGCTATGGCGCGCAGAAATACCTCGCGCTCGTGTTCTTGAATCCCGAGCACGAGCCCGACCGCACGTTTGATTTCCTTCAGGAAGTGGGGCGCTCGAAGACGCGGCTCTTCATCCGCGGCCAGAGGACGATGACCTTCGACGGCCGGCCGAGAGGCGCGAAAGATGGGATCGTGGACAGCGCCGGCGTCGATCCCACGCCCTCCCGCGTGGCCCAGTCTCTGGACGAATGGCACGCACCTCTGATGGCACGCTATCAGGTTCACGTTCCGCCGTTGGCGGACCAGTCGCGCCTGACCGATGGCACGATCTTCTTTGCGCGCGGAGAGCGGGATCCCGCCGGCGATCTGATCGATGAAACGTTCTATTGCGACTATTACCGAGTCACCGCCAGGGCCACTGGAGTATTCGGCATCAAGCTGTCGCCGAAAGGCGAATTGGAAAGCCTGGCGGCCTCGGACCTGAGATTCGTGGAAGCGGGGAATTTCCGGCTCGAGCTGGCCGAGCCGGTCGATCTCGCGCTATGGCGGGAGGACGGCCGCCTGCGCGGCGTCGTGCAGGGCGCCTCGCAGCCGCCGCCCGAGCTGCTCGCGCTGACGACAGACTGGACCATGCTGCAAAACGTGCAGCCGAGGTAAGGTGACGATGAAACCGCGCCTTCTCACGCTCGCCTGCCTCCTTTCCGTCAGGGCCTTCGCCGCCGAAGCCCTGACGGCGATCCTCGATGCCAAGAGATCCCGACGCGGTTCCATTCTCCGGTAAAACACACCGACACTCATGGCTGAAACCCCTCCTCCCCCGCCCCCGCCAATCGCTGTCCTGAACACTTGGGCGATCTACTCGGACGCGCCCAACGCGTTCTATAAAAGCTTCGCTGACGAAGCGCTTTCCCGGCTGGAGGAGCGGAAGGCTGAGGTCGATCGGCTTTCGACCCGTCAGGATTGGGAGCGCTATCGGGAGGAGGTTCGACGCAAGCTCGGCGCGCTTGCCGGACCTTTTCCTGGAAAAACACCGCTGAACGCGCATGTTGCCGGAGTGGTGAGGAAACCGGGGTTTCGTGTGGAAAAGATCATCTACGAATCGCTGCCGGACTTTCATGTGACCGCCGCGCTCTTCGTGCCCGAGGGGCTTCAAGGCAAGGCGCCCGCCATCATCTACTGCAGTGGACACAGCGGTTCCGGGTTTAGATCGCGCCCGTATCAGACGATGATCCTCAATCTGGTCAAGAAGGGCTTCATCGTGCTGGCCTTCGATCCCATTGGCCAGGGGGAGCGTCTGCAATATGTGAACCCGGAGACGGGACGGCCCGTCTACGGAGCGCAGCCGGTGCGCGAGCATACGCAGGCGGGAACCCAGGCTTTTCTGATCGGCAGCTCCCTCGCGCACTATATGATCTGGGACGGGATCCGAAGCGTGGACTACCTCATGACGCGCCCCGAGGTCGATTCGGCGCGCATCGGCATCACTGGACGCTCAGGAGGCGGCACCCAATCCGCCTATATTGCCGCCTTTGACGAACGCATCGCCGCCGCCGCCCCGGAAAACTATCTCACCACGTTCGAGCAGTTGCTGAAAACCCGCGGCCCGCAGGATCCAGAGCAGAATTTCTATGCGGGCATCGCCCAAGGCTTTGACCAGGCAGACCTGCTGATCGCGCGCGCCCCGAAACCCGCCCTCATTGTCGCCACCACACGCGATATCTTCAACATCGAGGGCACACGAACGGTTTACGCCGAAGCGCGGCGGGCCTATGCCGCTCTCGGACGCGCGGGCGACGTGGCGATGACGGTCGACGACGCTGGACATTCGTCGACGCGAAAGAACCGCGAAGCGACATACGCCTTCTTCCGCGAGCACCTGAATTTGCCTGGCGACACTGCCGACGAAAACGTCGAGCTGCTCTCTGCGGACGAGCTTCGCGTCACCGAGACGGGACAGGTTGCAACCTCTCTCGCGGGAGAAACGATCCCCAGCCTGATTCGTCGCGCCGGAGAGACGTTGGAGCGACAACTCGAACTCCGCCGCAGGGATCTCGCGACGCATCTTGCCGCCGTCAAAGCCGACGCCGGCCGGCTTGCCGGTTATACGCCGCGAGACAACCGCGGGCAGACGGTTGTCTTTTCCGGACGGTTCGCGCGCAACGGTTACTCATTGGAAGAATACCTGCTGCCCGTCGACGATCGCTATGCGATTCCGATTCTCGCGCTGGTCCCGGATGCGCCGTCGACGAAGGTCGTTGTCTACCTTCATCCCGGAGGCAAGTCCGTCCAGGCGGGCGAGGGGGGAGAGTTGGAATCCCTGGCGCGAAAGGGTGTCACCGTGATCGCTCCCGACGTGGTGGGCATTGGCGAACTGGGCCCTGGAATCATGGGCGCGGCCGGCGCCGCGCCTCCGCGGTTGTGGTATGGATATGTCCTGCTTGGAAAAAGCATGTTGGGACGCCAGCTTCAGGATCTCGACCGCGTCCTCCACTTCGCCACCGCCCGCTTCGGGGCGCCGCGCGGCGCCTTGCTCGCCGTGGCTCGCGGCGCGCTGGGACCGCTGTTGCTCCATGCGAACGCGCTAACCGGCGCGTTCAACGGCCTCGTCCTGATCGACGCTCCGCTCTCCTATCGGGGGATGGTTGCGACTCCGGCCTATGCTCCGACACTGGTGCATGGAGCGGTGCCCGCGGCCCTCACGGCGTACGACCTTCCAGACCTTGCCGCGTGTGTTGCGCCCGGCCGGCTGCTCCTGGTCGACCCGCGCGACGGAAGCGGAGCGCCTGCCGACGACAAAAACTTCGAGCGGGACGTCGAGGTGATCGGCCGCGCCTATGCGCGCGCCAAGAGCCAGTCGCAGTTGCGGATTTCCCGCATCGAAGACGACACAGCGGTATCTGATGCGTTCGATGACTTGCTGCGTTGACGGATGCCGGTCGGCTTTGGCGCCAGCCATAAATCTCAATTCGTTTGCCCTTCATTCCCCAAACAACCACATCGTTTCTTCGCGAGCGCTCATCGCCTCTCGACACACCCTGCACGTCCTGACTCCAAGCCCGTGGACCTGACCACCGAAATCAACGAACTGAGGAACATCGCTCAGCACATCGCAGCGAAGATCGAGCTTTTCATCCTTGATGGCACGCTCGCCCCAGGCACCCGCCTCATCCAGACCGCCATAGCCGAACAATTCGGCGTCTCCCGGCTCCCGGTTCGCGACGCCTTCGCGATGCTGATCAAAAACGAGCTGGCGGTCGCCCTGCCGCGCAAGGGCATCATGGTTCGTCCCATCCGCGCCAAGGAAGTGGCCGACCTGTTCGAGCTGCGCCTCCTGGTCGAAACCGCCGCCATTCGCAAGTCGCTCCCTTTGCTGACCGCCGACGACATCGAAACGGCGCGCAACCTGATATCCGCCCAAGCCAGGATCGATCCGGCGACCGACTTCGTTGGCCTGCTCGCGGCCGACGAACGGTTTCATCGCCTGCTCTGGTCCCGCAACAACAACGTCGAAATCGATCTCGTCCTCTCCCGAATCTGGCGCCGCCTCAAGCTGGTCCGCGCCCAGGCGCGCGATCTGCCTGCCTGGCAAACCGTGTCCGTGGCCCATCACGACAAGATTGTCAGCGCCATCACCCAGCGCCGCATCGACGCGGCGACGAAACTCGTCGAAGCCGGAATCAAACGTTCGGAAAAAGAGCTGACGGCATTGCTCGCCCGCACCCCCGGAGTCGAGGGCGCTTAGCCATCGTCAGCGCACGCGGAAATGGTAGCTGCCGGAGCCGATGGCAACGACGGCCCGCTCATCGCCGCGAGAGATCAACTTCACGCCCGGCGCCTCCGCCAGCGGCCGGCCGCCTTCTTCGATCATCGCTTTCACGGCCGCGGGAAGGAACACCGTCGCAGTGGCGTTGGCCGGAATCGTCACGCGCAAGTCGAAGACGCCGGCGCGCGCGCTCCAATCGGTCTCGATGCGCCCGCGCACGGAATCGTAATGCGCCCGCGCCGACGTCAGGTCGCCGACGGGATTGGGTTCGATGAGAATGTTCCTGAATCCGGGCGCCGCGGGGTCGGGCCGGATGCCCGCGAGGTATTTCATCATCCACGCGTTCACGTCGCCGAAAAACGTATGATTGAGCGAGGCCCTGCCGTCCCAATGCTCCCACAGCGTGGTCGCGCCCTGCTCGATCCACCAGCCCCAGCCCGGCTGTGTCGCCTGGCTCGCGATCGCATAGGCGAGGTCGGTGCGGCCGCGCTCGCTCAGTGAGTTGAGCACGTACTTCGAACCCAGCAAACCGAAGTCGAGATGCCGGTCGTTTTCCTCGATGGCGGCAACGAGCGTGTCCGTCACGCGGGCGTCATCCTCTGGCGGCGCCAGCTCCTGATAGAGCGCCGTGCCCTGCGCGGTCTGGCTGCCGATGCTGTAGGCGCCGGTCGCCGCGTCGTGGAATTTCTTGTTGAACGCCTCGCGAATCGCGTCGGCCAGCGCGCCGTATTTTTCTTCATCCTCCTTTTTGCCGAGCCAGCGCGCGACGGTCGCCACCAGGCGGGCATCGCGATAATAATAACCGGTGTCCGTCACCTCGACCGGCGTCACCGTCTTCCACGGCGCCCAGTCGCCGAGGCCAAAACCCACAATGTGGCCGCTGGCGCGTGTCGTCAGGTAGTCGACATACTTTTTGAACCCATCGTAGTGCGCCCGCAGCAGCGTGTCGTCGCCGTAATATTCATAAAGCTGCCAGGGAATCAGCAAAAACGCGCTGTCCCACGCCGGGCCGTTATAGCGCTGGTAACCCCAGCCGCTCGTCGGCACGATGCCGGGCAGCGCGCCGTTCATCATCTGCTCGTCGGCGAGATCGTTGATCCACTTTTCGTAGGCGGAGAATCCGTCGGCATAGAACAGCCCCTGCTCGAGCGCGATGTGCGCGTCGCCCGTCCAGCCGTTTTTCTCGCGGTGCGGACAATCGGTCGGGATGCCGAAGAAGTTGCCGAGGTAAGACCAGCGTCCGGCCTGCCAGACACGATTGAGGATGGAGTTCGACGACGTGAATTCCCCGACCAGGGGCAGATCCGTGTGAAAGAAACGGATGGATATATCCTCCGCCCCGAGCTTCCCCGGCAGGCCGCTCACTTCGATATAGCGGAAACCGTGATACGTGAAGCGCGAGTGCCAGCGTTCCGTGCCCGCGCCCTTGAATGTGTAGCGCTCGGTCTGCGCCTCCTGCGCCGGGTCGCGCCTCTTGATGAAACGCTCCATGTCCGCGCGATCCAGTCGTCCGTCGGGCGCGAGACGCTCGCCATAGCGAAGCGTCACCGTCGTGCCCGCCGGCGCGGCCAGCGCGATCTCCGCGTTGCCGGTGAGATTCTGCCCGGCATCGACGATGAACACGCCGGGCTCGGCCTCCGTCACGGCAACAGGCCGGATCACGCGGTCGAGACGGATCGGGGGCATCGCCTGGGCCGCGAGTTTCCCCTTGGGCGCGTCGACCGCGACCGCCGGCGTCCACCCGCGGTCGTCGAACCCGGGTTGGTCCCAGCCGGGTTGCTCGCGGCGCGCATCGTGGCTCTCGCCGCTGTAGATGCTCGAAAAGGTGATCGCGCTGTCGCTGGTCGTCCACTTCTCGTCGGAAACGATCGTCGCGGCGCGGCCGTCCTCGTATTCGACGCGCAGTTCGAGCCGCAGGCGCGGCGTGGCGCGCCAGGGCGCCTGGTCGAAGAGCCAGACAGCGAGCGTCTCGACGTTGAACCAACCGTTGCCGAGCATCACGCCGATGACGTTTTCACCAGGCTCGAGGGCTGCGGTGACATCGTGCGTCACATAAAGCGCGCGCTGGTCGTAGCGTGTGTAACCCGGATCGAGCAGATGATCGCCGATGCGCCGGCCATTGATCGACATCTCGTAGTAGCCCAGCCCGACGATGTAGGCGCGGGCGCGCTTCACCGGACCGTCGAGGGCAAAGGCGCGGCGCAACAGCGGCGGCGGTGTGTTCGTCCGCGTCTGGCCGCCGGAGAAAGCGGCGCGCGCGATCCACTTGCCGCGCCAGTCTTCAGGCGTGAGCAAACCCATCTCCCAGAATGCGGGTTCGCTCCAGGCGGAAGGCCGGTCGTGCTCGTCCCACACCCGCACGCGCCACCACGCGCGCCGGCCCGAATCCAGCGCAGGGCCTGCGTAGGCAACGGCATTTGTCTCCGCGGACGCCACTTTGCCGCTGTCCCAGAGCGCGCCGCGACCGGCGCGCAAATCCGTTTCGCTGGCCGCAACGAGGATTTGATACGCCGTCTGCCGGCGCGCGCGTCCCTCGCCGTTCACGATCCAGCTCAGGCGCGGGCTCGCCGCGTCCAGCCCCAGCGGGTTTTCAAGATACTCCGCGCGCAAACGGGACGCCGCCAGCGAAGGAACCGCGACGGAGGCGCCTGGGCCGGTTGCAGCCAGCGAAGCGAAAACAAGGGCGCACAGAGCGCCAGAAAGACGGCGGGGAATATCCATGGGAAAGTTGAGGAGACGACGCGAACGGCCCGCGCAGAGCTTGCACGTTCCGGTAAGAATTTGTATACAGTAACACATCACACGAAACGTCGTCCAGCTTTACCCCGTCCTTCTCCAAACCTTTTCCTTCCTTTTCGTTGGGGAAACCGCCACCTCGCCGCGACCCCTTGCGATCGAAAAACCCGCAACATGAAAACCAACTCCACCCCAAAAAAATCCTCCGCCCGACGGCCCATTTGCCTGGCGCTGTCGTTGCTGGCGACAAGCGCCGCGCTCAACCATGCCGCCGCCCAATCACCGACCTGGTCGCCGGGGGCGGAAAGGCCGAATGTGATTCTCATTCTGGCGGATGACCTGGGCTGGGCGGATGTGGGATGCTATGGGAACACTTTCAATGAGACGCCGGCGATTGACCGCCTGGCGGCGGAAGGGGTGCGGTTTGCCCAGTTTTACGCGGGGCCGGTGTGCTCGCCGACACGGGCGAACCTGCAAAGCGGGCGCGACCAGGCGCGCTACGGCATCACCCAGCACATCCCCGGCCACAAGCGTCCGTGGGCGCGGCTGAGCGATCCGCCGGTGCCGTCGCAACTGCCTCTGGAAGTGGTGACGGTGGCGGAGCGGTTGGCGCAGGCGGGGTATGCGACGGGGTATTTCGGCAAATGGCACCTCGGCGGCGAAGGGCACGGTCCTGCCGACCAAGGCTGGCAGGTGGCCGAGGGGGCGAGGGGGCATGCGCGCCCGGGCACGAATGAGCGCACCGCGGCCTACCTGACGGAGAAGGCGGTGGCCTTCATCGAGGCGCACCGGGAGACGCCCTTTCTGCTCCAGGTGTCCCATCGCGCGGTGCACATCCCGCTGACGACGACGCCGGAGCTGCTGGCGAAATACGGGAAGAAGGCGCCCATGCCGGGCTACCCGAGCCGGCCGGAATACGCGGGGCTGCTGGAGGAGCTGGACCAGAGTGTGGGGCGCATCACGGAGGCGGTGGACCGCCTCGGCCTGGGGGAACGCACGCTCATCATCTTCGTCTCGGACAATGGGGGCCTGGAGCATGAGCAGGGCGGCAGGATCGTGACCTCCAACAAGCCGCTGCGGGCGGAGAAGGGCACGCTCTATGAGGGCGGGGTGCGCGTGCCGGCGGTGGCGCGCTGGACGGGGCGCGTGCCGGCGGGCCGGGTGTGCGAGACGCCGGCCATCACCACAGACTTCCACGCCACTGCCGCGGCGCTGGCGGGGGTGGAGGCGCCGGCGGGCGCGCTGGATGGCATCAGCCTCGTGCCGGTGCTGCTGGAGCCGGCCGCTTCCCTGCCCCGCGACAGGCTTTTCTGGCATCTGCCGCATTACCACCACAGCACTCCGGCCAGCGCCATGCGGCAGGGGCCGTGGAAGCTGATCGAGTTCTTCGAGGACGGCCGGCTGGAGCTTTACAAGCTCGATGAGGACATCGGTGAAACAAAGAACCTGGCCGGGGCCGAGCCGCAGCGCGCCCGCTCCATGCACGAGGCGCTGAAGGACTGGCGGCGGAGCGTTGGCGCTCTGATGCCGACGCCGAACCCGGACTACGATCCCGCCCGCGCGACGAAGCTGGCGCGAAGGCCGGCCGATGACGGGACGACGAAGCGGGAGTGAAGGGCGGTTTGCATCGTGGCGCGATAAAACCCAACGCAGGGCGAAGGGCCAGCTCCCAGCCGGCGATTGAATCGTTCGCCAAAGGATCGTGAGCGCGTGGGGCCACAGGCACGGCGTGGAAATTATCACGCTTTTCCACGGGGTTTTGGACCCGCGCTTTCCAGTGCCCTTTTGTATATGCTGTAACACCTTTCGGTCAGTGGCGCGGGCTCGTGGCGTCGAGGGTGGAAGTCAATGCCTTGGGCCAGCGCGCCGCCTCCATGTTTCCTCGAAGATGCCGGTCGAAAAAGTCCGTGATCAACGGGGCCGGCAAGGGCGCGGGAAAACCTCCGCCGCTGTGCATGCCGCCCCGAACCGCCACCAGATGCGTGGGGCCGGGAGCATCGTCATGCGCGAGCGCAGGGAAGCGACATCGCCATACGGCAAGTCAGCGGTATATCATTCTCCCCCTGCGGGGCCGGCAGCCTCGCTGTGCGACACGCGCAGGCTGCCAGCCGCGGGGACCATCGGAGCCATCGTATATGCACAGGGATCGCTCCGGCAGAGGAGCCGGGAGGGTCTCGAAGGCCCCCCCGGCAGGGCGCG
>CAZFCY010000072.1:15606-23889 GCA_964517665.1 uncultured Opitutaceae bacterium | reverse complement strand
AAACACGATCACCATCACGATCGACGCGCGCGACAGGCATCGAGGCGCTGGAGGGCCCACTTCCGTGTGGACCGCTTCGCCCGCGGATGACACGGAGGTCGTCCCTCCAAAAAATCCAAGCCGAAGCAAGCTTCGAGGTATCCGACCCAAAGGGAATGAGAACCTCGCGCGCCTCATCGGTCGATCAGCCGGAACTTGATGCCGCCGTTGTAGGCGTCGAACCGGTCGTATTCGCCCACGGCCGACCACCTCTTGTCGAGATCGTATTGGACGTAAACGGTCTCGCGGCCCTCGCGCGTGAAGTTTTCCCCGGAGCGCACGGTGAGCCTTTCGCCACCCGCTCCTCCGCCTCCGATGCCGAAGTCGGACGCGAGATTTTTCCCGAGATAGAACGCGAGGCGCCGCGCGCGCTCGCTGGTGGAAAACGACCGCGTGTCGTCGGGCAGCGCCCCCGCGGTCACCATCAAAAACACCTCCTGCGACGAAAGCGGCGGATTGGCGCTGAATTGCAGCCGCGGATCGGACGCGCTCCCCGTGACCTCCATGCGCAGATCGTAGCCGAAAACCCGCGTCCCGGCCGTGGCGAGGATCCTCGGCTCGTAAGGATTTTCCCGCGACAGGGTCAGCTCGAGATTCGTCAGCGCCATGCTGGCAAACGGAAACACGATCGCGCCTTTGCTCGAGGTTATCTGGCCGATCGCCTTCGGTTCGGCAAGCGTGCCCTCGAGCCGAAAGTCGGCCGAGAGCAGGCCCTTGAACAACGGGTTTTCAACACGCAGGAACTCGTCGCCCTTGACCGCGACGTCGAGCGTCCAGCTTCCAAAAGGCTCCTCCTTCACGCTGAAGAAGGGCGGCCGCTGCTCCGGCGCGGTCACGCCGCCGGTCGGGATCAACGAGACGAACTCGGAAACATACACGCTCGGCCCGAGGCTCACCTCCCCGCTGATGCGGCCGGGCTCGTTGCCCCGCTGGCTGACGCGCACGTCGAGCCCCGCGCGCACGACCAGGCCCGCCGCGCGCACCACCGGCACGCGCTCGCTGCGCGCCTGCAACTCGAAATCCACAGGCTCCCCCGGCTGCACGCGCCCACGGCCGCTGATCTCGACCGGCCGGCCCCCGATCAACGCCGTCAACGCCGGCAGCCGCACATCGTAGTTGTTGAAAACAAGCTCCGCGTTGATCTCGCGAATCGCGCCGACGGGAGGAAGCGGACGAAGCGCCGCTCCGTGCAGCCATACGTGCCCGCCAAGGCCCTCGGCCGGCGTGTGATGGACGTCGATCGACACCTCGCCGTCCGGCGCGAGCGCGGTCGGGAAAACACGCGCCGCGATCGCCACGGGCAGCGGATTGGAGGCCAGCTCGAAACTCGCCTCGCGCCAGTCGAAACGCTTCTGCTCCTTCAGCGTGCGCCACGTCCACCACGGCGCGCTCCCTGTCAGGCGTATCCACTTGTCCTCCACCGCCACGAGCGCCTCGGTCAGCTTCAGGCCCTCGTCGTCCGCCACGATTCGAACGGACATATCGCTCAACCGCGGAAGTTGCGCCGCCCCCGCGTTTTTCGTCGGCGGAAGCAGTTGCCCCGCGGAAAAATCCACCTCGCCCCGGGGCGCGCCCAGCGTGCCGGTGAGCGAGGCCCGCAACACGGGATCGTTCACGGCCCATCCCGTGAGGCCGGCGATGGATTGCCAGAAGACGGGATTCGGCTGCGAGGCCAGGTCGAGCGCGAGCGCGCCGTCCGCTGGGAGCTGCGCGGAGAAGCCAGTCGCGCGGCCCGTGAGCGTCAACGGCACGCGGCCGCTTCCGCTCAAGACGACGCCGGATTCCGCCTCGATGTTCAGGTCCGCGAGGAGGGACGAGGAGTCATCCCCGGAGCGAAACGCGGCCTCGACCGCGTAGGACGCGTCCTCCCGTGGCGAATAGCGCACGCGCGTCGATCCATCGAGCGCGACCGGGCCATCCGCCCAGTTGGCATCGAGGCCGAGCGCCTCGACGAAAATGTCGCTGTATCCATCGGGCAAATACGGCTGCAAACGCCGCCCCTCGATCTTCGCGGCCTCGATGCTCGCGCGCCCCTCCGCCGGCCAGCGAACCGAGCCGGCGGCGGCGAGCGAAAACATCTCCCCCTTCAGATCCGCCCTGCCCAGCGTCACCTCCGGCATGCCTCCGCTCCCGGCCGGAGCCGCGATCGAAACAGCCACGGGCCGCTCCAGCGACCACCACACGCCCGCGGCATCCTCCCACCGCAGCGTCTGCAGATCGATGCCGATCGCGCCCGAGGGCCCGCGCGCGATCGCGGCGCGCAACGGAATGGTCGCGCCCGCCGCGGAGGTGAGTTTCGCGTCCACGTCGGCCGTCTCGATGCCGGCGCCCGTCACATGGAGATCGAGGCGGGCGGCTCCACCGGGGACGTCCTCGAGATCGCGCAACTCGAGCGTCGCGTCATAGGCGGGCTTGTCGAATGAGCCGCCTGCCGTTGCGACAAGGTCCGCCCCCGCGAATCCGGGCGCGTCGGGAAACCACGCGCGCGCCGCGTCCGGGCCGGCGCTCATCCGCAACTCCGCGCGTTCGATCGCGCGCGCGCGCAGATCGGCGGCGCCGCTCGCCTCGAGCGTCGTCGCCTCGTCGATCGACGCGCTCAGTTCGCTGATCGTGAGCAGCGGCGGCGCCCATTGCCCCGCGACGGAAAACGCGCCGCCCGCGAGGCGCCGCCAGCCGAGGTCGCGGCCGCGTAGTTGAAAATCAACCACAGGCTCGCCCGCCTCCGCGCGCGCGACGTCCGCCGTCCCCTCGACCGCGCCGGTTCCCTCGATCCACGGCAGCTCGCCCACGTCGAGCGCGAGCGTGAACCGCGCCGCCGTGGCCGGAATCCCCGCGTCGAAACGCCATTCGAGCGGGGACGACAACCGCGCGTCCAGCCCGGGCGCGGCGAGGTTCACCGCCTCGACGCGGACCTGCTCGAAATCGCCCGCCGCGCGCACGTCCACCGCGAGCGGCGGCAGCCCCGCGCCGGCATCGATGGGAGTCGCGCGCGCATGCGCCTCGCCGGCGTAGCGCGCGCCGTCCCACTCCAGCGTCACGCCGCCGTCGATCGGGCCGTATCCGGAAAGTCCCGCCAGCTCGGCCGGGGCCTGGAGTTCCGGCGCGCGAACGGACGCGGACGACGGCAGCAGGCCCTCGGTTCCAAACGTGGCCGTCGCATCCGCGACGTTGGCCTCCCACGTGGCGCGCGCGGCGACGTCCACCGCATCCCCATCATGCGCGACCACGGCCTCGAGCGCGGCCTCGCGCTCTGGTATTGAAACATTGAATACAAATGCTCCGCCATCCCGCCGGGTCATCGCGGCCGTGGCGGCGGAATCGAGGCGCGGCACGGAGCCCTCGGCCCGGAGGGTTTCGCCATCCCAGCGCAGCGAGCCGACGTCGATCCGCAAGCTCCCCGCCTCGACCCTCGCCCGCTCGATCACGGCCGGCGGGAGCCGGCGCCGCGCCTCGGGCCAGACGCGCTCGACCGTCGAGACGATCTGATGCGCGGAGGTCCCCGGGCGCTCGGGCCGCGGCCGCGGCGGAGTCTGCGGTTCGATCACGACCGTGACGTCGCTCGATTCGATCGTCGGCCCGCCCTCGAGCCGCGGCCAGACCGCAAAGACGGGAGCCGTCAACTCCCCGATCGTGATCGTGGCGCCGGGAAACGCGCAGGTCACGTCGCGATAGGTCGCGCGCCACAATCCGGCCTTCTCCCAATCCCCAACCTTCACGCCAAACCGGCCGCCCGCCGCGACGATCGCGGCCGGCATCCACCAGGGCGACGTCAAAACCGCCGCGGCCAGAACGGCAGCGGCGATTCCCAACCCCTGGAAAGCACGACGGCGAAACCCCATCTGTTTACTAGAACGCGTTTTTCAGAACCGCCAAGCGGATCGACAGTTCCGCGAGGAAGCCGGCGTCCGCCCCGGAAAACGAGAACGATCCCTCGCGCAAATGGAGAACGGCGTCCCCCATCATTCCGGGGATCGCGCCATCGCGGCCATCTCCCAACCGGTTTCGCCGGAGAACCGCGGGGATCATCCCGCCATCCCGGCGGGCTGCGATCAACCGGGTTCGCGATCTCCGAAAACCTTCTCGAGCACGCCCTGCAGCTCGGAAAACTCGAACGGCTTGTGCAGCACCGCGTCCGGCCCGAGCGGCTGGAAACGCTCGACGATCTCGTCGCGGGCGCTGCCGCTGATGATCACCACGGCAAGCTGCGGCCGGACGGGCTTGAAGCGGCGCATCGTTTCGAAGCCGTCCATTTCCGGCATCGCCGCGTCCAGCACGACGAGGCCGTACTCGGCGCTGTCGAGCATCTCCAGCGCCTCGCGCCCGCCGCCCGCGGTCTCGACCTCGTAGCCGCGGCTTTCCAGAAACGAGGCGACGACGCGGCGGATCATCGCCTCATCGTCGACCACGAGCACGCGGCGCGGCCGCTGTAACCATTTTTCGGATACAACGGGCGGCGGCGCGCTCTCCTCCTCGCGGCGCTGGCCGATCGGGAGGAACACCTCCACGCGCGTCCCGCGGTTCGGCTGGCTCCAGACCCGCACGCCGCCGCGGTGGCTGCGCGCCACGCCGAGCACGGCCGCGAGCCCGAGCCCGCGCCCCTGGAACTTGGTCGAGAAAAAAGGCGTGAACAACTGCCGCAAGGTCAGCGCGTCCATCCCCAGGCCCACGTCCTTCACGCAAATGACGACGCAACGGCCGGGCGCGAGCGACTCCGCGGGCTGGATCGTGCGCAGATCCCTTTCGTCGATCTCGACCACGCTCGTGCTGATCCGCACGGGAGCGCCCGTGCGCTCGCTGGCCTCGAGCGCGTTGGTGAAGAGGTTCACCACGACCTGCGTCATCTGCGAGGGATCGGAGTCGATCGTTCCGACGTTTCCGTCCAGTTCCAGGACGACGTCGCGCCCGCGCGGAAAGGAGCTGCGGACGAGGTTCACGGCCTTCTGCACGCTCTCGTTCACGTTCACCTTCTGGAGCGTGAGCCGGCCCTGGCCCGCGTAGGAGAGCATCTGCTCGCACAGATCGGAGGCGCGGCGGATGGCGAAATCGACCGTGCCGAGCCGGCGCGCCGCGGCCTCGGGCATGCCGGGTTCGTCGCGCGCAAGCTCCACCGCGCCTTTGACGACCGCGAGCAGGTTGTTGAAATCGTGCGCGACGCCGGCGGCGAGGCGGCCGATGCTTTGCGTCTTTTGCGTCTCGAGCACCCGGCGCTCGAAGAGGAGCCGCTCCTCGGTCGTGCGCTTGAGTTCGGTCAGATCGCGGAAAACGCCGACGACCCCGCGCACGACGCCATCCGCGCGCCGCAGCGGCACGACGTCCGCGATGATCTCGCAACGGGCGCCGTCGGCATGGACGACCGTCTCCTCGAAATCACGCAACTCGCAGCCCTCGCGGCCGACCGTCTGCATCGGCAGCTCCTCGGGCAGCAGGCAGCGCCCGCGCCGCCACACCTGGAAGTGCGTGGGCCCATCGGAGGCGCCCGTGGAGAGCGACATGTTGCGATCCGGCCCGGTTCGCAGCAGCCGCATCATCGCGGGATTCCCGCGGACGCGCGCGCAGGCCCGGTCCTCCGAGATCGCGACGGCCACGGGGAGCACCTTGAACAATGTCTCCAGTTCTTCGACACGCTCGGAGAGGCGCGCGTTGAGATCCCGCACCTCGGCCTCCGCGCGCTCGCGTTCGGCGACCTCGTTGCGCAGCCGCGCGTTCGCGTCCTCCAGCTCCGCCGTGCGCTCGTGCGCGCGGCTTTCGAGTTCGCGGTTGATCCGCTCGAGATCGAGCGGCCCCGGCGAGCGCACCATCGCCGGCGCCACGCGGTAGATGGTGATGGCCGCGCCGACCGCGACCGCCGCGGCCAGCGCCTTCAACACGCCCTCGCTCCACATCTGCGTGTCCCAGATGTTGAAGACACCGATCACGAAGATCGCGCCCGAACAGAAGATGAGGCCGCTGAAAAGCATCAGCATGCGGCGAAACGGAGCATCCACCCGGTGGCGCAGCGCCCACACGAGAATCGCCGTGATCGCCACGAACGCGGTCGCGATCACGCTGCTGGAGAGCACGTGCAGCCACACGGCCTCCGGATCGACGCCGCCGGCGCGCGCCTGCAGATCGGTCGCGGTCACGATCGGAGAATCGGAGGTGGACGACATGGGAAAACAGAAACGCAGTTGCTCCACAATCGACGGACAGAGCGAAACGGGCAGACGAAACAACTGTTAACGCACCGAGAAAAGTGGCGCCCGGCGCGCTTGTAAATCATCTAGCCACGTCCGCGGCTTCTCTGCGAGGCGCGCGCATGCGACGGAAAGCGGCGATGAATCGCCGCACTCCACATGGCGGCATCCTCTTTCTGGAGTGCGGCGATTCATCGCCGCTTTGGAACCTGGGATTTCACCTCGGCCCCCAAACACTTCCAACCACATCCGGTCTCCTCTCGATCGCGCATGGGAATCAGAACTGCCATTGCAGGCTGGCGCGCGCGAATCGAGGGGTGGCGTAGGCGAACCGGCCATCCGCGCCGAGCGAGACGGCGACGGGCTCGTCGCCCGCATTGTCGAGCGCGAGGCGCAGGTCGCAGGCGTCGTTGACCTGAAAAATCAGCGTCAGATCAACCACGGTCGCCGACGGCAGCACGAGCGCGTTCTCATCGTCCTCGAACTGCGAGCCGACCGCGCGCGCGGAGAGCCCCGCGCGCCAGGCCTTCGCGATCCGCCAGTCCATCCGCGCCGTCACCACCTCGCGCGGCGCCTGGGGCAGCGTCCGGCCCTCGAGTCCGGGCGCGATCGCCGATCGCCGCACCTCCGCCTCGCTGATCAGGCAATCGATCGACAACCGCAAATCTCGCGAAGGCGCCCAGCCGGCGCGCAGCTCGATTCCGCGCACCCGCACGCGGTCGAGGTTCTCGCGACGGCGTTGCACGAGCGCGCTGGTGGTCGAAAGCGTGACGTTCGCGACCGCGTCATCCAGCCGCGATTCGAACACGCCAATCGAGGCCGACCAGGCGCCGCGCGACCAGTCGAGCCCGGCCTCCGCTCCCTCCAGCGTCTCGATCGACAGCGCCGGATTCGCGTCGGTCGCGACGTTGCCGACGCGAAACGGCCGATAGCGCTCGTTCAAAGTCGGCGCCCGAAAAGCGCGATAAACGCTCGCGCGCGCCCGGAGCGCGGGCGCCGCCTGCCAGACCACGCCGAGCGAGGGGCTCGATTCCCAGCCGCTTCGGTCCGCGAAGCGCTCGCTCAAAGTCGGCGCCCCGCTCGATATGACCGATTCGCGCCGATGCCCGTCGAAGTCGCGCCAGTGATCCACGCGAAGCCCCGCCTGGGCGCGCACGCCGTTTCCGACCTCGCGGCTGTGCAGGGCGAAGACGGCGGCGCCGCGCTGCGAGCCTCCCGCGAAACGCCGCCGTTGAAAGCTGTCCCCAGAAAACAAATACGCCTCGCGCGTCTCCCCGCGCACGCGCCGGAAGTCGATCCCGAGCGTCGTGCGCGCGGCGCGGCCGGAGCCGGGCGGGCCCGATTCCGTATTTGCATTCTGGATACGGGAGAGCGAAGCGCGCGACCCCTCGGACGACACGGAGGTCGTCCCTCCAGGGATCCGCGCTTGCGGTCGCTCGTCGCTCCCGTGCGTCCAGTTCGCCACCGCGCTCAGGCCGAACGCAGTCGCGGGCACCTCGAATTGATCGAGCGCCGGCGTCTCGCCCGCGCGCGACTCGTCGACGGCGCTGAAGCCGCTGTCGAACGCCTGGCTTTGCGCGTAGCCGGCGATTCCGATCTCGAGGCCCGGGCGGGGCGATCCGCTGAGGCGCGCGCGCGCCGCCTGTTCCTCCGAGTTGTTGCGCTGAAACGGCGTGCCGTTGCCGCGCTCCTCGTCGAAAGCGCGCGCGCCAAGGCTCAGGCGCCAGCCATCCGCGACCGTGGTGGAGAAATCCGCGTGCAACAGCGCGTGACGCGAATCGAGCCGGCGATCGACCGGCCCGCGATCGGCCGGGGCGTATTGAAAAAAACCATCGGTCTCGAACCATCGTCCGCCGACGCGCAGGACGCTTCCGTTCGCCAGCCCGGTCGCGCCCACGACCTCCGCGCGGCGCGTGCCATGGCCGCCCAGCTCGACGAAGAGGGCGCCGTCCCCGCCGGGTTCGCGCGAGAGCAGTTGCACGACTCCGCCGAGCGCGGCGCTTCCCCAGGCGCCGGAGCCGCCGCCGCGCACGATCTCCGCGGCGCCCAGGCTCAGGCGCGGAATCTTCGC
>CAZFCY010000072.1:0-15596 GCA_964517665.1 uncultured Opitutaceae bacterium | reverse complement strand
CGCCCACGCGACCCAGCCGCCGAACGGATCGTTCAGCGGCACGCCATCGAGCAGGGCGAGCGAACGGCTCGCGCCACTCGGCCCGACATTGCGCAACGACAGGCCTTGAGCCGTGGGATGCGCGGTCAGGCTTCCACTGCGCCGGAAAAGGCCGAACGCCGCCGAGGCGCCCAGGGCATCGTCGATCGTCACGGCCGCGCCGCTGGAAAGATCGTCCGCCGCGAATCGATCGACCGTCACCGGAAGCTGGTTCATGGGCACGCGCTCCCGGGTCGCGGTCACGACCTGCTCGGGAAGGGCCAGCGCGGGCTCCGGGGCCGCCGCCGTGGCGAGGCTGGCGGCGCACGCGATTGTGACAGGCGCGAGGATGCGATAAAACACGCGTCCCTGTGCGCCACTTCCGCGCCTGTGGCAAGCCGGCGCGCGCGGCGCGGGGGAACTTCGGAAAACTGGACGCGAACGCGGCGCTCGATGCTCAGCGATCCGCGCCATTGAAACGCTCTCGAATATAATCAGCCACGGCGCGCGTCTCCTCCTCGCTCAGCAGCCCGAACGGCGGCATCTCGTTTCCAAACCCGCCCGGACGATCCCGCAGCGCCGCCGACCCCGCCCGAATGACGGCATACAGCCGGTCGGGGTCGCCATTCACGATCGGGCTGCCGACCAGCCCCGGCTGCATGTTCGGCACGCCATGGCCGTCGGCCATGTGGCAGGTCGCGCAATGTTGCGCATATACCGCCTCGCCGGAAACGGCAGTGGCCGCCGGAGCGCCGGCCGGATTCTGGCGGCAGGCCAGAAGCAGCAGACCCGCGACAGCCGCGACGGAAGCGCGAAGACAATACATACAAATCCCACAGGCCCCATGGAACCCCTCCATCACCCGCCGATATAAAAGATCCGCCAGACGCGCCCCTTCGCCGAATCGGAGACATAGAGCGAGCCATCCGGCCCGATCGCGAGGCCGCAGGGGCGGAAGCGGGCGTCGCGCGGGCTGCGAATCTCATCCGCGCCGGCGAAGCCATCGGCAAATGTTTCGTAATCGCCGGCCGGCATGCCGCCGGCGCCGGCGGGCACGAAGGCGACACGGTAGCCGCGCTGCGGCTCGGGCGCGCGATTCCATGAGCCGTGAAACGCGATGAACGCGCCCTTTTGATATTTCGCGGGAAACTGCGAGGCGTTATAAAACGCCATCTGCATCGGCGCCCAATGCCCGGGAAACGCGACGAGCGGATCGGGAAACCTGCCCGGATCGGCCCGCTTCTCGTTGTTGCCTCCGTATTCCGGCGCGAGCATGCGCGCCTTCCTGATCGGATCCCAATAGGTCATGGGCCAGCCCAGCCGCGCGCCTTCGCGCAGGATGTGCATCTCCTCGGCCGGAAGCTCCGCGTTGTCCTTCGCCGTATAGAACTGCGGCGCGATGCTGCCCAGTTGATCGCGCCCGTGCTGCACGACGAAGAGCGCCTCCGCCGCCGGATTCCATGCGACGGCGAGGATGTGGCGATGCCCGCTGGAGAAATGAAACCCGTCCTTCTGCGTCTGCCCGGTCCTGTTCGGATCGAACCGCCAGAAGCCGCCGTGCGTCTCCTGAAACTCCGCGATCCGTTCCGGGCTGCTGCCGACCGCGCCGCGCTCGCGGCCGGGATTGCCGAGCGCGTTCGAGGGCGATCCCACTTCGACATATAACATGCCATCGCCCCCGAAGGTGAACGACTTCGCCTCGTGCTGGCCTTCATCCGGCAGCCCGCGCACGATCGTCTCGGGATCGCCGGCCGGCACAAGCGCGGCGGGATCGAGGCGGAAGCGGCGCACCTCGCTGTTGGTCGAATGATAAAGCCAGCCGTCGCGGATCGCGATGCCCGTGCCGCCGCCGTCGCCGAACTCCCCTTTCTCGTCCGCGCGGCCGTCGCCGTCGGTGTCGCGCAACGCGATGATGCCGCCGCGCCGCGTCTTCACATAAACATCGCCGTTGTCGCGCACGGCGAGGAAGCGCAACGGTCCGAGATCGTCCGCGACGACCACCGCGCCGAAACCTTCGGGCAGCGTGATCGCGCCGTTGTCCGCGTCCGGCCCGGGCAACGCGGCGGAGATCGAGGCGGGCGGAAGCATTGCGACGAGCAATGCGAAACGAATCCTTTGGGGCGAAGTCATGACGCGTGTAGATTGAGCACGGTTCACGCCCGCGCAACCGGGGAGGCGGAGTTTAGGTTCAAAGTTGAAGTTGAAGAAAGGAACCGCCATGCGTGCGGCGGCCCGGCTCCGCTCCGGCCGTCTTCAACTTAAACTTGAAACTTCGACTCTCCGCTCCGGCTAGAGCCGGTGGAGGTGGAAACCGCCGTCGACGTCGAAGACCGCGCCGGTCGAAAATGGAAAACGATCCTCCGCGATCGCGCGCACGGCGCGGCCGACATCCTCCGGCGTGCCCCAGCGGCGGATCGGCGTGATGCCCTGCTCGAGGATGAGCCGGTCGTATTTCTCCTTCACGCCGCTCGTCATGTCCGTCGCGATGATGCCCGGGCGGATCTCGTAAACGTTGATCCCGTCGTTGCCGAGGCGGTCGGCGTAAAGCTTCGTCATCATCGCGAGCCCGGCTTTGACCACGCAGTAGTCGCCCCGATTGATCGAGGAGGTGTAAACGGACATCGAGGTGATGTTGACGATCCGCCCGCGCAGGCCGGAGGCGTTCGGCGTCTGCCCGAGCATCCCGCGGGCGACGAGCTGCGTGAGGAAATACGGGCCCTTCAGGTTGATCGCGAAAAGGCGGTCGAAACTTTCCTCGCCGGATTCGAGCAGGTCCGCGCGGACCTTCGGCGCCACGCCGGCATTGTTGACGAGGAGATCGATGCGGCCGAAGCGCTCGAGCGTCTCCGCCACCATGCGTTCGCGATCGGCCGCCACGGCGACATCGCCCTGCACGGTGAAGCCGTCGCCGCCGGCCTCGCGCACGAGCTTCAGCGCCTCGGCCGCGGCTTCGGCGTTGCCGGCGTAGTTGATCGCCACGCGACAACCCGCGCGGGCCAGTTCGAGGGCGATGCCGCGCCCAATCCCCCGCGAGGCGCCAGTGACCAGAGCGAAAAACGGTTCCATGCGCGGAGCCTCGCCAACCGGTCGGAGGCGATCAAGCGCGCAGAAGGAAACGAAGCGAACAAAGGCTTCGCCGCCACCCGGCCGGCGGCGATGAAACGCGAACGCATTCTCCGCGGAAGAACGCGACCGAAAGCGCGACAAACTTTCGCGCGACCGACCGCCTGGAGATCGGTTTGCGCCCCGTGCGCCGGGGCCGCCCCACCCGCGCGATTTCACCGCAACTTATAAGCGCCGGGCGGGTAACAACCCTCGCGCCGCCGCCGTCTTTCGGCGAGGCTCGCGTGTCTCGTTCCGAATTTTCTTCAAAAAAAGCGCGTGATCCGCCGGGCCGGCCTCCAATAAACACCCATGATCAAATTCGGCATCTACGTCGACGGTTCGGCTCTGATCGGAGCCCTGAACAAACACGAGTTGAAGGTCGAGGATTTCGAAGGCTTCTACCGCCACATTTTCGAGGAGTCGGTCAAGGCATGGTCCGGAAGTTTTCTCGACCGCCAGCCGCCGGCCGGCTGCCAGTTGCACCGCGTTTACTGGTACCAGGTCGCGGGCATCGACCGCATCGATTTTGCGGACACGAAGACGCAAGGTTATTACAAATCGCTCTTCGACACGGAGGAGTCGTTGAAGCGGCTTTATATGTCGCTGGCCGCGCAGCGGATGAAGTCGGGCACGCCGCAGGAGATCCAGAACGAGGCCTTCAAGATTTTCTTCGAGGAAAAGCGCGAGTGGTATGCCTCCAAGGCGGCGGTGCTGGATGCGATGCGCAGCTTCAATCACGCGATCCAGGCCGGCTGCGACTTCATCGAGATCGTTTCCTGCGGACACTGGAAGGTGAACCTCCTCGGCGGGCACATTCTCGAAAAGGGGATCGATACGACGTTCGCCGTCGATCTCTCCAACTCGACCGACAAGGTCGACGTCTCGGTCATCATCGCGGGCGACTACGACGCGATACCGTCGGTCCGCCATGTGAAGGACCGCGGAAAGAACATCGGCGCCGTGGACATTCTCCGCGGCTCGGCCACGGACGTGAAGCTCCGGCAGTCCTCCTCGCGATTGCACAACCTGTGCGATTTCGTCTGCTCGATCTACGAGGCGGATCTGGTCTCGAAAAAGATCGCGCAATCCCGCGGGCGCTACGGCTCCGGCGGCGCGCACGCCGCCCAGCGGCGCCGGTAGATCGGGAGGCCGAAACCGGGAGTCAGTAGTCAGTGCCCCCGACCCCTGACACTCTGCGGGCGAATCCGAGGAAGGCGCGGGTCATCCGGTCGTGGTCGGCGACGAGCTGGCGCGCGCTCTTCACGAACGACGGCGAAAACAACCGCCGGACACAGCCGATCGATTCCCGGCGCTCGAGCCCGCGGACGATCGCGAAGAGGTGCGGCAGCGCGCGCGGATGGTCGCGCCGCTTGAGGCGGAGCAGGTGATCCTCGCGCACGCCGAACAACGCCGCGCCCTCGCGCGCAAACAGCGCCGCCCGCGCCTCCGGATGAAACCACTCGCGATCGAGGCTCCGCCGCCCCGGGCCCGCCTCGGCGAAGCGGTGGCTGAGCAGGTGCTCGGGGACGTTCGCGAACCGCCCGCGCGCGGCCAGCCTGAGCTGGAGATCGTAATCCTCGCCCCACTTCAACGGACGGAAATTTCCCGCCGCGATCACCGCGCCGCGGCGAAACAGCATCGCCGGCTGCGGGATGGCCGCATGGATGAGCAGGTCGTGCACGATGTCCCGGTCGTCCTCGTGGTAATCGAGCTGCCAGCCGTGCGCGAGACGCGGCCGGCCTTCCTCGTCGATCGCGCGGATCGCCGCGCCCGCGGCCACGACCTCGGGGCGCGCGGCGAGAAACGCGGTCTGGCGGAGCAGGCGGTCGTGATGATTCACGTCGCCGGCCTCGATGCGCGCGCAGATCTCCGTCTTCGCGAGTTCGACCAGGCGCGCGTTGCGCTCGCCGGCGTTGAGGCGCTCCCCGTGCCGGATCTCGCCGGCGATGCGATGGGGAATCCAGCGGCGGAGTTCCTCGAGTGTTCCATCGCTCGATCCGTTGTCCCACACGATCAGGCGCTGCCGCCGGTGGGTCTGCCGGAAGATCGAGTCGAGCGTCGCCCGCAGGTGCGGCATGCCGTTCCAAACCGGCATCAACCACGTGACCGGAATCTCTTCGACGACCTGCACCCCAAGGCGCTTACAGCGCCGATCTCAGATCTCAAATTTGAAATTTCAAATTCCGGCGCTTCGAGCACAGAAAGGTTCGGCTTTTCAAAAATCGCCGGATCGATTGTGTTCCCTCCATGCCCCGACGCGTCCTGATCGCCTTCGACAAGTTCAAGGACGCGCTGTCGGCCCAACGCGCGAGCGCGATCACGGCGCGCGAGATCCGAAACCTCCACCCGGACTGGGAGATCGATATCGCGCCGTTGACCGATGGCGGCGAAGGCTTCTGCCAGATCCTGACCGAGGCGGCGCGCGGCGCGGTCGAATCCGTGCCGGCGAGCGGCCCGAGGATGGAGGCGCGGCAGGCGCGCATCGGGATGGTGGACGCGGGCAGCCTGCCCGCGCGGGCGCGGGAGCTGTTGTTTCACGACGACGAGAAGGAGCCGCCGGCGAAGCTCGCGATCGTGGAGATGGCCGCGGCCAGCGGCCTGGCGCTCGTGCCGCGCGCCGAGCGCGATCCGTGGCACGCCAGCTCCTACGGCTCCGGCCAGCTCATCCGGGCCGCGGCCGAACTCGGAGCCGGGGCCATCCTGCTCGGCGTCGGCGGCAGCGCCACGACCGATCTCGGGCTCGGCGCGCTCGCCGCCCTCGGGCTCGAGTTTCGCGCCGCGGGAGGCGAGCGCGTCCGGCCGCCGTTTCCCGCCATGTGGGAAAAGATCACGCAGGTCGAGGGCGGGATTTTTCCGGCCATTCCGCCGATCGCGATCGCGTGCGATGTGTCCAACCCGCTGCTCGGCCCGGCGGGCGCGGCCGCGGTCTATGGCCCGCAAAAGGGTTTGCGCGCGAAAGACCTGGCGAAGCTCGAAAGCCTCTCCGAGCGCATGGCCTCGCTGCTCTGCGGTCATTTTGAAAAAGATCTCGCCGCAAGCATCCACGCGCCCGGCGCCGGCGCGGCGGGCGGGATCGCCTTCGGTCTCACCACCGCCGCAAACGCCTCGCTCGTGCCGGGCTTCGAGCTGGTCGCGGCCTGGCTCGACCTCGACACGCGCATCGATGCCGCCGACCTCGTCATCACGGGCGAGGGCCGCTTCGACCGCAGCAGCCTCTCCGGCAAGGGGCCGGGCGCGATCGTCCACCGCGCGCGCGAACGCGACCGGCAGACGCTCGTCTTCGCCGGCGCGGTGGAGGCGGACGAGGCGGATCTCGCCGAAACGGGCGAGATCTACGCCGTGACGCCGTCCGGAACCCCGATCTCGGAGGCGCTCGCGCGCGCCGACGAATTTCTCGCCGCCGCGATCGCCGGCCACTTTTCCTGAATCGCCGGGTTGCCGTCGCCACCTGGTTGACGAACGATGATGCCTGCCCACGCGACCGGGCGCTCACGTTGACCACGCAAAGATGCAGGATCCCGAACAACTGATTCAAGAACGGCGACGGCGGATTCGCCTCACCAAGCGGCTCCTCCGCCCGTTGCCGCGGCGGGCGATGCTGCACCGTTATCCGGTGTTGAAGTGGTTCGCCGCCGCCGCGCGCAAGCGGCCTTACTTCTGGACCTTTCGCATCTCGGCGATGACGCCGGCGTTCTACGCCGGATCGATCATCACGCTGCTGCCGGTTTACGGGCTGCAGATCGCGTTCGCCTTCATCGCCGCCCTCGCCCTGCGCGCCAACCTGCCCACGCTGGTCGGGCTGCAATTCGTCAGCACGCCGCTGACCGCGCCGATCATCCTGCCGGCGACCTACTTCACCGGAGACTTTTGCCTGCGCTGGTTCAGCAGCGAGGAATCGAGCCTGGGGATCACGCACATCGGCAGCCGGTTGACGATCGGCGGCATCGTTTGCGGCCTCATCATGGGCTGCGCGCTCGACCTGACCTACCGGTTCTTCGCCTACGAAGCCCGAAGGCACAACTGGCATCTGCCCCGCCGGCCTCGCGAGAAGGATTCCGCTTCACCCCCGGCGGCGCCCGCCCAGAAAGATTAGGCGATGCGCGCCTCTCGTCTGCTCCCCCGCCTCGCGGCCGGCCTGGCCGCGCTCGTTCCGCTCTTCGCCCTCGCCGGTTGCGCGAGCGCGGAACCGGCGCGGAACCCGCAGGCTCCGACGCGATCGGCCGGCGGCGATTCCGCGCAGGAGATCACGGAGATCACGCAGATCGTGGCCGCGGACATGCCCGCGCCGCGCCAGTCGTCATCGCGCGATGACGGCGTGCTCCTCGGCATCGATGTGCTCGAACGCCAGAGCTTCGCGATCCTGCAAGGGAAACGCATCGGCCTGCTCACCCATCCTGCCGGCGTGAACCGGTTTGGGGTGAGCACGATCGACGTCATCCGCCGAGAACCGCGGCTCAATCTCGTCGCCCTCTACGGCCCCGAGCACGGGATCTACGGCGACGAGATCGCCGACAAATACGTGCCCGATCGCGTCGATGCGCGCACCGGTCTGCACGTGTTTTCCCTTTACGCCGACACGCGCAAGCCGACACCCGCGATGCTCCGCGGCGTGGACGTGATGGTGATCGATCTCCAGGACGTGGGCACGCGCTCCTACACTTACGTGAGCTGCATGCGCTACACCCTCGAGGCGTGTTTCGAAAATGACGTCGAGGTCGTCGTGCTCGACCGCCCGAATCCGCTCGGCGGCCTCGCGGTCGCCGGGCCGATGCTCGATCGCGAATGGATGAGCTACGTGGGCGCGTTTCGCGTGCCGTATGTCCACGGGTTGACCATCGGCGAACTCGCGCGCATCTCCGCGAGCGAGCCCGGCGTGCTCCAGATCGACGACGCCGCGCGCCGCAAGGGCCGGCTCACCGTCGTGCCCATGCGCGGTTGGAAACGCGGCATGAGGTGGCCCGACACGGGCCTGAAATGGATTCCGACCTCGCCGAACATCCCCAGCTTCGAGGCCGTCGTCGGCTACCCCATGACCGGCCTCGGCGCGCAACTCGGCGGGTTTCGCCACGGCATCGGCACGCCGCATCCCTTCCGGTTTCTCACGCATCCGGGGTTGACGCCCGAACAGCTCGCGAGCGAGTTGGCGAAACGCCGGCTTCACGGCCTGCGTTTCGTCCCGCGACAGGTCACGGACGCCCGGGGGCGCGCGATCGACGGCCTCCTCATCGAAGTGCGCGACTGGGACGCGTGGCGGCCGACCGAGCTGAATTTTCACATGATGCAGATCGCGTGCAAAGTGGCGCCGAAAAACCCGTTCGTCGGCGTCCCGTCCGGGCAGGCGGATCTGTTCAACAAACACGTCGGCTCCACCGCCTGGTGGAATGCGTTGACGAAAGACGGCGCGAGGGTGGACCTGCCGCATTTCCTCGACGCGTGGGATCGCGCCGCGAAACGTTTCCAAAACGAGAGCCGCCGCTACTGGCTCTACCGATGAGCGCGGCGCCTCAACCGTCGCCCGGCCCATGACCACGCTCACCGTCCGCCGCAACCGCATCGGGCCCGTCGTCGCCCGGCATCCCTGGATCTTCGCCGGCGCGCTCGAGAGCGTGCCCGAGGGCCTGGAAACGGGAGCGGCCGTGCGGGTCGCCGCGCCGGACGGCCGGTTTCTCGCCCACGGTTATTTCAACGGCTATTCGCAGATCGCCGTGCGCGTGTGGAGCTGGGAGGAAAACGAGGTCGTGGACGACGCGTTTTTCCGCCGCCGCGTCGAGCGCGCGCTGGAGCTGCGCGAGCGCATCGTGGCAGGCACGCGCACGAACGCGTATCGCCTCGTCTTCGGCGAGAACGACCTCATCCCCGGGCTCGTGGTCGATCGTTACGCCGATCACCTCTGCATCCAGTGTCACACCCGCGGCATCGACGCCTGGCGCGACACGATCGCGCGCGCGCTCGTCGAAGTCGTGAAGCCCGCCGGCATCTACGAGCGCTCCGACGTGAAGGTGCGCGGCATCGAGGGCGCGCCATCGACCACCGGCCTGCTCCATGGCGACGTGCCGCCCCTCGTCGAAATCCTCGAAAACGGCCTGAAGTTTCTCGTCGATATCGCGGGCGGCCAGAAGACCGGTTTCTTTCTCGACCAACGCGACAAGCGCGCCGCGCTCCGGCGCTACGCGCGCGGCCGGCGGGTGTTGAACTGCTTCTGCTACACCGGCGGCTTCAGCGTTTACGCCGCGGCCGGCGGAGCCGCGCATGTGACGAGTGTCGATGTCTCCGCGCGCGCCCTCGAGCTGGCGGAAAAGAACGCGCTCGCCAACGACCTCGCGCGCGATCGCTTCGAGTTCGTCTGCGCCGACGTGAAGGCGTTTCTCGCCGATCGCGAGCGCGCGATGGAAACCGGCGCGGCGGCGTTCGATGTCATCATCCTCGACCCGCCGGCCTTCGTGAAGGACCGCCGCAAAGTCGCCGAGGGCATGGCCGGCTACCGCCGCATCAACGAGGCCGCGCTCCGCCTCCTCCCGCCGGGCGGGATCCTCGTCACCTGCTCCTGCTCGGGCCACGTCTCGATGGCGGACTTTCGACACCTCATCGCCGAGTGCGCCGGCCGCGCGGGAAAAACCGTCCAGATCCTCGAAACCCACGGCCACGGCCCCGACCATCCGGAACTCGCGCCCTACACGGAAAGCGCCTACCTGAAGACGCTGATCTGCTCGGTCTGGTAGATCGTCCAAGAGTCAGGTGACAAATGCCTGACACATGCCCCCTGCTATCTCGCGCCGCCCTTGACGAAGATCACGCTTTCCGAATTTTCCGAAACGCGGATCATCTGCTGCGAGCCGGTGTTTGCGTCGATGTAGTCCGCGGCCGCGCCCACGAGGATCGGAAGGGCTTCCGCCATGTCGTCCTTGCTCTGCTCGACCTCCACTTCGACGCGCCAGAGTTCCCGGCCGCTTCGCGACACGCCGTTTGCATCCACCGCGATCTCGCGCGCGGAAACACTGAGGTGCTTGTCGTACACCTGCCTCGCCCGCACCGTGTCCTCCTCGATGATCGGCTCGGCCACGCGGCCATCGGGAAGGATGACGCTGTTCGGATTGAGGCGGCCGCGGCCCCTCCGGGGATCCATCTGCGCGTGCGCGACCGCGCTGGCCGTCGACATCGACGTCAGGCCGCGCTCGGTTTGGATCTCCGTCCGCAACGGCCCGACGCCATAGTCGATCTCCACCACCACCTCCGCCTCGTCCGGATTCGGCGACTGATACATGCCGCGCCCTCCGAGGGCGTTCTTCAGCATCGCGACCACCTGCGCGTAATCGGGATCCCGCTCCTCCAAACCCTGCTGACGCGGCACGATCTTGTAGGCATGGCCGCCCACGACCGCGGGATTGTGGATCGCATCGACCTTCACTTGGTAGGAGCGCGCGCAACCAAAGGCGAAAAACGCGCCGGCCACGGCCGCGAAGAGGGCGACCGTTCGACAGGAAAACAGGAGGGATCGGAGACGGGTCATGCAGCTGGGGGTATCGTTGCGAATGCATGACTACACAAATCCGGCGCGCAGTGCAACCGGAGGCTGAAGCGGATCGCGGCGAAATCCGGCCCGCCCTTGCCTGCCGCGAAGTCATGTCAAAGATGCCCGCGTTGAACACGCCGCCGCGCCCACCCGATCCGCTCGACGATCTCCAGGCCATCCCCGACCCGCAGGAACGGCTCCTGTGGATCACCGAACGCGGACGGCGCGCTCCCCCCGTCGCCGCGGCTGAGCGGACGCCCGCGCACCGCGTGCCCGGCTGTGTCTCCGCTGTCTGGCTGATCGACGAATCGACCGGCGCCCGCTGCCGTTTCCGGGGCGACGCCGAGGCGCCCGTCCTGCGCGGCCTCGTCGCGCTCGTCTGCCAGCGCGCCGAGGATCGCCCGCCCGCGGAGGTCGCGGCGGACGCCACCGACATCGTCACCAGCCTCCAGCTCGACCGTCATCTCACCCCGAGCCGCGTCAAAGGACTCCGCGCGCTCCAGGCGCGCGTCCGCGATCTCGCGTCCTCGCACTCGCCCGGCGCGTAGGCATGCCGCCTCCCCTCCACGACGCCCACAACCACCTTCACGACCGCCGCTTCGACGATCGGCGCAACGAAATGCTGGATGCGATCGCCTCGCTGGGCCTCGCGACCGCCGTCGTCAACGGAACCTCGGAGCAGGACTGGCCCGCCGTGAGCGAACTCGCCGCCGCGCATCCCGCCTGGGTGCTGCCCTCGTTCGGCCTTCATCCATGGTTCGCCGGGCGGCGTTCGCCCGCGTGGAAAGAGCGCCTCGTCGAACGCCTCGACAACGCCCCCGGCGGCCGGGCCGCCATCGGCGAGATCGGCCTGGACAAATGGATCCGCGGCCACGACCTCGCCGACCAGACCGTCGTATTCACGGAACAACTACGGCTCGCGGCCGAACGGAATCTCCCCGCCACCATCCACTGCCTCCAGGCCTGGGGCGCGCTCGTCGAAATCCTCGAGCGCGAGCCGCTGCCGGAGCGCGGTTTCCTCCTCCATGCCTATGGCGGCCCGGCGGAGCTGACCCGGCGGCTGATCGATCGCGGCGCGTTCTTCTCCTTCAACGGTTATTTCCTGCACGAAAGAAAGCGCGCGCAGCGCGAGATCTTCCGCGCGCTCCCGATCGACCGTCTGCTCGTCGAAACCGACGCGCCCGACATGGCGCCGCCAGCCGACGCAATCGCGTATCCACTTCCCGACGACGCCGACGGAAAACCGGTCAACCACCCCGGCAACATCCGCATCATCCACGAAGCGCTCGCCGAACTCCGCGGCATGCCGGTGGAGGATCTGGCGGCCCGCGTCGACCGAAACTTCAACCGCCTGTTTGCATGACGGGCGTCGCAGCCGGCCGCGCGATCGCCGCCACCGCGACCGAGGCCGCGGCCAGGCCGAACGCGCCGGTCACGAACGACGCCGTGCCGATGCCGCCCGCGCAGTTGATCGCCGTGTCGCTCCCCGCCTCGGGCTCTTCGCACACCCGGCCGTCGCTCCACGGATAGACCGGCCGCTCGGGTGAATACACCGCCGTCACGCCAAACGGCGCCTTCTCGTCGCGCGGAAAACCGTGCCGCGCGCGCAGTTTCTTGCGGACGTACTTCAGCAACTGGTCGCGCATCGTGAAGGCGAGATCGCACACGCGCACCTGCGCGGGATCGCGCCGCCCGCCCGCGCCGCCGCACACCACGACCGGCGCGCCCGCCTGTCGCGCCCGCGCGATGAGCAGGCATTTGTTGGACAGGCTGTCGATGCCGTCGACCACGCAATCGTAGCGCGCCGCGGCAAAGAGCGCCTCCGCCGTCGATTCCGTGAAAAACTCGTCGCGCGCGAACACGCGGCAATCGGGATTGATCGACGCCACGCGCTCCGCCAGCACCCGCACCTTCGGGCGGCCGATCGCATCGACCGTGGCCGGAATCTGGCGGTTGGTGTTGCTCAGGCAGACATCGTCGAGATCGACCAGCGTGAGCGCGCCGACGCCCGAGCGCGCGAGAGCCTCCACCACCCACGAGCCGACCCCGCCCACGCCGACGATGCACACGTGCGCCGCCGCCAGCCGCTCGAGCGCGCCTTCCCCATAAAGCCGCCCCACTCCGCCGAAACGGGCCGCGTAAGTCTCGTCCAGCTCCGCCATCACTGCCCCGCTTCCAGGTCCAGATCGAGCGCCTTCAACGACAGTTTGAAGTCCGCGATGAAAAGCAGGAGCGAACCGATAAACGAGACCATGCCAGCGACAAACAATCCCACCATGAGCAGCCCGCCTTCCAGGCCGGCGAGCGCGGTGACGAAGAGCGCGATCGTGATCAACGCCAGAAACAACAGGCTGACCGCGGCGAGAACGATGGCGCCGCGCAACAACCGCGCGCGCCTCACCAGCACCTCGATCTGGGCCGAGAGCCGCGTGATCCGCCCCTGCCCGCCCGCGCGCCGCTGCTCCGCCAAAAACCGCGCCCGGTCAATGACGCGTCCATAACGATTCGTCATCGTCACCAACACCACCCCGACGCCCGAAATCACAATCACCGGACCGATCGCAAGCCGCAAAACCGGAACAAGCTCGTTCAAACTCATGCCCGTCCAGTGCATCCAACCCCGAGCGCCCTGCGCAATACAAACCTCGGCTCCTCAGCCCCGCTCACACCCCCCCGGCGCTCAAAACCACAATCCTGTAACGTACGCGACAGAAACCTGGCTTTATTCCTTCCCCTGCGAGCGGCGCGACGCTGGTCGGTCGCGAAAAGGCATATGAGCGCGTGCCGCGGCTGCGCTACGACGAGTTTTGAGACCGACTCGAGCGGAAGGCTCGAAGAGGCCACCGCCCTCCTTGGAGCAAGCCGCGGCTCAGATCCGGCGAGTCCGGGAGCAGGCGGAAGAAGAGGAGCGGAGACAGAGGTCGACCAATTCCTCCGTGAATTAGCGATCCTGCAAGAGTGGGCTGAGAAAGAAGGGCTGATCCTTGATCATGACGCCTTCGAGCGTGAGCTGGCCCAACAGAAGCCAACGGGAATAAAGCGCGCCGCGCGCGGCCAAAAGCTCGCCGACTGGTGTCGCCACGCCCTCAACGCCGCCGCCGAAGCGGAAAAACAGACCGGGGCAGGGCCGCAAGCCGGAGGGCCGGACGAGTAGGCTCACCCTGCACGTCCTGCCGGCGTGCGAACAAGCCATCCGCGCCGAACTCCGAGGCCCGGGCGACACCCTCGGCAAGGTCGTCGAACGGCAGTTCGGGCTCGGGGCTTGACTGCTCGCCGGCGAACTCACCCCGGCGAGCACGGCCGCGCCGCGTCTTCGAGATCTCCGCCGGGGTTCGGCTGCGGCGCGCGACGTGCTCGAGCTGGCCGAGGAACGGCCGGCCAGTCTGCTGCAAACCGAGAACCTACCGGAGTCGCGATCGGTTGCGACGCGCATCTGGCCGGCGATCCGCGAGATGTATCTGCGACTGACGGCCGCGCGCGGCGATGAACCGGAAGCCGAATCTTGCGGCCCGGCTTATCTACAACGTCATGTGGTTGGAGTGGCCGGGTGTTGTCGATGCGCCATTGTTGGGCGAGAAGGCGCGCCTCATTTATCCAAAAGACGAAAGGTCCTCATTCGAGGATACCCCCGGGAGCGCGGCCTCTGGATTCCTTCGCGCTGCGCATTCTCCACTGGATGGGGGAGGAGGATCGGCTAATGGGAAATCGGATTCCAAACCACGACAGAGGCACGGACATCCCGAACGTGCTCGATACCATTCGGAATGCGGGAGTCCTGCATAAAGACAGAGGAGGCGCCTTCAGTCTCGCGCGAAAGCATAACAACGGACGCATCCATGTTGTCGCGCTCGGGGCATCAAGAGACGGAGGATATTACGTTCAGACTCAATTCTGGCTCGATACGGATGCCACCATCCGAGACGCCCGGATCATCAAAAAACGTGATGATCAAAAAGTTAGCCCCGCCGACGCAGACGACGAGGCCCGAACAGAAGGCCCATCGGGTCCGCGCCCGGGCCAACGTAGTTTGAAGGGGCAGAATCAACAAGGTCCGGATGAAGGTCAAGCCCATCGTCGCGCCCGTCGAGCCGCCCGTCCGCAGGAGCCAGTCGGCGACCGGGAGAACGCGTCCAATGCGGCTCATATCAACCTATCCGTGCTTAATGATACGATCGAGGTGGACGGTGACATTGCCGCCGCGATTCAGGACTCGGAGGCGGTCGAGACCGCGCGCCGCGCCGGCCTGAGTGTGCGGGATTTCTTTCGCCGGACCTTCGGGCTCGCCGATTCGGACACGCTAAAGGAACAGGTGGCGTAGCCCATGATGCGGTGGATGATTCGGCGGGAGGCGCGCACAATCTGCGCGGGTATGAGGATAAAGGCGCGCAGGAAGCGCCGAAACTCCATGCGCGCGACTGGTCAACAGCTTCTGCCTTCGCTTCCTTCGATGCCTTTTGTGCGAGGCTTCTGCGGCGGGTTGCGCCATGCCTGATCGCATGGCCCGCGCTTGGACACGCCATGAGTTGATCGCGGCCATGAATCTCTACAGCCGCCTGGCGTCATATAATTCATGAGGCCTCGCCTGTGCCGCGCTCTTTTCTTTTTCAGCACTCCACAACCATGGAGCTTTGCGATAAGGCATTGATGACATGAAGCGTCGCAGGTTTCTCCAAGCAGCCGCCGCTCTTGCGGCACTCGCTTTGCCGGGTTCGCCCCTGTCGCTGAGCGCGGCGGGCAGGCCGCGCCGAACGTTCAAGAAGGGTTTCATGCTCTCGACGCTCCGGGTGGACAAGGAACACCCGCTGAGCTTGCTCGACCGGTTCAAGCTGCTGCGCGCGGCCGGCTTTGACGGCGTGGAGGTCATGAGTCCCATGGATCAGGAGGAGGTTCTCGCCGCGCGCGACGCTGCCGGACTGGAGATTCCGAGCGTGGTCATCGCCACGCACTGGACGCATCCGTTGTC
>CAZFCY010000071.1:0-23961 GCA_964517665.1 uncultured Opitutaceae bacterium | reverse complement strand
GTCCAGCGCCAAGTTCGGTGGAGGGCTGAAAGCATTCCCAAGATGGGTCGGGCTTTCAGCCCTGGAAGTCGGGGGTCTTTGGAAACCTGGGGCGTTGCCCCAGGCTCAAATAGTTTCGGGCCGTTGGCCCCGCTTTTTGCGCCTCTTTGCGGCCATCCATGGCGATGATCATTGAAGAGCCAACGGGCAAGCCATGACTCGAATGGCTCCAGGTCAAGCCGCTGTCACCCGTCGAGCTGGCCACGCCGCCGAGCTGGCGCATTCCCCGGCACGACCACGCACACCCCGGACGATCGGCACGCCGTGGCGTCACGCGCCGCCCGCGCTGCAGAAGGTTCCCGCCGTGTGGACCTCGTGCGCGACGCGAAGCTCGGTTTCCTCGTCGCGGAAAGCAACCGGCCGGTACCGCGCATCGACCCGCCAGTCGAAGCGCGGGCTTTGCGGAAAGCGGCTCGAGAAGCGATTCAACGCCACCGGGACGAGCCGCAACCGCCTGTCGATCCAGGCGCGGTCCCACGGCCCCTCCCCGAGCACCTGCTCGATCGGACGAAACTCGAAATATATCGTGCGCCGCAACGCGCCGCCGATCACGCGCGGAGATCCGTGGACGACCATGTCGTCGTGGAGCAACACATCCCCCGGCTCCATTTCGACGGTGATCATGCCCGGCGGATTCCAGCCGTGGGCGTCCGCGATCCGGCAGATGTCCTGTTTTTCGCGGTGCGTGCCGGGAATCACGTGGAGCGCGCCGGCGTCGCTTTTCGATGGATCGAGATAGAGGTCGTAGTTGAAAACCCGATACCGCTTCGGAAACACCGCGTCCTGGTGCCACGGGATCGCCTCGCCATCGCCGGGCATCTTGAAAACCATCGATTCGTAAGTGGGCAGGAAATTCCTCCCGCACAGGCTTTCCGCCGGCCCGAGGACCATCGGGCTCCCGAGCAACTCGAGCGACGCGGGCTCGCCCTTCGCGTGCAGGTAGTTGACGCGAAACAACACGCGGCCGGTCTCGCGTTTCGCGAAAGCGAAATCGCCCTCGCGCTGGTCGCCGCCATGCGCGTCGAGGTGGCTCCTCCCCCACTCCCGCCCCTGCTCGATCCAGCGGTCGCCGGCCGCCTGCAGCCGTTCCAGCAACGAGCCGGCGATCCACTTTCGCAACACGAGATAACCGTGGTCGTCGAAGAACCGGATCTGTTCCTCGTCGAGATGGAAGGGCGAAAGGCTCGCGCAGTCGGTCGAGCCGACGACGGGATCCTGACCGGATGAAACGGCGGGGGGCATGACGCGGCAAGTTGACCACGAAACAGCCCTTGCCCGCCTCCGGCTCCGATCGCAATCTCTCCGGGATCGTAAGATGCCCTCCCTCCGATCCCTTGCAGAAGACACACCGGCCGTGTTCGGTTTCGCCAGCGGATTCCGTCCGCCCCGGCTCATGCGGGCAAGCCACCGGCACCAGGAAATCGAGATGAACTTCCTGCTTTCCGGAGCGCTCACCTACTCGCTCGCCGGAGACACCGTGCGGATCGACGCGGGGAGGCTGGCCGTCTTCTGGGCGGCCGCGCCGCATCAGGTTACCGCGATCGAGGGCCGCGGTCGTTTTTATTGGATCACGCTGCCAGCCGCGTGGCTTTTTCAATGGGGCCTGCCCGCGTGGTTTCTGGAGGAGCTGCTGCGCGGGCGCGCTTTCATCCGGGAACCGGATCCGGTGGACGAAGCCCGGCTTTCAGGGTGGCGCCGGTTGATCGAAAGTGGCCATCCCGAGCGTCACCGGATCGCCCAACTGGAGATCGAGGCGGCATTGCGGCGCATCGCGCTCGAGACCGCGCCCGACATGAAGCGCGCCCGCCGCCCGGCGCGGAGGACCGCGGGGGGCGACCATGTCCAGCGCATCACCTCGATCATCGCGCAGCGCTATACCGAGGATATTTCCGTGGACGCGCTGGCCCGCGCCGTCGGCCTGCATCCGAAATATGCGATGACCGTCTTCCGCCAGGTGTGCGGGATCAGCATCGGCGACTACCTGCTGGAAATGCGCCTCTTTCACGCGCGGCGTCTCCTGACTGCGAGCGACGCGAAGATCGTGGACGTCGCCTTCGCGAGCGGCTTCGGCTCGCAAAGCCGGTTCTACGAGGCTTTCGAGAAACGCGTGGGCTGCACGCCGACGGCCTATCGCACGCGTTTTCGTTGATCGAACGATCCCGTGTCGAAACAACAGGTTGCGGGCGCGCCGCGTCGCATCCACTTTCACATCGACGATGAAACGAGCCCCCACCTCGAACAACAATCGCCCCGGCCTGCGCGAGATCGCCGCGGCTTCGGGCGTTTGTCTGATGACGGTTTCACTCTCCCTGCGAAACAGCCCCAAGATCTCCCAGGCCACGCGCGAGCGCGTGCGGAAGATCGCGAACGACATGGGTTATCAACCCGACCCGGAGATCTCGCGCCTGATGCAGCGACTGCGGACCTCGCGCACGACGCGCGGCGCCACGGGTCTGGCGATCGTCGATTTTTATCCGCGCCTCGATTTTCCCGAGCTGACCTATCACAGCCGGATTCGCGAGGGCATCGTCCGCCGCGCCGGCCAGCTCGGCTTCGGGGTGGATCAACTGAAGGCGGCTGAATATAAATTCAACCTGCGCCACATCCTCAATGTCATCCGAAACCGCGGCGTCGAGGGGCTGGTGCTTTTCCCTTCGGTCGTCGCGCCGCTGACGCTGGACCCGGCGGCGGATTGGAGCGGCCTGTCCGTGGTCGCCACGACCAACTCCATCCTGTCGCCGCGATTTCACTGCGTGGTCCCGCACCAGTTCTCGAACATGATGCGGCTGATCGAATCGATGCGGGCGCACGGCCATCAAAAAATCGGCGCGTTGCTGGAGGAGTCGTTCGATGAGCGCACGGCGCATCACTTCACCGCGGCGATGAACTGGCACGGGCATGGCAAACGGATATTGATCATACCGGCCGCGTTGACGCCGGGGCAGAAGAGCGACCTCCTCAAGGCGTGGCTCGCGAAGCACTCGCCCGATCTGATCTTCGCGCAATCGCCGGAGTCGGCCCTGTCCGCGATCGACCGGCTCCAGGGCCGGAAGCGCCCCACCATCGCGGCCCTGGGAACACCGAACGACGATCAGTTTTCCCATCTCGACGAACATCCCGAGGTCGTGGGATCGGCCGCGGTGGACCTGCTCGCCGGCATGATGTATTATCACGAGACCGGGATTCCCGAACACCCGCGCACGACGATGATCGACGGCGAGCTGCGGATCGCCGGAGTCGCGCCGCAAGCGCGGAAACCGAAAGCGGAAGCAACCCCGGCCCCGATTCGCGCCCGGGCATAACCGCGGGCGCGGAAGCCCCGGTATACGCTATTCCGGCCAGCCGCTTGCGGGCCGCGCGCCGGCACGGCGTAGTGAGCCGCGCCCGGCCATCCCGCCACGACCGCGCGACCGCCGCCCGCGGATCTCCCGCTTCGTTCGCCGCGTTGCGGGAAAGATGGCCACCCGCATCCCTGAACGTCACTGATGAAGCTCCACTGTCTATTGGTCATAGAGGCGGAACACCATCCCCTTCTGCTCGGCAAAGAGGAACTCGCCCGTCTGCGCCGCGTGGTCGATATAGCCGGCCCGCCGGTGAGCGGCGAGGCCATCCGCGACGATCCCGACTCCCGCGCCCTTGTCGATATCGACTTGATTATATCGAGCTGGGGCATGCCCGCGCTGACCGGCGAGCTGCTGGACCGCATGCCCCGGCTGCAGGCGGTGTTTCATGCCGCGGGCACGATCCGCAGCATCGTGACGGACGCCTCGTGGGAACGCGGCATCCGCATCACCAGCGCGGCCGCGGAAAACGCGCGGCCGACGGCCGAGTTCGCCTTCGCCCAGATCATCCTGTCGCTCAAGCGCGCGTGGGAGCCGATGTTTGCGATGCGCGAAAAGCTCGCCCATCGACGGACCGATTTCCAGCCATCCGGCGCCTATGGCAGCACGGTCGGCCTGCTCTCGCTGGGAAAAGTCGGGCGGCTCGTGGCCGACCGGCTTCGCACGCTCGATGTCGACGTCATCGCTTACGACCCGACCGTCGCGCCGGAGGACGCCATGACCCTGGGCGCGCGGCTTTGCCCGCTGGAGGAAGTGTTCTCTCGAGCGGACGTGGTGTCCTGCCACATGCCGTTGACGCCCGAGACCGCGGGCGCGTTGAAGGGCGGGCTGTTCGAGCGCATGAAGCGCGGCGCGACATTCATCAACACCGCGCGCGGAGCCCTTGTCGACGAGGCCGGGCTCGCCGAGGCGCTGCGCCGCCGCCCCGATCTCTACGCCGTGCTCGACGTGCTGAAACACGAGCCTCCGCGCGCGACCTGCCCGCTGCCGGGCCTGCCCAACGTCGTGATCACGCCCCACATCGCCGGATCGCTGGGGCCCGAATGCCGCCGTCTTGGCCGGATGATGGTCGATGAGATCGAGCGATACGTATCCGGAGAACCACTACAAGGCGAGGTCCTGCGCGAGCAGATGGAAGCGCTGGCCTGAGGCGGCTCGACTCACGGATGCTCATCCGTCTCTGTTTGCTCATTCTCGCCGCCGCGCCCGGGCTGTCCGCGGCGAGGGATGCCGCCGGATATTTCCGGTTGATCGCCCATCGCGGCGGCGTGGTGGAGGAGCAGTTTCCCGACAACTCGGCCGCCGCGCTGGAGGCCGCCGTCGCGCGCGGCTACCGGGGGCTCGAGGTGGACATCCGCGAATCGAAGGACGGCGTCCTCGTCATGCAGCACGATCCGGATTTCAAGCGCAACTTCGGCGACGCCCGTCGCGCGCAGGATCTCACATGGGATGAAATGCGCGCGCTGCGCTCGCGCGTGGCGGATCAGCCCGTCCTGCGTTTCGAGGATGTGGTGAAGAAGGCGCGCGAGGCCGGGCTCTGGCTGATGCTCGACTCGAAGAATCCACACGGCCCCGGCTTCTGCGACAAACTGGAGGCCATCCTGCGCCGCCACGACATGCTGGAGCGCTGCCTGGTCATCGGCAGCAGCGATGCGTTGCAGCACTTCGTGGGGAAGGCGCCGGTCGGATTGAAGGCCCGCGCGCTGAAGCCTAAACTGGAGGCCGATCCGGCCCTGGCGCGGCATTATTTCCTCTTCGACGAGGGCGGCATGACGGAGGAGACCGTGCGATGGGCGCAGGCTCGCGGCCTCAGGATCGTCCCGAGCATCAATGTATATCATTACTACGACGCGGAGACGATGGCGGGAAAATCCCGCGAGGAACTGGCTCCCGTCATCTTCGCCGCCGCGCGGCGAGACGTGGAGAAACTCAAGGCGCTCGGAGTGACCGAGTTCCAGATCGATTCGGAATTCGACGGCTGGTTTGAATCGCCGCAACCGTAAGGAGTCGCGTCGCCCGGCCCCCGAGCGGTCGGCGTAGGAGCGGCTTCAGCCGCGATTTCCGGGCAGGGAGAGTTGAAGTTTTAAGTTGAAGTGCCCGGTCGGCGCATGGGCTTGAATTTCAACTTTAGACTTCAACTTCGCTGTTCCGATCGCGGCTGAAGCCGCTCCTACCTTTCCTGCAATGCCCCGGAGTTCGCTCCGGGGATCGTTGCTCGAAAGCGCGTCTCACAAACCCTCCCCGGCTTCAGCGCGGGCAGGGTCAGTTTTGCCCGTCGAGCGCTCGCGTGATGCACCCGGCCACCTTCCCGGCGATGACTTTCGACCCGCCTTCGGTGAAATGCACATTCGCCGGCCGCTGCAACTCCGCGAGGCGATCCTTCGTGAGGGCATGGAGATCGTCTATCTCCACACCATTCCTGCGCATGACCTCCCGGGCCGCGGCGTTGAATTCCTCCACGTCCTCGGGCAATCGGACGGGCGTGACTCCCCGGGGGAAGGTCGTGGTTGTCGCAAAGATGAGCCTGGCCCCCGTGGCCTTCATTTTGTCCACCAGTTGCTGCAACGCGTCGCTGTATTCAGCGAGCGAGAACCGGGTGGTTGAAGGCGCCGAATCGCTCTCTTTGCCGCGGATGAGATCATGCAGCCCCCAATTGAAATGAATGACCGCCCATTCAGGCGCCACCGCCAGCCACTCGTCGATGTGGTCGATCGAATATACGGCATGCCGGCAGTTCACAGGCTCCGAGCCGTCGCTCGTCGCGGGACGATGGACGTTTGCCCTGCCTTCGAGCAGCGCCCGCACCTCGAGGGTGTAGCCAATCGAAATCGAATCCCCCAGGATCAGGACATTCGGCAGCGCGGGATCGGCGTTCACCGACCACTTGTGCGCCGCGGCCATCTCTTCGAACGAGCCCGGCTCCGCCGCGGGAGCATGGGACAGGACCGCCACCGCCAGCGACGCCGGCAACCATTTTAATGCGTGTTTCATCATATAAATCCTCATCAGATCGCTCCCAACCGCCGGCGCTTGACGACCAGGCGCCCTCATATCCAGGTCGCCAACCGGCGCTCGCGCCCATCGACCTGGAAGGAGCATGTCTTCTGGTCCGGCGAGACCGTGATGCGCTCGATCGCCGGCATCTGTTCTCCCGCGCGAAACGCCGCCAGCACCGAAACGCAGGTCCGCCGTGTCGCGCCACCTGTATCGGATAACCGGATACGCGTGGACGGCCGCGCGACGTCGAACGCCTCCGACACCCGGCCGGGAAGCAGCGCGCATTCGAGCCCGGCCGGGACCGCGAGGCGCAGGCGCACGTCGTCGTCCCCGGTCATCACCGAGCGCGAGTCCGCGTCCCACGTCGCGCGCGTGGAATCGAGATGAAAGAAAATCTGAACGGTCGAGGCGGGCGCGATCCCCTCCACGACATCGATCACGACCAGCCAGCGATCATCGATCAGCGCGAGCGCGCGGCGGCAGAGGACCGGCTCGTAGTTGCGGTGAAACGAATCGATCCGCAACAGACCCGCGCCGCGCTCGACGGAGGTTACGCGGCCCTCCTTCTGCGGCGTGTAGCGCCAGCGGCTCACATACTCGAACGGCTCGCGATCATCGATAGTCAGCACGCTGTGATACGCCGCGCTCTTGAAGATGCGGCGGTCCTCGCTCTCACGATAGGTAAAGACGCCCGGATCGACCACGAGCGTCCGTCCGTGCGCGGTGAAATCGAAGCCGCCGAGATCGATGTGTTGATGCCCGCTGCCGGGAGCCAGCGGCGCGTGACACGAGAAGAACACGCTGAGGGCGTCGCGGTCCCACGACGCGCGCGCCATGACCTGATCGTTTCCGCGGTCGAAACGGACCAGCGACCGCGCCGGGGCCGGTTGTTTCATCGATTCGAACAACGATTCGGGATCGTCGGCGTCCCAAAGGTGCGGCGCGCAATCCTCCTGCAGCCGGTCGATTCCCATCAAACCGGCGAGATGTCGCAACACGCCGGGATCTCCGGTCGCCTCGTGCGCCCACAAGGCGGCCTCGGCTTGATTGTCGCGCGTGGAATCCCCCCACGGCACGATCCGGCCCGTCGGCCGCGTGCTGTGCAGGATGTGCTCCGCGCCCGCGGCGGCCACGCGATGAACCTCCTCCGGCAGCTCGCGCCCCGCCATCCGGCTGAGCGAGAGGAATCGTGAGAGCAGGACGACGCAGATGTTGTGATACGACGGGCATGCCTCGATATGACCGCCGTCAGCCGTGAACTGCTTTTCCATACAGCGCCGCAACTCGCCGATCGCCTGTTCGATCCACGCCGGAGCGGCCTCGTGTTCCGATATATAAACACCCGCCGCAAGCAGCCCGAGCATCTCCATGAAGTAATGATTGTGGTCGGCCTCGGGCCACAACAACGGCGTCAACAATGAAAGCCCGTCCGCATGCGCCGCCATGCACGCGGCAAGCCGCGCGCGGCGCTCCGGCGGCAGGTGTTCGGTTCCCGCGAGATGCTCGATCACCACCGGCCAGGAATCGAACATGCGCATGCCCATTTCCAGCGAGCGCCACGCGGGCGGACCGGAATTCGTCACGATTTCGGGATTCGGCGTGCCATCCGCATGTCGAAACGACGGCGGCCTGGCTCGCTCGATCCAGTCGTCGAGTTCCTCCGTCACCCTGGCCGCATAACGGCCGTCACCGGTCAGCGCATGCGCGTGAAGCAGCGTCTTCCAATGCATCATCCGGTTCAGGCTCCACAGATATTCCTCGTCGCCGTACCGCGGCGTAAACCAGTCGGGTGGATTGCCCACCGCGGAAAGCCCGCTGCTCCCCGGAAGATGCAACAAGCCGCGCATCGCCTCTTCCGCGGCATCGATCGTCTGTTGTCGCAAGCGCGGATGCGCCCGATTGATGAATGCCGCCACGCGGGCGATCCGCCGGCGCGCGCCCGAGGCGCGGACGGCCCACGCGCGGTCGATCGCATCCGCCGCCGGCTCCGCGCCGGCCGGGCGTGTATGGAACAGCGCGCCGGCCGCGACCGCGGCGCGTCCGAGAAATTCACGGCGGGAGAGTTCCGGCATGGCGACGACGTTCCCGATCCGGCGACAAAAGCGATTCGAAAAGGCGACGCGGGCGCCCGCGTTATATTCGCGCCCCGGCCACGCTTACCGGCCGGTTGACGCGCAAAGACTCCACCGCGGCCTCCGCCAGGACGATCGCCTGCCGCCCGTCTTCAGGGCCGACGGGCATCGGTTCGCGGTTTTCGACCGCGCTCACGAAAGCCGCGAGTTCGGCCTTGTACGCCTCGGCGTAGCGCTCGAGGAAGAAAAACAGCGGCTTCTCCGTGGTGACGGCGCCGGCATCGGCCAGCTCCACGGTGGTCGCGACGCGGTTTCCCGCCATCAATCGTCCCTTCGAGCCATGCACCTCGATCCGCTGGTCGTAACCATACACCGCGCGCCGGCTGTTGTTGATATGACAAAGCCGGCCGGAGGCGGTCTTCATCACGATCATCAACGAATCCGTGTCGCCGATCCCGCCGACGGCCGGATCGACGAGGCAACTGCCACAGGCGAAAACCTCGACCGGCTCCTCGCCGAGAAGCCAGCGCGCCATGTCGAAATCATGGATGGTCATGTCGCGGCACTGTCCGCCGGACACCTTCAAATAGGAAAGCGGCGGCAATCCGGGATCGCGGCTGGAAATGACGACCTGCTCGACCGCGCCGATGTCGCCTCCTCGAATCCGCCCGTGCAAGGCCGCGAAGCTGGGATCGAAACGCCGGTTGAAAGCCACGAACATCGGCACGCCCGACTCGCGCACCACCGCGAGACAGGCATCGACGCGCGCCAGCGACAGATCGATCGGCTTTTCGCAAAAGATCGCCTTGCCGGCGCGCGCGGCGGCGATGGCGAAATCGGCGTGCGTGTCGGTGGAGGACGCGATCAACACGGCGTCCACCGCCGGATCGGCCAGCGCGGCCGCGCCATCCGCGACACGCGCGCCGTGCTTCGCGGCAAGATCGGCCGCGGCCGCTTCGTTCACGTCCACGACATAACGCAACCGCGCGATGCCCGAAGATGTTATATTGGCCGCATGGACCGCACCGATGCGACCCGCGCCGAATTGAGCAAAGTTCAACATATGGAAGTGGGGTTGAAAAGCATCAGCATCCGGCCGCGTTATCGATCCAAATCGGCGTCCGTCAGAATCTCTTCCAACACCCTCCCCTCGGCCTCGGGGAGATCGAGGCCGAGCAGCCGCGCGATGGTGGGCGCGAGGTCGAGATTGGACACCCGCGGCAGCGACACGCCCTGCCGGATGCGCGCGCCGCTGGCGATGAAAATGCCGTCCATCTCGGGATCGTCGGCCGGATAGCCGTGCGTGCCGCCATAGGCGACGACGGGCATGATGGCGTGTTCCGGCGCGGCGCTGTTGTTGAACAGGTATCCATCCCGCGCGACCAGGATGAGATCGCCCATGCGCGGATTCGCGGACGGCGTGGGCAGGCCGAGGGACGGCCCCTCGTCGCCATCGAGCACGCGGGAGATGCCTTCGGTCGCCGACAACAACTCGCGAAGTTTCGGCCGCAACTCCTCTCTTCGCCCGGGATCGGTGATATAGACAAAGGCCGTGCCGCCCAGCGACATCACCGCCGCGTCGCAATCCACAAGAGCCGGCCCGGCGGAGCGCGCGTAACCGGCCTGTTTCAGCGCGACATTGGCATGGATATAGTGGGTCACTTTCTTGAAGCCGTGATCGGTCATGACGATGAACGTCGTCCGGTCGAGCAGGCCGGTGGCTTCGACGGCTCCGACCAGTTCACCCACCAGCCGGTCGGCATAGGCGAGCGCGGCGTAGCCCGCCTCGGTTCCGGGTCCGTAGTGGTGGTGGACCGAATCCGTCGTCAGCGTGTGATGGAGCAAGAGGTTGGGCCGATGCCGTGTGAACATGAAGCAGGCGGCCTTCGTCCACATCTCGTCGTGCCAGACGATCGATTTGCGTCCCGGCCGGTGTTGCATCCACTCGATCTGCTCCGCCGTGAGCAGACCGGCCGCCATCATTTCCCGCTCCACCGGGCCGTCCGCGCTCGGGATTTCCGCAAAACTCCAATTGATCGTCGGGGCGCGCGTGATCGCGACCCAGTCGGACTCGGCCGTCGTGAGCCCGGCTTCGCGCGCAATATCGTAAAGCGTGGGCACAAGGACGAAGCCCTCCTTGTCCGCCCACTGCTCGATCACGGGCGCCTGCTTCGGACCGCGCAGGACGACCTGCCCGTTGAAAAAGACGCCGTGCCTTCGCGGTGAAAGCCCGGTGATCATCGACGTGTGGCTGCTCCAGGTGCTGGCGGGATTTGTCACCGTCATCGCCTCCGCCGACGCGCCCTCCGCCGCCAGCCGCCGAAGATTCGGAACAGGAAGATCCGGCTCCCGCCAGAGGTAGGCGGGAAAGCCGTCGATGCTGATCACGACGACATGACGGTCCGCATGCGCCGCGTGGAGCGCATGGCCGCAGCAGAAGGCCAGCGCGACTACCGCGCCGACGATGGTTCGATTGCGTCCGGACACGGAAGGGCTCTCCGTTTCGACATCCGCCGTGAGTAGGCCAGCAACCCCGCGCCCACGGCGAGCGGAAGGAGTGAACAGGCGAGAATGCTCATCCGATCGAAGAACGTGTTCGGAATGAGCCCGAGCAGCACGATGAACATCCCGTAGGCGCAGGCCAGCCATCCGAGCACGCGCGCCTGATCGGGCGTATTGTCGTTCCCGACCTCCCGCTCGAAATCGACCGGGGTCCGCATGCGGCGGAAAAACTCGTTCGCGTCGCGCGCATATTCCGACTCCGGCCTCGGACGATAAAACAGGCGCGTGGTCGTGAAAAAGACCATGATCAGCGGCACGCCCACGAGATTGGTCATAACGAACTTGTTGCTCAACAGATAACCGTAAACGACGTCGCCGAGGAGTGGCTGAAAAACGGCCGCCGCCGTGGCCGTCGGCATGAAATCGTAGAGGAAGACCGTGGTGGCGATGCCGAACAGCACCGTGCTCCAGCCGGCCCAACGCGGCACCCGGCGCATCACCATCGCCATGAACATCGGCACGCTGAGCGGGTATCCGATATAGGCGTTGAAATAAATGAACGCGTCGAACAGAGACACATTCGATCCCAGGACGAGCGCGGTCGCCGCCGCCGTGACGACGAGGCCGAAAAGAAGGGTCGACACCCGGCCCGCGAGGAGCAGCTCGCCATCGGAGGCGCGCGGGCGGAACACCGGCTGATAGAAGTTCTTGACGAAGATCCCGGCGTTCTTGTTGAGCGCCACGTCCATGCTCGAGATCGTGGCCGAGAACATGGCGACGATCATCAGCCCGAGCAATCCCTGCGGCAGCACCGCCAGGCACACCGCGACATAGGAAGCCTCCGCCGGATTGCTCATGAGCCCCTGTTCCCCCAGGTCGGGCGCGAGGGTGAACGCGGCCAGCGGGGGGATGAACCAGAACGCGGGCATGACGATATAGCCGATCATCGGCACCAGGGCCGAGCGGCGCGCGTGGCTGCCGTCCTTGGCGGCGATGTATTTACCCGCCAGGCCGAGATGGTTCTTCGAATAAACCACGCTCAACACGCCCGTGACCAGGTAGAGCCAGTCGTAGGGAATCGAGCCCGCCGGATGAAAGACGCGCCAGTGCGTTTCGGGAATCTGATCCAGAAACGCCCCGATGCCGCCGATCTTCACCAGCGTGAGCACCCCGACCACGATCGTGATGCTCATCAACACGAGCAACTGGATGAAATCGCTCGCGGCCACGCTCCACGTTCCGCCCATCAGGGCGATGAGCACCACGACCGCGCCGGTGACGAAGATGATCGTCTGCTGGGAAAAACCGAACGCGGAGGACAGGATGATCGAAAGCCCGACCAGCCAGACCGAGGCGATCGCGAGGGCGCCGACGAAATTGAGCCAGGTGAAGAACTGCTCGCTCGCGCGGCCGAAGCGCAGCCGCATCGCGTCCATCGCCGTGATGAGCCGCAACTGCCGCACGCGGGGAGCGAACCACAGGTAGCTCACGACGAATCCGAGCACGTCGATCACATAGACGCTGAAGATCAAAAACCCGAAGGTGTAGGCGATGCCGGCGGCTCCGGTGAACGTCCAACTGCTGAAGTTGGAGACGAACGATCCCGCGCCCAGCAGCCACCACGTCATCTTGTGGCCGCCCGCAAAGTAGTCCTTGCTCCCCTTGGCGAAACGCTTGAAGACCCACCCGAGCGAGGCGAGAAAAGCCAGGTAGGTGGCGATGATGAAGACATCGTAGCCGCTGACCACCATGGCGGCGAGGGGAGGATCGGAGAACATGTCAGGAAGTCATCGGCAAGACGCCAAGGGAAGCCGGTGGATAACGGTGGGGAATCGTTTCTTCATCGCCGCTGCCGCAGGTGGTCGGCGGCCACGATGTCGAACTCCAGCCCGATCGTCGCGGTGGGGTCGCCCTGCGTCAGGCGGAAGAGCTGCACGAGGCCCGCGAGTCCAAACAATTTCCCGGCGCATCCGTAGATCTCGAGCTTCATCCGTTTCACCGGCACGCCACACAGGCTGGCATTCGCCTCGTTCGACCCAAGCGCAAAGATCCAGCGGCCGAAGATGGCTCCGTAGAGCACGACCGACATCGGCGCCGGCGTCGACCGATTTCCAGAACTCGTGGGTCGTGCCCTTCGGGAACACGGCGATGGCGCGGGTGTCGGCGCCCCACATCCGCGCCGTGAGCAGCGCGGCGAAGCCGGACGGGAGCCAGGGGCGGAGAAGGCGCATGGATTTCCTCAGGCCGGTCAGAGGCCAAACTCGAACTGCTGATCGGGGGTCACGAGCCAGTCGTCGAGCCATGGTGAATACGATCGCACGCGGACGGTTTTTCCGTCGGGCAGGAACTGCATCAGCCGCAGGTAGGCGCCACCGCCATAGGGCCGGCGTGGCTCGACCCCCGACTGGTAGTTGGCGAGCACCTGGTGCACCCGGGGGCCATGCGGGCGTTCGCTCGCGAGGTGACCCGTGCCGTCGTTGAGCACATGGCCATTCAACACCAGGCGCACGTTGGGGTGCGGCCGCACGAGGCGCTGCCACATCTCTTCGCCGTCGCTCACGGCGCCGGAACCGGCCGACGCCAGCGGATAGCTGTGCGGGTTCCACCGCTGGGAGGAGCCGCGCGCCGCCCAGTCGTAGCGCGTGCTGTCGGAATAGAGGTAGGCATGCGTCACCACAATCACGCGATGCTGCGGACGCGCGGCGATCACGGCGCCGGCCCAGTCCAGGACGGCATGCCGCGGACCGAACTCGAGCATGACGATCAGGAAGCGGCCCGTCGGGGTGGACAATTCGTGCCACGTGTTTTCCATCCGCCCGGCCTCGAAGTAACCGACCGCCGCGCTGTGGCGGTAGTCGCGCGGCGAGAAATAGTCGTTGAGCAGCGTCGTGCGATCGGTCGCCCGGCCTTCGGGGCCGAGGTCGTGATTACCCGGCAGCAGCGCGAACGGGACGCGCCCGCGCCGCAGCACGCGCAGGGCATCGCGGGCGTTCTCCCATTCCGCGGGAACGTTGTGGTTGGTGATGTCGCCCTCGTGGACGACAAACCGGATGTCGTGGCGCCGGCGATGGGCGACGATCCACTTCGTCTGCCGGACAAACGCCGCGGGAAAATCCTGCGCGAGGTTCTGCGTGTCGGGCAGCACGACGAGCGTCCACGTGCCGGGCGGCGCATCGAAGGGGGTGTGCGGAACCCTCGTCGCGTGGGGCGGCGGCACCGGCGCGGCGTCCGCCGCCGACAAACGCGTCATCCACGGAGCCGACGTCAAGCCGGCGACCAGGGTCCAGAGGAACCGGCGGCGGCTCTGGCGAAAGGGAGGGCGGAACGACATGGATGGACTATTGCGGGCCGCCATTAATCATATAACATAGACTTCGATCAGAACGGTCCGTGGAGCGCGCGTCTCGGGCGTCTCGCCCGAGACATGTGTTTGGCGGGACACCAAACACTGCCGGCGAGACACCGGCGCTCCCCGGACCGATTGGCGCACATGTTTCAGGATCAATGGCGGCCTACACCATGACCCATCGAGCGCGTCCTGACACGCCCGCCCGGTGGCGTTGACCGGAGCGGGGCGGCAGGCCACGCCTCTACAAAAGCCGGCTTATTCCAATGCGCGATCAAGATGAGACCGTTCTTGCAGGGGCGTGCCTTGGCACGTCCCCACAAATCGAGCGATCCATTCGTCTCATGAACTAGAAGCCGACCGTCATCGTCAACATGACGTTGCGGGGAGTCAGGTAGTAGAACAGATTCGGCGTCGCGACGCGCGCGGGGTTGGAAAGGTCGCCTCCAGGCGCGCGCAGGACGGTGTTATAATGGAGCGGCTTGTCCTCGTCGAAAAGGTTCTCGACGCGCAGATCGAAACGGACCGGACGGTCGTAGATCCGGCGGCTGTAGCCGAGCATGAGCGTGGCCGTCGTGTAGCCCGGGCGATACACCGGCGTGAAGGCGTCCACCGTGGGATCGTCGATGGTCCCGTTCGCGTTTCCGGGATCACGAATCGTGTCCGAGCCGCGGAAGCCGATCACTTCCTTGCCGCGATGGTTCACGCCGAACCCGATCCTCACGTCCTTGAGGCCGCCGGACTGGAACGTGTAATCCGTGAAGAGGTTGCCCGTGACCTCGGCGAGGCGGGTAACCTTCTGGAACTCGACCGTCGTGTTCTGCAACGTCTGGTAGAGTGAATTCCAGGAATCGCGGGCGCTGGCCGAGTCCGGCGAGTTGGTCGTGTCCACACCCGAATTGACCGCGGCGACGTTATTGGGACCGACGGTGACGCCGGCATCGCCGAGGATGTCGCGCAACAGCTGCTGATTCTGCGCAAAATACGCGCGTGTATCCGCATACGTGTCGCCCTGCCGGGCGTTGGCGAACGCGATGTTGGCCAGCAGGCGCCAGTTTCGGGTCAGGTTGGCCACGACCTCGAACTCGTAGCCGTCCGTCTTCCGCGTGACCGTGTCCTGATACGTGCGCGGCACATACTGGAGCCCGCGATTGTTCTGTCCGGTCGCCGAGAGGTCGCCGAACACATTGGCATCGACGATTGCGTTGATGTTCGCGCCGATGCCGCCGGTGCCAATAGACAGGTTTTCCTGCCGGCCCTCATAGCGGATGATCGAGGCGTTGATGCGCTGATCGAGGAAGGAGAAACGCAGCCCCAAGTCCCAGCCCTCGGACACATTGGGCCCGAACGACTCGCCGTAGATCGTAAGGTTGCTGGCCGGCGGCGACCAGGTCTCGGCGTAGTTCGCGAACACACTCATCCAGGGCGTGGCATGGAAGATGCCGCCATAGGAAAACGTGTCGGTGTCGCCCTTCACCTTCGGCGGCGAGAAGTCGTCCTGGAACACGTCGCCGGCATACTGCGACAGGCCCACGCCGGCGCCGTCGCGCGGGCGGGTGGCGGCCTCCTGCACGGGCCCGGTGACGACGCCGATGTCGCTCTTCGGCGTGTAGGCAAGATCGTAATAGTTGGCCGGGGCCCGCGGGCGATATATAACATCGACGCCATTATAATTCGACGGCAGGTCCATGCGGATCTTCTGGATCTTGCTGTCGGTGGAGTAGCGGTCGTGCCGCGCGGCGGCGATCAGGTTCAGCCGGTTGTCGAAGAATTTCCCGTTGAGGGTCAGTTGCCCGTAATCGAAATTCTGAAGGGTGTGGATGGTCTCGGTCGGGCGCCCCGTGTCGAGCGTGAGGCCGGTGGGCAGCGTCCGGGTCGTGCCCGCGACCGGATCGATCACGGTGATGTCGCCCAGGTCGCGCATCGGGCGGGCTTTTTCGCTCAGGTAATAGTAACGCCACTGGATGAGCGGGAGGGCGCGGGAGTCGAAATTGGGATCGTACACCGCGTAGCGATATTTCTCGCGGGAGTTGACGAGGCGCTCATGCCCCAGCTCGAGGTTGAGGCGGAAATCGCCCAGCCGCGTGCGGTCGAACACCAGCGCCGCGCTGCCGCGATACTGGGTGGACTTCGTGTCCACCTGGTCGAAGTCGTTCGTCGTTTGCAGGTAGGGCTGGAGGAAATACGGATTCGACTGGCCGGTGGGCAGGTTCTGGTTGATGTCGATCTGGATGCCGTCCTTGAGGCCGCGCGTCGTGGCGAACTGCGAGCCGCGCAGGCCCTCGGAGGAGTTGGCGGCGAGGTTGAGGAAGAGATGCCTTCCGACCTGCTGTTCGACGGTCGCGATGATATTGTTGTAGTCGTTGAGATAGCCGACGTCGTCGGTCGCCGCGGAAAACCCGCGCCCGGGAAGTTCGAAACCCGCGCCCTCGGCGGCGCCGAGGAGACCGGCCGGCACGTTGGTCCGGTTGTGCAGCGGCTCGGAAACGATCCCGGGGTTGGTGCCGACGACCGGCGTGCGGCTGGGGCCGTAGAGCGAGCCCGTGGCGTGGGAGGTGTTGGTCATGCCCATCAACGACCAGTTCACGACACTGTCGCCGATCGCGCTGCCGCCCGGCGCGAAGACATAGGTGGGACTCGTGGCGTTTCCGATCCGTTGCGTGCCGGTGGCGGCGGCTGGATTGGCGGCGAGCTGGCCGCTGTATGTGGTCGTGCCGTCCCAGGTGGAAATGCGGTCGCCGAACGTGGTCGTGCCATAGCTGCGGCGCACCTTCCCTTTTTCGCCGACGACCGTGATCTTCGTGTCCTTCAGCGGCCGGTAGGTGACATGCAGCGAGCCGGATTCGCGCTTCTGCCATTCGCGCTCGCGCCAGGTCCCGTTGTCCTGCCAGAGGAGATTGACGCGGACCGCAAGCTGATCGTTGAGCGGCTGGTTCAGATCGAGCGTGGCGCGGTAGTAGTCCCACGACCCCACGCGCAACGAAAGGTCGCGGATGGCCTGGTCGGTGCGCGCCTCCTTGTAGAGGCCGTTCGCCGAACCGCCGACCGAGCCGGTGCCGAAGAGAATCGAGTTGGGGCCGCGGGCGAAATCGAAGCGCTCCAGATTATAGCTGTCGTAGTCGTAGTGGACGGGAAAGAAATTGATCTGCGCGCGATTGGCGGCGACACCGCGAAACGTGACCAGATCGTTGAAGCCGACCCGGCCGAACTGCGTGGAGCGGCCGTCGTCCTTGGCGAAGCTGGCATTGGTGGTCCACGCCGCCGCCTCGGTGATGTCCGAAACCCCGAGGGCGTCGATGAATTCGCGGGTCAGAACCGAGTAGGCGATCGGCGTGTCCCGGATGTCGGTGGCGAGGCGGCCGCCGGACAGCGCGCTGGCGGCGACGAAGCCGACGTCGCGCTGAGAGTTCACCATGAACGGAGACATGACGACGACTTCGTCCTGCGAAGAGGCGGTCGTGGCCGGGGTGGAGGGCGCCGCATTCTGCTGCGCCATGAGGATTGCGGGGAATAGCGCAACGACGGTGGCGAACACGTTGCGGGCACGCTTGGTGCGATGATTGAGGTTCATCGTAAGTTTGTTGCTTGATGGAGGGTTTGCGATCGCGAGCGAAACTGTCTTTCGGGAGAAACGACAGGGGGGATACGACGCATCATGAGCGTCACGGTTCCGGCATTAAAAATACGGGAGTTGAAACATGACGAGCGCATGCGTGGTATAGCGTATACTCAAACGCGCCGTTTCCGTCGACAAACAAGCGCCCGCCCGCCGCATTCCGCGGGGAATCCGCCCCGGCCGGCTGTGAAGCCGCGATCATGTCACGATCGTGTCACAGGAAAGTGAATACGCGCTTCCTCCCCTGCCCTGCCGATTGATACATGTCTCCGCCACCGGCGATCGCCGGGCTCGCGGGATCGCTATGACATGTCGTTATATCATCCGCGCCATGCCGCGGTGGGAACGCCCGCCGGAGGAAGGGGAGCGACGCGCCCGCGCGGTCATGGCCGTTGAAACGGGCCGGCCGTCGCTCTCGCTTCGCGGTCAATCGCCGCGCCCCGCGAAGGGCGGAAGCGCGCGCGTTTCGCGCGCGATCCGGCTGAGATTCACATGGATTTGGCGAATGCCGGACGCGTTCGGACGCCCCGCGGCTCCAGTGATTTCGCGCCGCGCCGATATCACGCGTGCCTACCCATGAACCGCTCCTGGCCCGCTCCATTCGGGGAAAAGAACGTTCGCCTCCTCGCGACGATCGATGATCCGGCGACCCTGTTTGAAACGAACCGCCGTTTCCACACCGGCGCCCGCCTGCGCCGTTTTCCCCCGGCGCGGACGCGGATCGCGCCGGTCGAATCACGCACGCCGTGGTGGATTCGCGGAAACGACGACGATTCCGATCCCCCGCCGCCCGAGGCGGCGTAGCGCGCCGGCCCCGCGAATCGTCCGCCGGCCGCTTCGCATCCCTTTCCTCCCGAGGGGACGGAGATGCGCGCGGCCCCTGCCCTTGCGGACAGGGCTGCAAGAAGAACCTGATTGCATCGCGCCCTCGCCGCTCGACATCGGCGCGGCGCCTTATCCAGCATGCGGCGCCGTGATGAAGCGAAACCTCCCGCAGCTCCTCCTTCTTCTCCTCGCCCTCGCAACCACCGGCATCGCGCTCGACGCGGTGGAGCCGGAAGTGATCACGCTCTGGCCGGAAGGCGTGCCGGACCTGCGCTCCGATGCCGCTCCCGAGAAGATCGAGAACAACCGCGTCTCGGAGGTTCACCATCCGACGCTCACTGTCTTTCGCGCCGGCGCGGCGGGCGCGCCGGGCGCCGGCGTCGTGGTGTGTCCAGGAGGTGGATACACACGACTGGCCATCGATCACGAGGGCGAGGCCATCGCGCGCTGGTTGAACGAGCGCGGGGTGACCGCATTCGTCCTGCGCCATCGCCTGCGGGAGTACGGCCATCCGGCGCCGTTGCGCGACGCGTTGCGCGCGATCCGCGTGGTTCGCTCGCGCGCGGCGGAGTTCGGAGTCGCGGCCGATCGCATCGGAATCATCGGCTTCTCCGCGGGCGGGCATCTCGCCTCATCCGCCGCCACGCTCTACGATCATCCGGACGGCAGGACCGGAGCCGCGCTCGATGCCGTGAGCGCGCGCCCGGATTTTGCGGCGTTGATTTATCCCGTGATCACGATGGACGAGCGGATCACGCACGGCGGTTCGCGGCTCAATCTCATCGGCGCGGCGCCCTCGCCCGAACGCGTCGAGCTTCTCTCGACCGACAGGCAGGTCACGGCGCAAACGCCGCCGGTGTTTCTCGTGCATTGTGGAGACGACAAGGCCGTGCCGATCGAGAACAGCCTGCTCTTCTTTCAGGCGCTTCGCGCCGCGGGAGTTTCCTGCGAGGCTCATTTCCACGAAACGGGCGGCCACGGCTTTGGCATGCGCGAATCGGAAAACACCGTGTCCGACTGGCCGGCGCGATTCGAGGCCTGGATGCGTTTCCACGGCTGGCTCGAGCGCGAGGGATAGCGCGTCTCGCGCGGCGGGATGCAGCCTCGTCCAAACCGCAACGACGCGGTTGCCGGGGCGCATCGCCGCGGCCCCGCGGTTTTGGGAGCGAATCGAGGCAACGCGGGCAGGGACGCCCGCGTCCGCCGTTCTTGCGGCCAAAACCGCGCTCAACACCGCGCGCGCCGCGCCGATGAAGGGAATTACTCATGACCCGGAAGAATACCCTCACCCACTTCGGCCCGACGTGCCTCATTCTCGTCGCCGCGCTCTGCCCCGTCGTGTTGCTTTGCTGGCCCTGGTGACGCCGGCGTTGTCCTGACGCCCGCCTCCGGCTCCGCAAAAACTCATTCCGTGCGATCGCGCGGAAAAAAGCATGCAAGGCGCGCGACCGTGGCTAGGTTGCGCACGTTTACGCCCGCATGCCCGCCACTTCGCCCGTTTACTTCGAATCCGCGAAAGCGTTTCGCGACTGGCTGACGTCGCGCCATGCCACCGCGACGGAAATTGTCGTCGGTTTCCACAGGAAGGAATCCGGCCGCGGGGGCATCACCTACGCCGAGGCGCTCGACGAAGCGCTTTGCTTCGGCTGGATCGACGGCATCGTGCGTCGCATCGATGATTCCCGCTATGGCAGACGGTTCACGCCGCGAAAGCCGTCGAGCATCTGGAGCCTCGTCAACATCCGGCACGTCGAGCGCCTGACAAAGGCCGGTCGCATGGCGGCGCCCGGACTCGCCGCCTTCGAGAAACGGACCGCGGCGCGCACCGGTGTTTACTCCTTCGAGCAGAAATCCGACGCGCGCCTCACGCCGGCCTTCGCGAAACAATTCCGCGCCGCCAGGAAGGCCTGGGCTTTCTTCCAGGCGCAACCGCCCGGTTATCGACGCGGCGCCCTTCACTGGATCATGAGCGCGAAGCGCGAGGAGACGCGCGAGAAACGCCTGGCCCGTTTGATCGCCGCCTCGACGGCCGGAAGTCGCGTCGATCCATTTTCCCCAAACACCTGAATCTTTCTTTCATGACGCCTTCCATCAAAACACTCCTCGTTCGTTTCGCGCTGGCGCCGGCCTTCGGCCTCGCCGCTGCGCAGATCTCCGGCGCGGCCACCGCGGAAAAAATCGACCGCGAAGCGCTCGTGTCGCGGCACAATCCGAAGCTGGACGCGTTCGACGTCGACACGCCGCTGACCGTCGGCAACGGCGGCTTCGCCTTCACCGCCGACATCACCGGGCTGCAGACATTTGCCGAGCTTCATCATCGCGAGGGCGTGCCGACGGAGACGCAGGCGCGCTGGGCCTGGCACACCGAAGAGAACACGCAGGGCTACACGCTCGCCGATGCGAGCCGCGACTTCACCCAGGCCGATGGCCGCGTCGTGCCGTATCCAACCAGGCAAAGCTCGCCCGCGGGCGAATGGCTGCGACAAAACCCGCACACGTTTCCGTTGGGGCAACTCGCGCTCGTCGTCGATCGCGCCGATCGCGCCGCGCTCACACCGGCGGACATCGATTCGCCGCAACAGGAACTCGACATGTGGCGCGGCGTGATCACCTCGCGTTACGCGATCGACGGCCAGCCGGTGAAGGTCACGACCGTCGCGCATCCCGAATTCGATCTTGTCGCCGTGCGCATCGAGTCGCCGCTCGCGGCCGGGGGCCGGTTGCGCGCGAGCCTGTCGTTCCCGCGTGGATACGACCTGTCGGTGAAGCTCACGCCCGGCTTCGATTGGAGCCGGCCGGAATCGCACACCTCGACGCTCACCTCGCCCGCCCCGGGCCGCGCGCTCATTTCCCGCGCGATCGACGGCTCGCGCTACGAGGTCGGCGTGATGTGGTCGGGTTCGGGCCCGGCCGAAGAGCGGCTGCGACAAACCGCGCCGCACGCCTTCGTCCTCTCGCCCCAGGCCGGGCAGTCCACGCTGTCGTTCACCGTTAACTTTTCACAACGCGCCGGGGCATCGAACGCGCAACCCTCGTTCGACGAAACGCTCGCCGCCAGCGCCGCCCACTGGGCGCAATTCTGGAAAAGCGGCGGCGTGATCGATTTCAGCGGCAGCGCCGATCCGCGCGCGCGGGAACTCGAGCGCCGGGTCGTGCTCTCGCAATATCTCACGGCGGCGCAGATGCGCGGCGAGGTTCCTCCCCAGGAATCCGGCCTCACCTGCAGCACGTGGTACGGCAAACACCACACCGAGATGATCTGGTGGCACGTCGCGCATTTCGCGTTCTGGGGACATGAAGACTACGTCGCAAACGCGCTGCGCTGGTATCACGATCAGTTGCCTTCGGCGCGCGCGCGCGCCGAAAGCCGCGGCCTCGAGGGCGCGCGCTGGGCCAAGATGGTCGGCCCCGATGGACGCGAAAGCCCCGGCGGCAATCCGCTCATCGTCTGGAATCAACCGCACCCGATCCATCTCGCCGAGCTGTTGCACCGCGCCAATCCATCCGTGGAGACGCGCGCGAAGTGGAGCGAGCTTGTTTTCGAAACCGCCAGGTGCCTCGCCACGATGGTTCACTTCGACGAAAAACGCGGCGAATACGTGCTCGGCCCGCCGCTCTGGATCGCGCAGGAGATCTACGACCAGGCGACGAGCCAGAATCCGTCGTTCGAGATCGCCTACTGGAAGTGGGCGCTCGAGATCGCGCAGCAATGGCGGCTGCGCTCCGGCCTGGAGCGCGAGAAACACTGGGACCACGTCATCGCGCATCTCCCGGCCATCCCGGAAAAGGACGGCCTCTACGTCGCGCTCGAATCGCATCCAGACACCTGGGACAACATGGACAGCCGCCACGATCACCCGACCATGCTCGCTCCGCTCGGCCTGCTTCCCGGCGGCGATGTCGATCGGGAGAAAATGGACAACACCCTCGAAGCCGTCCTCACGCGCTGGGATTGGGAGACGAAAATCTGGGGCTGGGACTACCCGATGATCGCCATGACCGCCGCGCGCCTCGGCCGGACGGAGGACGCGGTCGACATCCTCGTGCGCAACGGCCCGAACAACGTGTATCTAAAAAGCGGACACGTGCCGCAGCGCAGCGACACGGCGCGCCCCGCGGGCGGGATCCCGGCGGGCGAGCGGCGGCGCGAGATCGCGACCTACCTGCCGGCCAACGGATCGCTCCTCGCCGCCGTCGCCCTCATGGCCGCGGGCTGGGACGGCTGCGAGATCGAGCATCCGGGCTTCCCGAAGGACGGCTCGTGGCAGGTGCGCTCCGAGGGCATCCGGCGGTTTCCGTAAACCAGCCAGGAATCAGGTGTCAGGAGACAGGAGCCAGGGGACAGATGTCGGAATCGAACGTTGTTGGAATTCTGATCCCTGACTCCTGATCCCTGTCCCCTGAAATGTGGACACGCGCACGCAACTCGTTTCACTCACGGCCCATGTCCCCCCGCCTCTCTTCTCCTCTCTTGTTCTTGTGCGTCCTTGCGGCCGCGCTGAGCGCCCAGGCTGCTTCCGCCGCCGGCTGGATCCGCATGTTCAACGGCTCCGACCTGACCGGCTGGAAAACGAGCGAGGAGAAACCCGGCTCCTTCGTCGTCGAGGATGGCGCGATCAAGACCGTCGATGGCCGCGCCCACCTCTTCTATATCGGGCCGGATGGCGCCGCGTCGTTTAAGAACTTCGAACTCAAGGCGCGCGTGAAACACATGCCCAAGTCCAACTCCGGCATCTACATCCACACCGCCTACCAGGCCACGGGCTGGCCGGAGAAAGGCTATGAGTGCCAGGTGAATTCCACCGCCCACCGCGATCCGCGCAAGACCGGCGGATTGTACGCCGTGAAGGACGTGATGGGCCGGGCGCCGGTCGAGGACGGCGAATGGTTCCACTATAACATCCGCGTCGAGGGCCGCAGAATCGTGATCAAGATCAACGGCAGAACCACGACCGACTGGACCGAGCCCGCGGATTGGGATCCCGCGAAGGCGCTCGAGAACATGCCGGGCCGCAAACTGTCCGAGGGCACGATCGCGTTGCAGGCGCACGATCCCGACAGCGTCGTCTTCTTCAAGGATCTCCACATCCGCGAGCTGCCCTGAGCGATGCAAGAGCAGGAGCGGCTTCAGCCGCGATTCGTCCAAGCAACGCTTTCGCATCGCGGCTGAAGCCGCTTGTCTCCTACTCTTCGGCCCCGCCGGGCAGTTCCGCCGCGAGCGCG
>CAZFCY010000070.1:0-24064 GCA_964517665.1 uncultured Opitutaceae bacterium | reverse complement strand
GCAGGGACGCCCGCATCCACCGGGTGTCATCTTCCCTTTGGAAAACTCCGCGTCTTGAGCGAAGCGGGCGCGAGGTTGCCTTGGTCCGGATCGGACAGAGAGGCTCGCGCGGAGGCGCAAAGGCGCAAAGAGGACAGGGCGGCTGAGGCGATTCCGACGACGGCGTTCCGGCTGGTTTCTTGTCCAAACCAAAGGCAACGCGGGCAGGGACGCCCGCATCCACCGGGTGTCATCTTCCCTTTGGAAAACTCCGCGTCTCCGCGTCTTGAGCGAAGCGGGCGCGAGATTGCCTTGGTCCGGATCGGACAGAGAGGCTCGCGCAAAGGCGCGGAGCAAGGCTCAGGCTTCGCGGCGCAGCCGTCGGAGTTCGGCGTCGCGGCGCTCGCGGAAACGGCGCTGGCGCGCGGCGTTGACGGCGCGCTTGTGTTCGACGCTCATGGCGGGCCGGCCCGGGCGGATGCGCAGGGGCAGATCGACACGCGCAGCGTAAAGATTGCGCCGTCTGAACGGCAGCGGAGCGTGCAAGAGCGCGGCGTGACGCACGGCGGGATCGCCGGTCGCTTCGGCAAACCATGGCTCGCAGCGAATCCGTGGCGCAGCGAATGCCCAGGCCGGGGCGGGAAGCTTCAGCCGCAACGCGATCAGCTCGGCGTAGGCGGCAAGGTAGGCGTCCGCCACGTCTCCGTCGGCGAACCGGCCCGCGAGCAACGGCGGCTCGTCCGCGATCGCCGCGGCCACCCGCGCACGCGTGGAGAGCCCGCGCAGCGTGTGCAGAAAATCCTGCAGGTTGCGTCCGAACTCCGCCAGCGTTTGAGCGCGCGCGGCGACCCCGGCAAGCGTGGCCGGACGCGAGAAATCCGCCCGTTCAGAAGCCATGCGCCTCCTTCAGCAACGCAGCCAGCACGACACGCCGGTCGTCGGGCAATCGGTCGTGCGGGAAAAACCGCTGGTGGTGTTTCTCCGCCTCGGCGGACGAGGAAATGTTCATTTTGCGCAATAAAAACACGATGTCCGCATGATCTCCTGCGTACCCGGGCAGCGGCGCGCGAAACGCATGCAACTTCAGGGCGAGCAGATAGGAAGCCGTTGGCACGGAAACAACCAGCCCAGGTCCGAACAGGTCGCGGTCGAGTTCGCGCTTGGATTCGCGGTCCGCCAGAAAACGCGCGACATCGTCGTTCAGCCAATCGTGCGGGAAGTTGAACTCTTCCGCCACGCGACGGGCAAGGCGTCGGGCGATTTCTCCCGGCCGCACCACCGCATCGACATCCTTCGTGGCCTCACGCGATTCATAGACCAGCGTGAAAACCGCCCCACCATACAGCGATACCTCCAACACCGCGCCCTCATCGACGGCAAGCTCACCCAGTCGGCGCAGAGCGCGCGTCAGGATATCACGGGTGAGCGGCACATATGGCATATAACGTTACGTAACGATCTATTTTGGACAGTCAATGGCTGTTCTTTCGTCGATGCCGGAAAACTCCGCGTCTCCGCGTCTTGAGCGAAGCGGGCGCGAGGTTGGTTTGGTCTGGATCGGACAAAGAGGCTCGCGCGGAGGCGCAAAGGCGCGGAGAGGACGGGATGCACGCCGGTTTCGCTGGATCCTGCGTGAACCGGCAAACATGAGCCTGACTCAGAACCGGATCGGCCGGCGCCCGGAACAGGCGTCCCACGATTTCCTGATGATACAGATTCAGGGCCGGAACCATGATCCGTTTTCCTTCGACGAGCTGATGGCGCGAACCCTCGGGCGTTGATCGATGGTCGTCGACCGTCAGCAACCCGGCCGGCTGGCGTGGCCTACGCGAGGGCGGCTTTCACCTGGGTGAGAACCTCGACAAAAGGCGTTTCGGCCGCGCAGCCGAAGTGTGGATGCCGCGTGAGTTTGGCGACCGCGAGCGCGGGTGAACCGAGGCCGCACAGGAAGCGCGCGATCTGGCGGGCGCTGCCGAGGGCGCGGGGGTTTTCCGCGCGGAGCGTCTTCAGATCAGCTTCGGGAAACACCGCCGGGCTGGACGCGCGGGCGAGGGCCACGGGCGGATCCCCGGCGCACGCTCCGCAGTGGCCGCAGTCGCGGCCGAGTTCCTCGCCGAAATACGCGAGCAGCCGGCGCGCGAGGCAGCCCGGTTGCTCCAGCAGTTCGGACACCGTGCGAACGCGCGCGATGTCGCTTTGCTCGCGCGCGGCGAAGCGCCGGCGCAGCTCCTGCCAGACGGCGGCGAGATCTTCCGGCGCGCGCGCGACCCGGTAACCCTGCCGGACGCCCGCCGCGCGCAGTTCGATATATCCCTTTTCCTCGAGAAAGTTGAGCGCCTTGATCAGCCGCTCGCGGTTCACATCGAGGGCGGCCGCGGCCTCCGCGAGAACGACGGTGTGCCAGGTCCGGCCCACTTTCGCGGAGTTGAAAAGGCGCTCGAGAAACGCCTGCCGCTCCGCGTCGAAGCATCCGATGACCTCCCGGCGCGGCCGCAGAAACCTCCATTGATAACTCGTGTAGAAAGGCGCGGTCGTTTCGATCAGGCCATCCAGCTCCAGATACGTCAGCGCCGTGGACACGACGAGCTGGCGAATGTCATATCGCGCCGACAGTTCGTAAACAGATATATCAAACGCGTCGCCGGCCGCGCGCGTTTGCAGCAGGTCCTTGAGCAGGTCGCGCAGAGCCTCGGGCGCGGGCGTGTCGCCATAGGTGAAGTTCTCGAGCACGGTGAGGTCCTCGCCGGCCGCGAGGATCTCGCAGCGCGACGGCCTGCCATCGCGCCCGGCCCGGCCGATCTCCTGCGCGTAGTTTTCCAGGCTTTTCGGAAGATTGAAGTGATACACCGCGCGGATGTCCGCCTTGTCGATGCCCATCCCGAACGCGATCGTGGCGACGACGATGCCGTCCGCGGCGGCCATGAACCGGTTTTGCGCGGCCTCGCGCGCGTCCGCCTCCATGCCCGCGTGATACGCCTCGGCCGGGAAGCCCGCCTGCGCGAGCGCGTGGGCCACGACCATGGCCGTCTTCTGCAAAGTCACATAAACGATCGTGGGGCCGCGCGGCCGCGACTTCAGCCGCTCGATCAGGATGCCGATGCGCCCGCCCGCGGGGCAGGCTGTCGCGCGCAGATGAAGATTGGGCCGGTAAAAGCCGGTGTGGACATGCGCTTCCGGCGCGATGGCAAACTCGCGGCAGATGTCCCGCGCGACGCCCGGCGTGGCGGTGGCGGTCAGCGCCAGCACGCGCCCGACGCTCAGCTCGCGCGCGATGCGCGCGAGCTTCAAATAATCGGGCCGGAAGTTGTGGCCCCACTCCGATATGCAGTGCGCCTCGTCGACGACCATGAGATCGATCGAGAGCGTTTTCAGCCGGGCGAGGAAACGCTCGTTGGCGAAGCGTTCCGGCGCGACATATAGCAGTTTCAAACGACGGGCGCGCAGCGCATCCTGAATCCCGGCGAAGGCCTCCTGCGACACGCTCGAGTCCAGACGCGCCGCCTCGATCCCGCGCGCGAGAAGAAAATCCGTCTGATCCTTCATCAGCGCGATCAGGGGCGACACGACCAGCGTGAGCCCGTCCAGCAGCAGCGCGGGAAGTTGATAGCACAAGCTCTTGCCGCTCCCGGTGGGAAAGACCGCCAGCGACGACCTCCCGGCGAGCAGATGCTGTATCACTTCCTCCTGCCCCGGCCGGAACGCCGAAAATCCGAATCGATCGCGCAACAAGGCGCGGGCGGGCTCGATCGTCGAGGATTGCATCAGGTGAACAGACGTTCATGGCGTCGCGGTGAAAGGCAACCCATAAAACGCCGCCGCCATGGCCCGGAGCGGGCCGCGGAGCGCGATCACGCCATGTAAACGCCGCCGTTGATGTCGAGGGTCGCGCCGGTGATGAAGCCGTCGTACTCGCTGGCGAGGAAGACGGCCGCGCGGGCGACGTCGTCGGGCGAGCCGCCGCGACCGAGGGGGATGCCGGCGACCGTCTCGCGCCGCGACTCCCCGGTCGTGTGTGTGTCATGAAACCGGGTGCCAAGGATCAGCCCCGGAGCGAGGGCGTTCACGCGGATGCCTTGCGGGCCGAGTTCGGCGGCGAGCGCGCGGGTGAAGGTGAGGATCGCGCCCTTGGCGGTGGAATAGGCGAGCGAGCCGGCGTGCCCGCCCTTGCGGCCGGCGAGGGAGGAGAGGTTGACGATGCTCGCGCCCCCGCCCGCCTGCGCGGCGGCGGCGAGGTGCGGCACGGCGACGCGCGAGACGCGGCGCGCGCTGCCGAGGTTGAGCGACATGACCTCGGCCCAGAAGGCGTCGTCGGCGTCCGCGAGCGCGCGCCGGGCGACGAGCGAGCCGGCGTTGTTGATGAGGACATCGAGCCCGCCGAGGAAGGCGACGGCCTCGTCCACGAGCCGCTCGCACTCCTCCGCTTCCGTGAGATCGGCGCCTGCGCAGGCGGCGCGCACGCCGGCGGTTCGCGCCTCTTCGCAAAACGCCTCCGCGGGCGCGCGACTGCTCCGGTAGTGGATGAACACGTCGCAGCCCGCCGCCGCGAGCTGGCGGCAGATCGCGAGCCCGATGCCTTGCGCGCCGGCCGTGACGAGCGCGCGTTTGCCTTCCAGTTTCCGGGGCGCCGATGCCATGCGACGATCTCGCCGCGAGGGGCGCGGGGCGTCAACGTTCGGGACGGACAAGGGTCTCCATTTGGAGCGCGGGCGCCAGACGGCGCTCAGCGGCGGTGCGGTTCCGTGGTGGTGCTCAGTTTCGCGAACTGGAAGAGGTTGTGCTCGCCGCTGAAGCCATCGAGGCGATGCGCGCCGACCGGCTCGAAGGGCACGAGCGCCTCCAGCGCCTGTTTCGCCGGCTCGCTCACGATCGAGTCGAGCGAGAGGCCGGCGCCGACTTTTTCCATCCGGAAAACGTAGATGACCTCGAGCCCGGAGACGTTGTTGGCTCCGCCCGCGCCGCCGGCGAGGAGCGCGGGGCCGAGGTGCGCGACGATGCGAAAATCCGGCGCTCGCTCGCTCTGCATGATCTGCAGTTTGCCGAGAACCTGGGCGACGCTCTTGCCCGTGTCGGGACCGGCTTCCCAGTAGGCGAAGATGGCGTCGCCGAGAAACTTGTCCACGATGCCGCCGACGGACTCGATCGCGTCGCGCGTCCGGCGCAGCCAGGTGCCGACGGTGCGGCCGAGCGCCTCGGGCGGCATGGTCTGGGTGATTTTGGTGAAGCCCTTGATGTCGAGCATCACCAGCCAGCAGTAGCGCGAGGCCTGAAGCGTGACGGTCGCCGCGACCTCCTCCGCCACCCGCGCCTGTCCCGGCGTGTCGTCCGTATGGAAAACCATGCGGCAACCGCCGATGACGACGTGATCGCCGTCGCGCAAACGGCAGGGGATCGTCACCCGCCGGCCGTTGCGGATCGTGCCGTTGGTGCTGCCGAGATCGGCGAGCCAATACTCGATCTCGGTCTCCGATTGCTGCACGTGGATGAAGGCGTGGCGGCGGGAAACCTCCGCGGTGTCGACGCGGATGTCGCTGCCGGGGGCGCGGCCGATCTGGCAGTTCGAGCCGATGTCGACCCGGGAGTCGTCGGGCAGGAGCATCCAGGCCTTCATCGTTTGCGGAGGTTGCAGGACATCGCGAACACACCTGATTTTTCCCCAAGCATCCGCGCCGGACAAGCATGGATGCAGATGGACGCGCGGGAGCCCGCGCCTGCGGCGACGCTGCGCGCCCCCAGTCCGACCAGCCTGCGCCGTCCCGTTTCGATCACCGGGGTAAAAACGGTTGCCGCCCGCTTCGACCGCGGGCTAGGGTGCGCGGACCATCCCCCACCGCCGATGAACACCCTGCGCCATTTTCTTTTCACGCTCATGACCCTCGGAGCTGCCGCCGCGTTTATTTTCCCGGAGCCCGTGATCGCCCAGGAGGACAGGGACGAGGAGGAGCTGGGCGAGTTTTTCGACCGCATCCCCATTCCCGCGGGCATGTCGAAGGAGGACATCCAGGACATGCTCGCCAAAGTGTTCCTCGGCCGGGGGTGGACGGTGGAGCAAAAGACGGACCGGCGCGTCGTCGGCCACCTCGTGCACGGTGGCGCGGAGGCCACGGTGACGATGCGCTTCGGAGGCGAAGCGGTGGAGATCTACTCCTACGGCTGGGATCTCAACCGCCGCGGCGAGCGGGTGAAGCCGTTCCAGCCCACGCGCTGGTTGCGGTACCTGCGCAAGGACCTGCAGGGACAGTTCGATCGGTATTCCGCGGCGCGCTGAAGAGCCGCCGCGAGGAAGCAGCGAGGGCCACTCGAAGAGCGGCGCGCGGCTCTTGGGGTTTCGTTTCTTTCTTCGCCGTTTCCCTGTCAGCGCGCGACAAGCCAGCCTGCGGCGAAACCGATCGCGGCGGCGAGACTCGCGACAACGACCAGCGCCGCGACCGGGAAACGACGGAGTCCCGTCTCCAATGGCGCCGGCGGCGCAAGGACGACGGGTGGCGTCGCGGAAGCGGCGGCGGTTTGCGCAGGCGAAACACCACCGGCGCGAACGAGCAGCACGGTGACATTGTCGCGGCTCTGCGATTCGTCCGCCCGGCGCATGAGCGCGTCCGCGGCCGCCGCGAGCGAGTCGCCGCGGCCGAGCGAGTCGCTCAGGCAGGCGGCGAGGTCGCTGTCGTGGAGGCGATCGATGAGGCCGTCCGAGCAGAGCAGAAACACATCGCCCGGCAGGATCTCGATCCAGTCGATCTCGGGTTTGAGCGTCTCGTCGCGCAGGCCGAGCGCCTGGTCGAGCAGGTTGCGCCCCATCGTGAGCTTGCCGTCTGCCTCCGAGATCCTGCCGGCGCGCACGGCGCGGCCGACCTCCGACTGGTCGTGGCTGAGCTGAAGGAGTTCACCCGCGCGAAACCGATAGAGGCGGCTGTCCCCGACCTGCGCAAAAAAACCGCGGCGGCCGAGCGCCCAGAGGCAGGAAAGGGTCGCGGCCATGTCCTTCTTCGCCGGATCGGCGGCGGCCTCCTGGCGGACGCGGCCATTCGTGCGACGCACCGCCGTCTCGAGCCGGTTGCCGCATTCGCGGCTGGCCAGCGGCTCGGGAGGCTCCTCGAAGCGCGCAAGTTCCTCCGCGACCGCGACCACCACCAACGCGCTCGCGACTTCGCCCGCGCTCTGGCCGCCCACGCCGTCGGCCACCGAAAAGAGCAGGCCGCGCGCGGGCATCGAAACGGCGTTTCCCGACAGCTCCATCGCCGCCGGGGCGCCGTTCTCCTCGAGCCGCGAAACGCCGAAGGCATCCTCGTTGTTCTCGCGCGCCCGGCCCGCATCCGTGCGCCCGGCCCATTCGATCGCGCTCGCGCTCATGCCGCTCGAAAAAACGCCATCCCCTTCACCGGCCCACGGGCGCGAGGACGACGCGGAAACCGCGGTCCCTGTCCGCCGTGGAGCCGCTGACCCAGCCGCGGTAGGCGGCGCGCGTGCTGCGCGCGGAGGAGCTGTAGGAGCCGCCGCGAAACACGTGCACCTTTCCACCCCGCGGGCCGGCGTAGTCGTCCACGGTTCCGCCCGGATAGGGGCCGTACCAGCCGCTCGTCCACTCCGCCACGTTGCCGTGCATGTCGTGGAGCCCCCACGCATTCGGCTGCATCGACGCGACGGGGCGTGTCGCCCGGCCCCCGGTGACCGCGATCTGCGCGAGGTTGCCCGCGTGCGGGCCCGACGTGCCGGCGCGGCAGGCGTACTCCCACTCGGCTTCGGTGGGCAGCCGGTAGGCGTAGCCCGTGGGCACGCGGCCGGCGGCTTGCTCGCGCTCGTTCAGCCGCGCGCAGAATCGCGCGGCGTCGTCCCAGGAAACACGCTCCACCGGGGCCTGATCGCCGGCGCTCTTGTTGCCGCTGGGATTGCTGTTCATGAGCGCGCGCCACTGACCCTGCGTGGTCTCCGTGACGGCGATCCAGAAGCCCCTGGTGAAACGCACGCGCGTCTGCGGCTGCTCATCGCTGTCCGGTCCCGATTCGCTTGCGGGGCTGCCGAGGGTGAACTCGCCGGGCTGCAGCCAGAGCAGGTTGATCCCGAGTTCCGGCACCGTGACGACGTTTTCGCGCCCGGCCGCCGCGCGGATGGGTTTCAACGCGGTCGAGAGGCGCGTGGTTTCATCCTCGCGAACGCGACCGCTCACGACTGTCTCCTCATGGCCGGGCAGGCGCAACGCCAGCTCGATGTAGCCCGTCTTCACACTCCGCAACGCCAGCGGCGTGCGTCCGATCTCGCGTCCCTCGGCCACCACCGTCGCGCCGGACGGCTCGCTCGTGACCTCGACCGAGCCGGTGGCCGGCATGGGCGGAGGCGCGACCACGGGCGCCGGCTCGACGCGGGGGCTGGAGCCGCCACCGCTGTTCGCGCTCGCGGGCGGGCTTTGCGGGGGCGGCCCGTAGGTGGAGCCGCCAAACGAGCTCGGCCCTCCGGCCGGCTGGGTGGAGATCGAAGACGGCGAGCCCGTGGCGGCGGAAGCCGGAGCCGTTGTCCCGCTTGTGGCCGCCGGCGGGTTGAACGCCACCTGCGCCGCCGGATCCGCCTGCGCGGGCGGAGCCACGACGAAGGCCGGCCCGTCACCAGAATCTGGATACGAGGGCTGGTTGAAAACCACCTCCGGTTTGTCCGGCGATCGGAACAACAGAAAAACGAGCAACAGCAGCAGAATCGGAAGCGCGATCGCGGCGAGGCATGGCAGCAGCCCGGCGCGGCCGAAGAGGAGCGCGGCGAACCAGCGCCCAAATCCGCCGACGGTGCGCACGCCCTTCAGCATGGCGAAGGCGAGGCCGAAGCCGGCGGCCTTTCCCGCGAGGTCGCCCGAACCTTCAGGGTCGGCGGTGTTTTGCTTCTCGCCCGCGGGGAGCGGCGGCGCCTTCCCGCCCACGATCGCGGCATCCTTCCCGACGACCACGACGCCACCCTCCAGGCCGTTGAGGATCGCGCGCGCGGAAGCGGGCCTCTGCGAGGGCTCCTTCGAGAGGCAGGCCGCGACGACGCGTTCCCAACTCTCGGGAATCGCGCCGCCCTTCACGCCCAGCTCCTCGCGACGCTGACGCATCGTGTCGGGCATCTTCGACTGCACCTGCACGAGGAGATTGCCGGTGTGAAACGGCGGCTTGCCCGTGACGAGATCGAAGATGGTGGCGCCGAGCGAATAGATGTCGTCCGCGGCGGAGGGCCTTTCGCCCATGACCTGCTGCGGGCTCGAGTAGGCCGGCGTCGCGCCCGAGGACATCAGGCGGCTCACGCGCGTCATCGAATCCGTCACGGTGGCCGAGATGCCGAAGTCGGTGATCTTGAGATCGCCCTCCTCCGAGATCATGAGGTTGGCCGGCTTGAGATCGCGATGCACGATCTTCGCCTTGGTGTGCGCGTACTCGAGCGCGTCGATAAGCTGGCGCAGCCACTGGATGATCTGCGCGGGCTCGAAACAGCGCAGCGGCTGATCGACCGCGAGCCGCGCCAGGCTGCCGCCCTCGACGAACTCCATCGAGATCGCGGCGGCGTTGTTGTCCTCGAAAAAGTCGTAGATGCGGACGATGTGCGGATGCGTCAGCTCGAGGCTGCGCCGCGTTTCCTGCTTCAGGTCGTCGACCGAGCGCGGATCGAGCGCGACGGCCTCGGGCAGAAATTTCAACGCCACCTCGCGCTCGAGCTTGTCGTCCTTCGCGAGCCAGACCACGCCCATGCCTCCGCGCCCGAGCAGGCGCACGAGCGAGAAACGGGAAAACACCCGTTGTCCGGACGAAAACGCCCGGATGGTCGCGCCGAAATCGAGGTCGGAAGGAGGCATTTCGGTGGGCAGGAGTCAGGGGTCAGGCGTCAGGAGACAGACGGAGGCAGGTCGAAGGTCGGGGAGCCTCGGCGCGATCAGTTGACGTTCACCGACGCCGTAACGGTGTGCTGCAGGAAATCCGGCAATTCGGAAAGGGTGAGGTTGCGGGCGGTGACGGCGAAGTTGCCGCGGGTGAGCGGCGTGCTGCCGTCGAGGTGGAGCGTGACTTCCTTCGGCGCGCTCGAACTCCATTCGGCGCGGGCGACGCGCTTGCCGCCGGCGATGCTGAAGTTGGAAACCTGCGACGCCGTTTCCGCGCTGATGTTCTCGTTGAACGTGATCTTGACCTGCGTGCCGTTCGCGGCAGCCGCGGCTGACACGATCCGCAAGGTCGTGTCTTCCGGGATGCCCATGCCGCTGACCCAGAACTGCTCGGAGACGGCGTCGGCATTTACGTTGCCCACGAAATCCGTCAGCCCGTTCGCGCGCAGGGTGAGGCGGCTGCCCTGCGCGAGCGGGCTGGCCGTGCGCAGGATGACGGAGCGAACCATGGCTCCGTCGGCCGTGTCCGCCTCGATGATCGGCGGCGCGTTCTCGATGAAGCTGTAGTTCTCCGCGCGCAGGGCGGTTTCGGAAGTGACCTCCTCGTTGAACGAGACCTCGATCTCGCGGTTGTTCGTGCCCTCGCGCACTCGCGGGCGGCCGAGGCCGGGAGCGGTCTTGTCCTCCTGGCCGGCGTAACGGAACTGCGCCGGCTCCGTCTGCGCGAGGATGTTGGGCGGCTCGGCGCGGTCGGGCACTCCCCTGGCCACGGCGCGGTAGAGCACGCCGTTTTTCAACGGCGCGGTGATCAGTTCCACGACCGGTTTCTGCTCGTCCGGGATGCGCGCGATCCGGATCTCGAGCGGGCTCCAGCCTTCCTGGCCCTGCGCCTCGACCGTGTAGAGGCCCGGGTTGGCCGCGCCGCCGCCGAGGCGTTTGGAGAAGACGAGCTGCACTTTCACCTGCGAAGCCGAGGCATCGACGCGTTCGAGCGCGGGCGGGATCGTGTCCACGTAGTCGAAGTCGCGCGCGATCGCGGGGCTGGGGGTGTTGAGCGCGCGATCGGCAAGGCCGTCGATGGCGATGCTGTAGCGCGCGCGGTTCTCGAAGGGTTTGTCGGCGGTGAGCACGACCTGGTCGGGTGTCTTGCCGGCCTCGGCGCCGCGGACGTTGAAGCCGGGGATCTGGTAGTTGTTGCGATCGCGCACCGACCGCGGATCGAGCGGCTCGTTGAAGAGGAGGACCAGTTTCGTCGGATCCTCGCCGTGCGCGGACACGCCCGCGAGTTCGGGCGGCAGGGTGTCGCTGAACTCGAACGCCTTCGTCGTGTCCGGGGCGACAGTGTTGGCCTTGCGCGAGGTGTCGCGCACGCCCTTCAAGACGATTTCGTAACTCCCCTCGCCCAGCGGCTCGACCTTCAGCTCGACGATCTTCGGATCGTTCGCGCTCACGGCGACCGAACTCACGGCCACGTAACGCCCGCCGGGCGCGCGCACCCGGATCGGCTCCGGAATATCGGTCGTGCCCTCGATCGAATCGGCGTCGATCCTTTCGTCGAACTCGACGCGCACGGTCGTTGGATCGTTTTCCGCCAGCACGCGCACGATCTTCGGCGCGGTGCGGTCGGCAAAGACCTCGAGCGCGACGAGCGCGGCGACGACGATGAGCGCGGCGACCGCGGCCATGATGATGCGCGCCTTCACCGGCGTGGCGCGGCGGCGAAGCTTGTCGAGCACGGTCTCGGGCACGAACGTCGCGCCGTCGGCGCCCTTCTCCTCGGGCGGCAGCGGAATCGTCGCATCCGAACCCGGGCAGAGAACGGCGTCGGGAGTTTCGTCTCCCTGGATGACGACAAGGAGTTTGCCCCCGTGCGTGAAATACTGGCCGGGACGCTTGTCCGGATCGGGCAGGCGGAGCGCGCGGCGGAGTTCCTTCTCGTAAGCGGTCACGCCCTCGGCGCCGTCCTGCGCGCCGGCGTAGAAATCGTTCACCGCCTTCTCGAAGCGGCCGATCTCGCCCGCGCCGATGTTTTTGAGCGGCTTGAGCTTGTCCTTCGGGATGTTCTTTCCGCCGTGGATCACGGCGGTGATCGCGCCGGCGCGATCGCGCACTGCCGTGCCGAGAAAAGCGGCGAGGGGCCGCTTGCGCTCGATCACGAGGGCGACGGCCTCGCGCTGGAGGATCTGCCAGGGCATGCCGCGCGTGCGGAGTTTTTCGAGGACGCCCTGCGCGCCGCCAGCCTCGGGCCGCGAAGCGAGCGGGAGCGCCGTGCCGCGAACCATCTCGCAACCCCAGAGGATGAGCAGCTTGCGGTCGTCGCGCGGACCGTGGACCCAATAGGCGTCCTTTTCCTTGTCGGGATCCGGCACGCGGAAGCCGCGGCGCAGGCGCTTCTCGTGGTCGGTCGCCTTCGAGGCGGGATCATCGACGCGGGCGTAAAATGCCTTCACCGCCGCCTCGAAACCCGCGAGCAGACTGGAAGGGACGCCTTCGAGCGGCGCGAATGTCGAGGCATCGAGACCGGAGAAATCGTACTCGATGCGCTGCCGCGCATGGCCGGGCTGGGGCGTTTTGTCCTCGACGAGTTTGGCCGGCGCGAGAAACGCGGCGATCGGCTCGTGCGACGACATGATGATGCGGTAGTTCTCGCGATCGAAATACGAGGCGAGCCCGTCGGGCGTGCGCAGGATGTAGGGCGGCGGGCGCAACTCGCGCGTGGATGGCGGCTGGGGAGCGGCGGGCGCGGAAGAGGGAGCAGGAGCAGGAGTCGGCGCCTTGCCGGCGGGCGGAGGAGGAGGGGAAGTTTCAGCCATGACGGAGAAGGGGGAGAGAGTCTCGACGCGACAATAGCGGATTCAAACTAAACAGAACAGCGCGCAGAAGGCAGCGAAGAGAACAAAGGCATGGCTGTCATTCGATCGATTGGCAGGAGATCGAGGCATCGGTGATTCCATTCCAGTCCAGGCGCTTCGCCGTTCGTTCTCTTCGTTGCCTTCTGTGCAATTCAATCTCAAGCGGTGATCACCTGCGCGCGGCGGACGACGCGGGTGGATTCGGGAGTTTTCTCGAGGATGGACCAGGAGAGCGCGCGATGCACCGTCTGCCGCCCGCCGGAGATGGAGCTGATCGCCTCCATGCGGTCGGTGTCGAAACGGTCGCCGGCATAGACGGCGTTGAGCTTCAGCTCGGGAAACGCCTGTTCGAGCGGCGTCTTGATCGAGCGCGTCCAGAGCTGGGCGCGCTCGAGTTGCTCCGCCGCGGTGGCATCGTCGGCCGGCTCTTTCGCGAGAAATGCCTGGCTGGCGCGGCCCACGGCATCGGCGGCGTCGATCCACTGATCGCGGTCCTTCTCCGCGAGCGAGCGGACCATGTGCCAGCGCACCAGCGCGGCGTAAAGATCGCCGGCCTCGGCGCGCCCGGCGCTGAGCGCGGCGACGACACGATCCTTCGCGGCGGCAAGCGGACCGTTGCCGTGAAACGCCTCGGGCCACAACGCATCGTAGGCGGCGAGCCGCGATTCGACGGTCTGCAACTTCTCCGCCGTCGCGGAAGCCTCGCCGGCGGCGCGTTGCTTCTCGGTCGCGCTCGCCTCGGCGTATGCGGCGAGGTCGGCCTTGTCGCGCTCCAAGGCCGCGCGTTCATCGGCGAGGGCGACGCGTGATTGCTCGATCTCGGCGAGGCGCGCGCCGAGCGCGTCGAGCGCGGGCTGCAAGCCGGAGCCGACGGACTGGAACTGCTCGACCAGCGCGGACAACTCATTTTGCTCCCGCGCGTTTTTCTCCGTCGCGGCGCGCAAGGCGTTCGTCGCCTGCACGAGCGTGGCGGCCACATCCGCCGCGGGCTTCGCGCCGCCTGAACTGTCGCTTGCGCCGGATCCGAGCGCGCCGACGGCCTTGTGGATGTCCTCGAGTTTGCGCGTCACGCTCCCGGGCACCGCGGAGCGGCCGCCGGAGCCCGGGCGTATCCAGAAAATGGCGACGATGGCAATGAGCGCGAGCAGCGCCGCCACGCCGGAAAGAACGGCGGCGAGGCGCGGGTACTGAAACGCGGTGCTCGCGCCGAGCACGCGTTTCAGTTCACCGATTCCGTCCTGGATCTGGTCGAGCCTCCTGGCCTGGGGCGCCTCCGCGCCGGAAGCGGCGCGGGGCGGGCCGAGACGCTCGCGCAGAGCGGCGAGATCCTCCTTCAATTCCGCCAGCGCCGCGGTGGTGGCGGCGGATTCCTTCGCCGTGGCTTCTCGCGCTTCGGCGATCGAAGTCTCAAGCGCGCCCACCTGTTTCACCACCGGCGCGAGATCGACGGGCGCGGCGGCGGTTTCGGCCGGTTTCTCTTCGGGCGCAGCCGGACCTGACTCAGCTCCGCGTCCGATCGAAACGAAACTTCCGGTGACGAGGACCAGCAGCAGCGCGCAAAGAGAAGGAGTGGACGCGCGGGAATCGCGGCCCTTTTGGAAAGCGGCGACAAGTCGCCGCACTCCAAAGGTCGGAGAAAAAATCGGCCCTGATCCAGCACGGCCTTCAATTCCCATCGCAACCGGCGGTTTCATCGTCGGTCTTCAGGCAAACAGGTTCTCGGCTTCGAAGCGCGGCTCATCCAGCCAGAAACTGGTTGCGAGCAGCGTGTTCAGGCGCATCGAGACATCCTCCGGCAGCACCATCGGGAAGTCGGGATGCGATTCGACGGAAACCAGCTCGAGCTTCTCGCCCTCGCCCAGTTTCGAGGTCCAGCGCAGCGTCACGCGCGCGACCGCGCCCGGCACGGGCGGCGTGTTGCTGGGAATCCAGCGCAACTCGTAGACCGGCTCCGCCCGAACCTCGCGCAACCGCGTGAGCTGGCGGCCGATCCGACAGTTGACCGGCAACGTGAACGTCTTCGGCGGCGAAACGATTTCCGTGACGCCGTCGTCCGCCGGCGGATAGTCGGCGGGCGTGAAGAGGTAATGCTTGTGGAAATCCTCCGTCGCGCCGCTCTCGGTCACGATGCCCCAGGTGTAGCGGCGGGGCACGCGCTTGTTTTCCTCGGGGATGATCGAGAAGCCCTCGAGGTGGCCGTTGGTGATGTCCTCGTAAAGGGCGGCGCCGACGACCGTGCAGGTCTTGGCGTCGACGATGCGTCCGTCCTCGAAGGAGCGGTACGGATACCAACTCCCGACCGCGAAGTTCTTCACGTGGATGATGCGCTGCGGCAGCAATGGGAAACGGCGCACGAGCAGGTCGCGGATGCGCGGCAGCTCGGACGGCTTTCCCGAGATGATCGCGAGGTCGATGTCGAACCGGCCGGCGAGCGGCGCGAGCGAATCGAACAACTCGCCGAAGACCGAATCCACGCAGGCTTCGAGCGCGGCGCGGTCGCACGCCAGCTCGATGTTCTCGAAGGCGAAGGCCGGGCCTTCCCATTGCGAGCCGTTTTCGCACTTCGAGCGGACGACGGCATCGACGAGCTGGTTGAGGTCGTTGAGCGTGTTCTTGTCGATCAGCTCGGCGCGCAGCGCCTCATCGATCGAAACCGGCCGGACCGGACCCGAGTCCGCCTCGGCGCTGCCGAAGCGGGTGAGCCAGAGGTTGACGATCGGGATGAAGACGAGCCGCACCACGCGCATCATGCGCGTGGACGCGCGCGGATCGACGTTCGAGAACTCGGCCGCGCCGGGATTGAGGAACAGGCGCTTGATCCAGCTCTTCGCATCCGGCACGTACTCGTACTGGCCCTGGCTCGAGACCTTGAGCCAGACGGGAAGCAGGATCTCCTCGATGATGCGCTTCACCAGGACGTCGCCGGCGATCGTGTAGCCGTCGCGGAAAAGCAATCGGGGCACGATGCTGCCGGCGCCCGCGCGCACGGTCGGGTCGCTCTGGCTGAGGCGCGCCGCCTCGTAGTTGAGGATCGCGACGTCCGTCGTGCCGCCGCCGATGTCGACATTCATCACCGTGACGCCGTCCTCACGGCCGAAGAGATCGATCCACCCCTCGACGTCGTTGCGCAGCGCGGTGACGTCGGAATAAAGGATCGGAAGCTGCGAACAAACCGCTTCGTCGAGCGGACGATCGGTCAGCACCGGACGGTTTCCTCCCTCCTGCCGCGGAACGAGCGAGACCGGGCGATGATCCTCGAAGCGCGTGAGGGTGAAGAGCTTGATCGCGCGTTCCCATTGCTGGAGATAACGCTCGCGCTCTTCGCTGGTCCAGCCGGTCGGGAAGGTCACGCGCACGCGGCGCAACCGGCGTGGCAGCGTCTCGCGGCCCATGAGCGCGAGGTAGCGCTCGGAATTGATCTGGCGGTGCGCGACTTCGAAAATCGAAAGCGCGAACCAACACACCGCGGCGTTTCGCGGGTAGGAGGCCGGCGAATTGGGAAACGGCATGCCGCGGAACTCGCGGTCGCCCGGCGGCGCGTCGATGTCCCAGTCCTGCCCGCTGGGATCCATGAAGTAGCGGAAGAGGCCGCCGAGATCGTCGAAGAAATCCGGCAACTGCTCGTCCGTGTCGTTCGGAATCTGCCGCCAGAAGGTGCCGCCGCGAAAGCCCTGCTGCTCGTCGTCCCACGCGTAACGTTTCGGCGAGCTGAGCTGGAAACGCGCGTCGCGATCGAGCGGGACCTGCGAGATGATCTTGCTCACGCCGTCGGGCGAGCGTTTGCCGCCGCCGATGATCGCAGGCGAGAGTTCGACGAACGTGTGGGGCAGGTGCCGGCGCACGGCATAGAGCGGCTTGCCGTCCTTGTCGGCCCCATCCGGGATGTAGTGGGTGGAGAGCCGCGAGGTGTTTTTCGGAGGCTCGAGGTGCGCGAACTGCGTGCGGTGCAGCAGCATCCACGAATCGATGATCGCGCAGTCGTCGAAAAGAAGCCGGTCGCCCGAGACACCGCTGGGCGGCTCGTAGGGCGAACCGCGCGGGACGAAGCGCAGGATGGACACGCGTTTCTCGAATCGCCGCGTGGAAGGATCCTGACCGGGCGTCTCGAGCAACAGCGCGACGGTGCGGGTGTTGCCCAGATCGACGATGAGATCGACATCGACCGGATCGAAGCCGCCGCGCTTGGGCCAGTGGATGCGCAACTCCATGTCGAGCGGGCGGCCCTCCTTGTTCGGAAGCTGGCGCAGGGTGATGATGCCGTGCTTGTAGTCGGACTGGATCGAGGCCTCGTCCATCGACGCGTAAGGCAGCACGACGGTATCCTGATCCGGCGGATCGGCGACCGGCGTGTCCTCGGCGTCGAAGACCAGACCGCGCGAGGGAAGGCCGAGGTTGGTTTCGACCGCCATCTTCAACACGGGCACGTCGTCGCCGGCCTCGTTGATGACGGCGTATTGATACAGGATCCACGGCGTGTATTCACTCCATGGCTTCCAGGGCTCGCGGTTCTGCCGGGCGAGCCGGGAAAGGAAATCCTCGTCGCGGTTCGGAAGGAGATCCTTCAGCCGGACGACGAAATATTGATGCCCCGAGTTTGGAAAAACGCGGAGGGTGACCGGGGACGTGGCTTCGTCAGGCATGGGGCGGCAATTCAGGTGATCGGAGGGCGATCCGCAGGTTGCGTCGGGCTTGAGGTAGGAGCGGCTTCAGCCGCGATGCGTTCGACTTTCGCATCGCGGCTGAAGCCGCTCCCACAGAAAGTCGCTCCCGCCGCCCGGGCCGGGAGGGCGGAGCTGCGAGGAAAGGCGGGGAGAAGATGGGATGCGCTGCTGTTCACGCCCGGGAGCATCATGCGCCGGCCTCGGCGGTCTGTGGGGTGGCGGCCGTGAGTTTCGATTCGAAGCGCTTCAGCAGCGCGGCGAGTTCCGTGTCGCCCGGCTGATCCGGACGCTTTTGCGGTTTGATCTGGCGCTGGATGAGCTGATCGAGCTGCGCCTTCTCGCCCGCGAAGGGCATGAGGAAATAATCCCGATAGGGCGACACCGCCTTCTTCTTCGAGGAGGACGACTCGTCGTCGAAATCATCGTCTCCCGGATCGCGTCGCTGGCGGTTGTTTCCGCGGACGACGGCATTGCCCATCTGCAAGGCGAGGAGGCGGCCGAGGTCGTTGCGTTCGCGGCCGTCGTGGTAGCGGATGATGCGGGCGAGCCAGTCGGCCATCTTGCCGAAGTCGGGCGCGACCGACTGGCCGAGCGCGAGCGTGACTTCGCGCACCGCGCCCTGCTCTTCGAGGCCCAGCTTGTGGACGAGCCGGCGGAAGCCGGGCTCGCTTTCGAAGCGCCTGCTCTGCGCCTCGCCCCAGGCGCGGAACTGCGTCTCGACGAACTCCGCGTTCACCTCGTCCGCGCCGCGCGGCAGCGGCAGGAGGTCGCTCGAGCGGATGTTGAGCAGTTCGCGCAGGCCGTGGTTGAGCTCGAGCAGATCCTCCTCCGGCGCGGCGGCGAGGATCTCGCGCAGGCGTCCGCGGAATTTTTCGAGGTGCTCGCGGCGATCGTCGCGCGGCTTGGGTTGCGGCACGAGGTCGCGCACGGCGAGGAGGGTCAGCAGGCGCTGGGCCGCCTCGCCCGCGCGTGTATTCAGAAAATCGATACGGGATTTCCCGCCGCCCTGGCGGCAGGTTTTCATCTGTTTCACCGCCTCGGCGAAGAAGAACTCCGCGCCGCCGGTCACCTCGTCGGTGATCATCGCGTCGAAGGATTTCCGGCTGACCTCGCGCTGGAACTGCCGCGCGAACGCCTTCTCGCGGTGGAGGTTCTCGTAGCGCTGCGAGCCGGGATTGAAGTCGAGCTTCAACTCCGCCTGATCGCGGTCGGGCGAGGCGTGGTCGTGGATGGCGAAAGTCACGCAGACGTCCGGCTCCTTGATGCGGCCGAGGTTGTTCACCACGCCGTCGATCACGCCGTAGATGTTGGAGTCGTTGGGATTGACCGCGAGGTTGAGCTGCCGCGCCCACCAGGTGAGGACGAGGTTGAGCGGATACGGGCTCTCGCCCTGCGGCTGCGCGAAGTATTCGGGGGCGAGGTGTTTCCACCAGCTCTTGATGCCGTTGATGAGCTGATCGGCATTCGGGCACGCGTAGCCGCGCAGGCCCTGGAACATGCTGAAGCCGTCGATCGACAGCCGCTTGGCGTAGGTCGAGACGATCGAGGCCGTCTTGCCGCGCTTCACGATCTCCTTGAAGAACAACAGCGGACTGAAGCACCGCGTGGCGCGCTCGCGATCCTGCGGCGTGGCGTCGGAAGCGGCGGCCTTCGCCTTGAGTTCGCGGATGTCGGCCTCGTCGAGGACGATGCGGTTTTCGAGCGCCTTGGTCTCGTTGCCCACGCCGGGGAAGTCGAGCAGGTCGGCGACCTCGAGAAACTCGCGCAGGGTGTTCGGCTTTTCCGGCGCGTCCGGAAACGGCTTCTCCGGAAGGTTCGCGAGATTGATCGGGATGACGAGTTCCCAGACCAGACCCTGGATGATGGAAAACTCGTCCGCGCTCGCGCCGAGCGGCTGGCCCGCGCCGTTGCAGCCGATGCGCACGACGTCCCCGTCGATCGCATACGAGAGCCGCGCGATGCGATCCTGGATGATCGCGGTCGGCGAGTTCGGGTTCGACTCGCGCGGCTGGTAGGCGACGACGCAGGCGCCCATGTTGAGGAAAACGCCCGCCGCCTCGAGCGAGCAGAGCACACGCTTGCCGTCCCACTGCCCGCCCGGCCCGGCGAGGCGACGCCAGGTGTCGGCCATGCGGTTGTACCACTCCGTCATGGCGGACGCGCCTTCCCAGAACACCCGCGCGGCGAGGTCATCGACGATCGCCGGATCGCATATCAGGCGCGGCTCCTCGAAAAGCGCGCGCAAAGCCGCCTGCCATGCCTCGCCATCCGCGCCCAGCGCCTCGAAAGTGGGATCGTCGGATTGCGCGAGATCATCGAGCACGCCGGCCAGCGCGTGCAGCCGCTCGAAGGCGTCGCGGGAGATCGCGGGCGGTTTCTCCGGCGCCTTCTGGATCGCGGCCTTCACCTCGCGTTTGAAACGCTCCAGCGTCCATTGCCCGGGACGGCGGCCGACCTTGGTGACGCATTCCGTGCTGAAGCCGCGCGCGAGCGCATGCCAGAGATCGTCGGGCGTGACGAGGTACACCTCGACCGGATGCATCGGATCGCTCACGTGGTAGGGCGCGGCGTCTTTCTCGATCGATCCGGGAAGAAACCGGCTCAGGCAGGACGAGCCGTCCATGCCCTTGTTGTAGGGATTGATCACCCGGGAGGTGAGATGCGGCGGCAACGTTTCCAGATCGGCCACGCGCGGGGCCATGAAGAAGAACGGCGCGCCCCCGGGCCAGTGCATGCCGGAGCCCTCGCCGTCGGTCGCCGCGTCGCCGGTGAATTTCGCGCCGGCGTCGAGATAGGCGGACACGGACGTGGACTTTCCCGTCTGTGACGGGCCCCAGATCGCCATCGCCGGGCGGTTGCGTTCGAGCCCCTCCTTCACCGAGGCGAACGATACCCGCACATCGTAGAGCGTGCGCAGCCAGTCGGAAGGTCCGAGTGAATACGGCGCCCGGCGTTGCAAACCGGAACGCCAAAACCAATCCGTCAGTTCCGCAGCGAGGGTCGAACCGGAGTCATGGTCCATCCAAGCTGATGACAGACAGTGAACTGCGGCGGCTCAATCTAAAACTTTCACCTTGCTGGATCGGATGGCGAACCCATGATGCCGCGTCCCACCCTGCGCTATGAAATCTCCCATACCTCGCATCGTTGGCGTGGCGCTGTTTGCGCTGGCCGCAGTTTTCTCCACCTCCGGCCTCTCGGCAGCCGTTCCCTCCAATCAAATCGAGTCGCTGACGCTGAAGGAGGTCATTTCCCGGCTCGACCAGGTGGATTTCGACCTCCAGGGGCTCGAGGGCCACGTCGGCGAGCTGCGCAAGGATGTGCAGGCCGGCCTCGGGCGCGGCGCCGCGATCCGCGTCTTCGACATCGGCGTCGGCCTGGTGCGCGACCGCGTGCTGCTCAATCGCATGCCGCAGGTGATCGGCGCCATGCAGCGCGAGAGCCGCTGGGATTCCTTCCAACGCAGCCGGCAGGAAGAGATGATGGAACGCCAGCGCGCATTGCTCGGCAAACACGGCAATCTCTACCGCGTGGTCGAAGGCTACGCCGCGGACGTGGAAGAGAAGTTCGGCATCAAATTGAAGGATTTCTTCAAGGCCATGGAAGCCGCCGTGGCACGCGGCGACACGAATGTCGAAGCCGTCCTGCAACAATACCGCGACGCGGTCGTCTCGGGCGACACCACGCGCGCCGAGCAGTTGACCGACGCGCTTTCAACCGGGTCCGCCATCCCGCCGCCATCGTCTTCGGGCGGCTCGAGCATGGGCCCCGGCAGCGGCAGCAGCACCGTCGTCTCCGCGGAGCCGCACCCCACGCGGCCCGGCTACTATATCGTTCGCTACGCCGACGGACGCGAAGAAGTTGTTCGCGGACAGGACAACGGTGACGGCACGGTGACGCTTACCCTGCCGAACGGCCAGACGGTCACGACATCGATCACCGGCGGCGGAGCTTCGGGCGGCGCAGGTGGCGCCGGATCGGCGGGCATGGGCGGCGCCGGATCGGCAGGGGCCGGTGGCGCCGCGGGAGGCCCCGGCGGTTTCGGCGGTCCATCCGGCGGTCAAGGTGGCGCGACAACCGGCGGCGGAGGCGGCGCCCTCGCGCCCAACGTTCGCCAGGCCCCGGACGGAGGATTCATCGTCACGGAAACGCTTCCCGACGGCCAGAAGGTGGAGCGTTACTTCCCGGCCAATTTCCAGGGCGTCGGCACCAAGTACCTCGGCGATCAGGGTGGCCGCCTGACGGAGGAGATTCGTGAGACGCTCGACCCGGGTTCCGGCCAGATCCAGAAAGGCCAGTCCATTCGTTGGGCTTTCGCCATCACTCCGGTCGGCCAGACGCAGGAGGCGGGCGGCGTCCGCTCCACCTTCAAGCTCACCGACCGCACCGGCCAGGGCAGCTTCAAGGTCACGGGTTGGAAAATCTCCGGACCCGACGGCGGCCAGCTCGCCGCGGGCGCGGGTGAGGAAGCCTCCGCAATCGCCACCCAGTCTGGAAACTACCGGGTGGAATTCTCCGGAACCACGGACTGGGGCTCGGCCTTCCGCATCGAGATCAACCAGCCCATCGCCGTCCAGTAGTCCGGCGCTGGCCGGACCGCGCCGCTTCACGTGTTCGTCGAGTTCGAGCCCATTTACCGCCTCCTCGATCTTCCCGGGGAGGCGGACGCTGATTCCGTCCGCAAGACCTTCGCCGAGCGTCTCGCCGGGCTCGAGACGCAGAAGGAAAGCGCGGGCTCCAAACCCGAGCGCATGATCGCCGCCCGGGCGATCGCCGAGCTGAACGCCCAGGGCGCGGACGCCGAACGCCTCGCCTCCGCCCTCGAAGCGAAGGCGCTGCTCGCAGAGGTCCACTCCGCCCTCGCCGAAAGCAAGGCCGCCCGGGCTTCGCGCGCGCTCAAAAATGCCCGCGCCGCCGCCGAGAAATCCGGCCTGCGCGCGCTCACCGAAGCCGTCGCCGAAGCCGAGGACAGCCTCGCCGACTCCGGACTCGTGCGCGATCCCGCCTTCGACGCGGAGATCGAGGAACTCGTCGGCAAACTCGCCACGCTCGAAGCCACGTCCGCCGCCAGCGCCACCGGAGCGGGCGCGTTTCCTTCCGACTTTCTCGCCACGCTCGGCGCCCTCGAAGGCAGGCGGGCCGCGCTCAGCGCCCGGCTCGGAGGCCGCAAGGACGAAGAAACGCGCGGCCTTCTCGAAGGCATGCCGGCCCGCTTCGCCGCCCTGCGCGTCGCGCACGACGACGAGCAGAAACGCCGCGCCGTCGGACAGGCGATCGACAGCCTGAAAACCGCCCGGCAGGACCTCGCCGCCCGCGCTCCGATCGAGCGGCTCGAGCACATCGACGTCGAGACGCTGCGCGCCACCCTGGCCGGGTTGGAGAAACTCCTCGCCGAACCGGTCCCGCCCGCCGTCCAGGATGACGACGCCTTTGCCGCCGAACGCGCCACCGTCGAGTCCCACACCGCCGCGATCCGCGCGATCCTCCCGCGCCGCGAGGCGCTCGCCGCCCTCGAATCACTCGAAGCCGATCTCGCCGCCAATAAACTTTCCGCGGGACACGCCGCCCGCGTCGGGGAGGTTGAAAAACGCTGCCAGGAAGCCGGGATCGAAGACGCCCCGGCGCGCCTTGCGGCCTTGCGCGAGCAGATCGCGCGGCGCGCCCAGCCACCCCCGCTGAAACCTCCGCCGGCGGTTCCGCCGCCGATGCCGGAGGCCCCGAAGGAGACGCCGAAAGAAACGCCCGCGGCCCCGGTTCCAGTCGCGAACGACGATGGCGACGACGAACCGCTCGACGCCACGATTCCTTTCATCCCCAAGATCGTCGCGCCCGAACCCGCCGCCGCCACCCGCTTCACGCTCATCGGCCCGAAGGGCGAGCGCTGCCATGTCGTTTCAACCGATCCGGTCGTCTTCGGTCGCAGCAGCGCCTCGGATGTCGTCATCCGCGCGTTTCACCCCTCGAACTCGCGCGAGGCCGATCGCGTCACCCGCGCCGTCAGCCGCGCTCACTTCACAGTGGCGCGCGCAGGCGAAAACATCGAGGTGCTCGACGGCGCGCGCCAGCCCGACGGCGCCGTGCAGCGATCGATCAATGGCACCTTCGACGGCGAAGGCGCCGAAATCGAAAGCGCGATCCTGACCGGCGAAGGCGCCTCGCGCGTCCGCGTGACCCGCGAGACCGACCCCGCCATTCCGCCCGCGTGGGAGATCCGGATGCAAAAACGAGCCACGCTCGGAACCGCCATCGGCGAGCTGCGCGACGCCAATCCCGAGGGACCCGATTGCGCGCTGCTGCGCCGCGTGGACGGCTCGAAGGAAAACATCCTCTTGCTCTGGCGCGCCACAAACCTCCGCGAACTCGGCCTCTCCGCCGACGAGTCCGTCATCGTCCGACACAAGGGCGGCTATCTCCTCTGGGAAGCCGGACGCCTCATGGAAATCGAAACCGGCTTCCGCATCGCCGGCCGCTGGCAGGTCGCCAAAATGGGCGAACTCACCTACGCCGATTGAGCCACGGCCACGGAGCAGGATCCGGGTCGAGAAAACGAGCGGATTCACCCGCGGCCAAGCCGGAACCGGCAGGTCGAGCTGAACGGGCGGAGCGACAAACACGAAACAGGAAGCGCCGGCCTCGATCACGTCGCCGTTGTTCAACGCATGCCGGCGATTGCGCGGAAAGCCACGCCGGTCAACGCAACGGAGAGACAGGCGATTGCGCGAAAGACTCGTGTCGCACGAACC
>CAZFCY010000069.1:15880-24220 GCA_964517665.1 uncultured Opitutaceae bacterium | reverse complement strand
AACTCGGCGTTCATGTTCTCCAGGTTCGCGAGGACGAGGAGTTGTTCGAGGGTGGCGTGGTCGCGCATGTTGCCCTCCTTGCCGGGATTGGCGTCGCGCCATTCGCGGGCGGTCTGGCCGAAGAGCGCGACGTTGAGCAAGTCGGCCTCGCTGGCGTAGGTGATGGTCGCCTGCTTCGGCGTCACCTCGGCCGGGATGAGGTGGGTCTGAATGGCGTCCGTGTGAATCCGATAATTGATCTTCGCGAGGGTGCGGTTGAGGTTCCAGACAAGGGAGAGGCGGCGGTTTTCGTCCTCCTTGAGCCGCTGGAATTCCTTGATCAAGTAAAGCTTGAATTCGACCGAGACCCAGGAGGCGAATTCGAAGGCCACATCGGTGTGGGCGTAAGTGCCGCCGTAGCGCCCCGCCTTGGAAACGATCCCGATGGCGGCGGTTTTCTCGATCCACTGTTTCGGGGTGAGGGTGAAGCTGTTCAGGCCGGCCTGCTTTTTAATCCCGTCGAATTCGACGGGGTTAAAGCCGGTGTTGTGGAGCTGCTCCCAGATGCCGAGAAGTTCCAGGGTGTTGCGGTTGCGCAGCCAGTTGCGAATGAGGTCGTCGGGGTGGTCCAGATTCCTCGATTTGGCGATGTCGGTCAGGGAAATGTAGTCCTCGTCGTCCCGCCGGATGACGGCGATCTCGGTGCCCCGGACGGTGATTGTGGCGTCGGTGGCTTTCTTCTTCATGTGCCGACTCCCCTCCTGAACCGGTTTGCGGAGGCAGTAGTCCGGAAATTCCGGACAACTGAGACTCGGAGATGCCGGAGTTCCTGCTGAACTTGTAAGTGACCCTTACAAGTTGGCTCCCTGGCCTGCTTGGGATCTATCTGCCCGTTACTTGGCTTATTCTGAAAATCTGTGTTCATCCGTGTCATCCGTGGTTAAACTCCTAATTGCTTGAGGATATTGCGGAGAGCCTTGTCCGTCTCCCGCGCCTCGGCCTCGATCACCTTCAGTTCCTCGACGATCTCCGCGATGGGCCGGTAGGTTTCAGCGTCGCTGGTGTGGATGTAGCGGCTGGGGGAGATGTTGTAGTCGTTCTTCTTCAACTCGGCGTGATCGACGATGCGGCTGAGTTTTTCCTCCTCCTTCCACCCGATGAGGGTCTCGACGATACGGGCGATGCCGGCCTCCGGGATGAAGTTCTTGGGGTCGCCCTTTTCGAAGATCTGGCTGGCGTTGACGAGGAGCACCTTGCCCTGGCGCGCCTTGGGCTTGGTCTTGTTGAGGAAGAGGACGATGCCCGGGGCGGTGGTGTTATAGAAGAGGTTTTCGGGGAGGTAGAGGACGCTCTCGACGAGGTCGTGGTCCACGAACCACTGGCGGACGGTTTTTTCCTTGTTGGCGCCGGCATTGCCCGAGCCGCGGGAGGCGGCGCCGGTGTCGAGGACGACGGCAGCGCGCCCACCCTGGCCTGAGCCTGTCGAAGGCTTGAGGCTGGCGTGCATGTGCTGGACCCAGCCCCAGTCGGCGGAGGACTTGCCGGGGAAACCGGCGCCGGCGGGGAAGCGGCCGAGTTCGTCGGCGTCGTAGTCGGCCTCGGTGAACCAGTCCTGGTTCCACATGGGGTTGGCGACGACACGGTCAAAAGTGCGGAGTTTGCCGGCCTTGTTGCGGAATTTGGGATTCTTGAACGTGTCGCCGATCTCGATCTGCCCCTCCATGTCGTGGATGATCATGTTCATGTTGGCCATGGCCCAGGTGTCGGCGATGTATTCCTGGCCGTAGAGTTTGAGCGGGGCGAAGGTGCGCTTCTTCTGCGCCCTGGTCTTTTCCTCCATGGCGATTTCGCACTTGATGAGGAGGCCGCCGGAGCCGCAGCAGGGGTCGTAGATCTCCATGCCGGGCTCGGGCTGGAGGACGCGGGACATGATGGCGCCAACCTCGGGCGGGGTGTAGAATTCGCCGGCGCTCTGGCCGCCGCCCTCGGCGAACTTGCGGATGAGGTATTCGTAGCTCTTGCCGATGATGTCGGCCTCGACGTCGTCGAGCCCGAGGCGCTTGGTGCTGATGGCCTCGATGAGGTTGGAGAGGCGGTCGTCGTCGAGGTCGCGCTGGCCGTGGGTGGTGGCGTTGAAGTCGACGCGGTCGATGATGCCCTGCAGGAGCGGGTTTTCCCGGGCGATGGCCCGCATGTGGGTGGTTACGCCCTCGCCGATCTTGTCGGAGAGCTTGCGAATGACGGACCAAACCGGCTGCTCGGGGTCGTTCGGCACGAGCGGCAGGTAAAAGCGGACGAGCTTCTTGTCGCGCTTGGCGAGAGCGAAGGCCTTCCTGCGAGAGCCGACCTCCTTCGCGATGCGGTTCAGCTCGTCATCGAAGACGTCACAGAGACGCTTCGTGAAGATCAGTGGGAGGATGTAGTCCTTGTATTTCGGCGCGTCCTTCGCTCCGCGAATCGAGCAGGCGGCATCCCAGATCCAGGACTCGAGGGACTTGGATTTGGAGCCGTTGCCGTTGGAACGCTTCGTGTTGTTGGACGAAATGGAGGAAGTGGAGGGAGTTCTGGGCATGGAAACGACGAATCAATCTGCCTGTCGGGCAGAGGTCATCCGCTGTTCGGAGGAATGGAACGATGCGATGACAGCGGGGCGGCTGTGGGAGAAGCCAGCCATGGGATTTGCTGCGATCGCGCGGCGCGAATGTTGGCTGCGGCGTGCAATGACGCCAAGCGGATAGCGTGGAAAGAGTGAACAGTGAAGGGTGAAGAGTGAAGGGCGGATGATCGGAAGGGCGGAGGGCAGCAGTCAGACGGTCGGGCGGTGCGGCGGAGCCGGGGTCGGGCGGTCAGACGGCCAGACTGTTGGACAGTCGGACTGTCGGACGGTGCGGCGGAGCCGCGGGCCGGAGGACGGAGGGCGGAGGACGGTCGGAGATCAGAGGGTCAGATGGGAATGGCACTAGGTTAAGCCAAAGTGGCAGAGCCGGGACGGCTCTGAATAAAGCGGCGGGACGCCGCTGCCACTCTGAAAGCAGCCTTAACTTAGCGCCATTCGGATCAGACGGTCGGACGGACGGTCAGAGGGTCGGACGGTCTGACCGACTCGCTACGGCTTCATCGTGAAGTAGCTGACGAGGTAGTGAATGCCCCAGCCGAAAATCAAGATCACCATGATGGCGATCCATGAGGGGATGCCGCGCGGGGTTTCGCTGCCGTAGATCAGGAACTTTTTCTGATCCCCCTTGCCGTAGGCGTTGATCATGATCGGGAGAATGCCGTCGACGGTTTGATTTTCTCTCAGGCCCTCGATGTCGATCGTCGGCCCGTTTTTGACCACGAAGGGGATCAGCCGGATGCCGTCGTGGCCGTCCGCGTCCTTGCTCAGGATTTTCAGCACGTGTTTCCCGTCGGCGAGCGCGCGGGTGTCGAGGTCGAAGGTGACCGGCGACACGAAGTCTCCGAGCTGCCGCGGATCGTCGTCCAGGAATATCCGGACCCTGCCTTTGGCTTCAGTGTTCATCCTGCTCGATGATCATTCGCTTGATATGACCGGCCTGCCCTTCGCCGGGACGCACTGTATATTTGATCGCGCAGGCAAGGGTGAAGAGCACCACGAGCGCCGCGAGAAGCACGATGACGTAGTCGATATTGCCCTGCGGACCCACGCCATGGGTGATCCCGCGAAGGATGCGCGGTTGCTGCGCTTCGCAGACCTCGCAGGCGAGCGCGGTTTGCGCGGGCATGGCCAGAATGGCCGCGACGAGCGACATCCCGCGTTTCATGGCGTGAGTGAATGGAGCACGCTCTCCACCTCCTCCAGCGGGACTTCCCGCGCGTTGTTGCCCCAGGCGCCGCGCTCGTGATTGATGATCGCGCGAATCTCCCCGGGCCGCAGGTTGTTGATCGTCCCGATCGCGGGCATCGGGGGATAGCCTTCGCTCACGCGGCTGTTATATCCTTTCATGATCACGGTGATCATGCGCGCCGGGTCGTCATCGAGGACGAGCGAGCTTCCCTTGAGCGGGGGAAAGGCGCCCATGAGGCCTTCGCCATTGGCCTGATGGCAGGCCTGGCAGTTCATCGCATACAAGGTTCCGCCGTCGAACGCAACCCCGCCCCCGGGTCCGCCGGCCGGCGCGCCTCCCGCGGCCTTGCGTTGATAAAGGAATTCCGGCGGAGCCGAGCCGTCCGGCAGCGGCGTCTGTTTGCGCGAGAGCAAATACGCAACCAACTGCAGCGCTTCCGGCTTCGCCACGATCGGATCCGTTCCGCGCCTGAACGCGTCGGGCACATTGACGATCGTATCCGCCGCGTCGGGCTCCGGCTTCTCCTCGAAGAGCCACGGATAGCCGGGCATGATGGAGGCCGGCGCCACGGCCCGGGGATTGTATAAGTGCAAGAGGTGCCACGCGCTGCTCGGCTGTCGCGTGCCAATCGAAGTCAGGTCCGGGCCGGTGCGCTCGGTTCCCATCAGCGTCGCCGTGTTTCTCCAGAGGTCGGTGCGGCCGATGGCGGCGTAGTCGGCGGCGATGCTCGGGCGGCCGCCCCAGGGCTGGTCCATCGCGATGTTTCTCACCTGCTGCGTGTGACAGGCCACGCAGCCGTTCGCGATATATAGTCGCTTGCCCGCGATCGCCTCCGGGCTGAGCGGCTCGCTGCCCGGCAGCGGGGCATGGCTCGCCTGGTTGTGCAGGGCCGGGCCAACCGCCACGAGGACGGTGAGCCCCACGAACAGCGCCGCCACGACGCTGAAAAGGAGGCGATGGTCGTCGTGAAACTTCATTTCAATGAGCGCCCGCCCGAACCGCGACATCCCTGGGGGAGCGGGCCGCGGGCCTCTCGCGGGCGAGCATCCTGCACATGTTATAGGCGAAGACCCAGTGCGAGACCCACATGAGCGTGCCGCCGATGGCCCGCCACAACCAGAACGGCGCCATCATGGCCACGGTGTCTATGAAAGGTTTGCCGTCCAGCCAGGCCACGCCTCTCAGCGTGCCCCCGAGCATCAAGGGAATGGTGTAGAGCAGCAGCCCCACCAGCGCCATCCAGAAGTGCGCGCCCACCGCCGCATGGGGCGGCTCGCGGCCGGTGAGCCGCGGAGCCACGGCGTAAATGCACGCCCACAAGAGGAAGGAGATGATCCCATACATGGTGAGATGGGAGTGGGCGACGGTGAAGTCGGTGAAGTGCCAGATGAGATTGGTGGAGCGGAAGGCCTCCGCCGTGCCCTGGAGCGATCCGGTGAAATAGAAGATCACGCCAACGAGGAAGAAAGGCAGTGTATAGCTGTCGGCGACCTTGTGAAAGCCGCCCCGGAAGGTGAGGAGGAAGTTGGTCGTCCCCGCCACCACGGGAATGACCATCCCGACGCTTCCGACGATGGCGACGGTCTGCAGGGACCACGGGATGGAGCTGAACACGAAATGGTGCGTCCCGATCACGGTGTAGAAGATGATCTGGGTCCAGAAGGCGAGGATGCCGAGGCTGTAGGAAAAGATCGGCGTGTTGAGTTGCTGGGGCAGGAAATAATAAGTCAGCCCGAGGAGAAACATCATGAACCACATGCCGACGCCCTGGTGCATGTAGTAGCCCTGGGCGATGGTCTCGCCGAGGCCGTCCTGCCAGAGGGGGACATAGGCGACGAGCGTGATCACGATGACAAAAATGAGCGCGGCGACCATGTACCAGTTCGATATATAAATCTCCCGCATCGGGCGCCGGGCGATCGTCGCGAGGGAATTCCACAGCGCGAGGACGATGCCGGCGGCAAACAGCGCCATGACCGGCCAGATGTATTCGCGGTATTCGCCGCCGCCGTTGTTGACGCCCGCCATCAGGCTCGCGCTTCCCAGCGCGACAGCGGTATTCATCAATCCCAAGGTCCACCAGCCGCCGCGGATGCTGGCGAGCCGGACATTGCTCACCATGGCGGTGACATAGAAGCCGAGCCCGATCATGGCGAGGGACGCCCAGCCCCAGAAGACCGCGTTGGTGTGAACCGGGCGCAATCGTCCGAAGCTCAGCCAACTGACCCTGTCCACATCCGGCGCGACAAACTTGATTCCCAGATATTCGCCCACCGTTGTGCCAAAGAGCAGCCAGAAGGTGGCGGTTCCGAGAAACCACAGGATGAGACGCGCGGATGCCGGATCGATGCGCGGGCGTTTGAGCGCGCGTTTCTTCGGGCGGAGAAAGCGGATCGTTCCGGCCTGGTCGACATTGCGGATGAGGCCGCCTTCGTCGTCGCCGGCGGTCGATTCGCCGGCCGGGATGTCGTGATCGAGGCGCGCCGCGAACGGTTGTCCGGGCGACGGGGCTCCGGTTTCAGACGTTCGCGGGGAGCGTCGTCTATCGCGATTCCTGCGCCAGGTCACCGCGAGCCATGCCGCCACGAGCACGGGAATCAGAAGGAGAACGACGGTGATGATGATCCCCGGCTCGCTCCACAGCCGGGCTTTGCCGGGGATGGCCCCGGCGAGCAGGGCGATGGAGAGCGGCGTCATCGACCTGACGGTACGCCCGGTCGATCCGGACCGCCTTGATGTGGATCAAGGGATTCAAAGAAAGCCGGCCGCGCCTGGAAGCGACAGCCGGCTTGTGGATCGGGATCTGCAAGCGTGGGACGCGCGCGTCGTCAGGCCGCGAACTCCGTGACGGTTTCGGGTTCCGGATCGTCGCGATCCCGGAATGTTTGCCTCGGATCGGCGCTCGCCGTAGGGTGAGTTTCACGAGATCGCCCTTGTCACCCCATGAACTTCACCTCGCCCATTACCCGCCGTCGTTTTGTCTTCAATTCCGCCGCCGCCGCGATTGCGGTCGTCGCCGCGCCGCGCGTGCTCACCGCTCGGAAATCTCCGCCCCGGCAGCTCGTCGTCGGCGACGGCGGGCATCGCTACGAGGTCACGCACGGCTGGGCGCAACTGCCTTCGCGCTACTCATGGCAGACCACGCACAATGTGGCTGTGGATCGCGAGGGACTGCTCTATGTCATCCACGAGGGCCGGGAAAACCTGCCGGATCATCCGTCGATTTTCGTCTTTGACGAGAAGGGCAGGTTCGTCCGCGCCTTCGGCTCGCAGTTTCAAGGCGGCGGCCACGGGCTCGAGGTCGTGACCGAAGGCGGCGAACAATTCCTCTATGTCACCGGCTACCGGCATTTGAAAAACTTCGCCAAGCTCACGCTCACCGGCGAACAGGTGTGGGAGAAGCGCGCGCCGATGCAGAGCGGGCTGTATCCCGCGGGCGAAGACACCGCGCCGAACCAGCGCTGGGCACGGGACGCGTTCCTGCCGACGAATTATGCGTTCCTGCCGGACGGTGGATTCTTCCTCGCCGACGGTTACGGCGCCTATCGCATCCACCGCTATGACAAAAACGGCGAATGGCTTTCGATGTTCGGCGCGCCCGGCACGGGGGCGGGTGAATTCAACACGCCGCACGGCCTCACGCTCGACGACCGGCCCGGCCGCGAACCGTCGCTCGTCGTGGCTGATCGCGCCAACAAGCGGCTCCAGTGGTTCACGCTCGACGGCAAGCATCTCGAGACACTCGAAGGCTTCATCCTTCCGGCAAACCTCGACACGCGCGGCGACCTCCTCCTCGTGCCGGACCTGAGCGCGCGCATCACGCTGCTCGATGGAAACAATCGCATCGTCGCGCGCCTCGGCGAGGACCCCGCCTGGCGCAAGCAGGTGACGAAGGACAACAACGCGCTGCGCAAAGACGAGACCGGCGCGGCCTGGGCGCCCGGAAAGTTCCTCCACCCGCACGACGCCTGCTTCGACGCCTCCGGCAACATCTTCGTCGCCGAATGGGTCCACACCGGCCGGATCTCGAAGCTGCGAAAGCTGAGCTGAAACTCCACATCGCGCTCAGCGAGCGCGGACGGCCGCCGGAGGACGGGAGGCCCGGTCGGGCTGTTGGACCGTCTGACCGTCCGACTGCTTCACTGCCCGACCGTCCGACCGTCGGACGCACGGAGGTCGTCCCTCCATCAGGAAGGGTCGGACTGTCGGCCGGCCTGCGCCTCGTCGGAGTAGGGGAGCTTTTCCCGGGTCGTCCAGTCGATGCAGCCGGTGCGGCCGTCGCGGCGGAGGAGGGGCTTCGCGATGTCGGCGTATCCGCGATGTGAATACGGATCTTTTCCCGCCACAATGACGACGTCGCGGTAGTCGTGCCTGGCCGGGTGCGTGTTCTCGGGCATTTTCTGCCACGGGAGAAACGATTCGCAGCTCATGAAATGGTTCACGAGCGCGCGGCGATAGGCGCCCTCGGGCGCGCGATTGGGGAGCGAGCGGTGGAGCAGGTAGCCGTTGAAGAAAACGACCGAGCCCGCCTCGACTTCGACGGGCACGGCGTCGT
>CAZFCY010000069.1:0-15870 GCA_964517665.1 uncultured Opitutaceae bacterium | reverse complement strand
AGGGGAACCCCACGCTTTCCTCGGCGCAGTCGAAGCGGCGGTCGCCGTGCCAGTGCTGATCCCACAGGATGCCCGGGCGATGCGAGCCGGGAATGACCCAGAGGCCGCCGTTCTCGATCGTGGCGCGGTCGAGCGCGATCCAGCCGCCGGTGAGCGAGCGATCGCGCGTCGCGATGTAATCCTCGTCCTGGTGCCAGGCCTGCCCGGGTTTGCCGGAGGATTTGATGAAGAGCATCGATTGCATCGCCTTCACGTTCGGGCCGATCACGGAGGTGAGGACCTTCAGCGTCGCTGGATTGGCGAGTGTTGCCCGCATCAGGTCCGAGAACTTGTGCGGGAAATGGATGCAGAGAAACTGTCGCAGCACGTCGGCGTCGCTTAGCGATGCCGGCAGCGGCTCGGCGCCGTCGATCTGTCCGCGTCCGCCGCGGCAGATCAGGGTCGTCTCCGCTTTCAGGGCCTCGACTTCCTCCGGCGTGAAGGCGTCTTCCATCACGCAGTAGCCGTTGGCCTCGTAGAATTCACGGATGGCGGCGGCGTCGGCGCCGGGTGAAAAGTAGCCGGATGGGCGGGGCGCGCTTCGCGCCAGCCTCGCGGTCTCGGCTGTCACGGGGGCGGGGGAGGGGAAGGGATGGGCGGATGTCATGGGATGGAATCACCCATTTGATAACATGCCGTTTGCTTTTCCGACAGCCGTGGGATTCTAGAAATCATGTCCAGAAGGCTCCGCACCATCCACACGCCCCGGGTTTATTTTGGCGATGTGATCTACGAGCCGGGCGGCTGCTTCGGCCCGCGCGCGCAGTTGGATTATCAACTGGTGGTGCTGATCGCGGGCGAGGCGAGCGTGACGATCGATGGGCGCGCCATGGCTTTGGCCGCTGACCAGGTCGCGTTGCTGTGTCCGGGGCACAGCGAGGTGTTTCGCTTTTCCGACCGGCGGCCGACGCACCACACGTGGTGCGCGATCGATCCGGGGCTGGTCCCGGATGAACTCGCGCAGAGCTGCGCGCGCGCCGCGGGGGCGCTGCCGCTGACCGGGCGGATGACGCAGTTGATGGAGCTGGGCCTCTCGCTGCCGCGCGCGGCGGGCCAGCGCGCGCCGGGATTGATCGAGGCGCTCGGCCTCGCGGCGTTGAACGAGTATCTTTACGCCGGCGTGTCCGCGCTCGCGCCCGAGGCGGACGAACCGGATGCCTTGCGGCGCGCGCTCGAATGGCTCGGCCAGCATGGCTCCACGGCCTTCGATCTGCGCATGCTCGCGCGCGAGGCGGGCGTTTCCCGCGCGCAACTGGTGAAGCTGTTCAAGCGCCATCTCCGCGTCACGCCCATGCGTTATGTCTGGGAGATGCGCACGCGCCAGGGCATGCGGCTCTTGCGCGACACGGGGCTGACCGTGAGCGAGGTCGCGGCGCGCTGCGGTTTCAGCACGCCGTTTCATTTCTCGCGCTGGGTGCGGGCGATGGCCGGCGTCGCGCCGCGCGAGTTTCGCGCCCGCGCGTGGACGCCGGGAAAATAAACATCGCCGGAGCCTCCCTCGAAGGAAGTTCGGCGCCGGATTCCGCAACGGATTCGAGCCGAACTCCAGGCGCGGACGAACTGTCAGCAAACACGGGGGTTTTATGACGGGCGATCTTCGTTCCTCATCGGCGTGTGCGAGTTTGTTGGATCACCCCCCGCCCTGGTTCCTGCCCTTGTCTCGCCGGGCGCCTGCGGCCACGGCCGATGCGCCGTTCCGGGCGGGGATGCCGTGGCCCTGGAAATTGCTCCCTTGTGAAAACACTTCATCTCCTCACGTGCCTCGCCTTTGCGGCAGGGATCTCCGCGCCTTCGCGCGCGATGGAAAAGCCGTCCGTCACCTATTCGGTTTTCCAGTTTCCCGCCGATCAGATCCCGCGCATCGACGGCGATCCCTCCGACTGGGCGGTCGTTCCCGAGAGTTATGTCGTCGGCAAGGATCAGTTGCGCAACGATTCGCAAACGCCTCCCGCGGCCGGCGAGAAGAGCCTCGATGTGCGCGTGCGCGTCGGCTGGGTCAAGGGGCTCAATCGCCTCTATTTCCTCTACGAGGCGGAGGATGATTTCTGGGACTTCGAGCAGCCCGGGCTGCGCAACGACACCTTCGAGATCATCGTCGATGGCGACGCCTCCGGCGGCCCGCTGATCGACAAGGGGCACAAGGAGTTCTGGACCGCCGCGCGCGTCGGCGAATCCGCGGCCATGCCGGACGAGCGCATCAGCGTGGACGAGGCGCACTGGGCCGTGCACGGCGCCCATGCGCAAAACTACCACATCTTCACCCCGGCCGTGGACAAGGACTGGACGATGGCCTGGGGCGCGGCCACGTGGACCAAGGAGCTGCCGTGGGCCAACGCCGCGCAATCCTTCGCCTTCAAACACGGCGAGTCGGGCCGGCTCGTCCTCGAATTCTGGATCACGCCCTTCGATTACGCCGGACCGGAAGGCCCGCAGCGCGCGGTCGAATCCGTGCTCGAGGAGAACAAGATCATCGGCCTCTCGTGGATCGTGATCGACTACGACGGCCGCGGCCCGCGCGGCTTCTGGACGCTTTCTCCTGAGCGCACCTCCTACGGTCACGCCTCGCAGCTCTGCGCCTTCAGGCTCATGCCGGTCGAGCCGGCGCTGCAGCCGAAGCTCGCGGCGCAATGGACGTGGAAGGTCGTCGACATGGATCGCCGCCTCGTCGCTTTCAAAGACCTTTCCATCGGAACAGTCACGGCGTGGAAATGGGATTTCGGCGACGGCGCGACCTCGACCGAACAGCATCCGCAGCACATTTTCGAAAAACCCGGCAGCTACGTCACGATCCTCGAAGTAACCGGCCCGGACGGCGCCTCGCGCCGCTCGAAAGTCTGGGACGTGCAGTTGAAATAAGGCCATGCCACTCGATCTTTCGTCCGTTCCCGCCCTCCCGGGCAGGGCCACCACAAACCCCAGGTTCCCATGAAAAACACCCTCTTCCGCGCCCTGCTGGCCTTCGCGCTCGCGTCCTCTTCCCTCGCTTCGGCTGTATCCGCCGCGCCAATACCGGCGCTCGAGAAGCGCGGCGCCGCGACCCAGCTCATCGTCGATGGCGAGCCGTGGCTCATCGTCGGCGGGGAGATCGCCAACACCGCTTCCTCGAGCCTGCCCTACATGGAGACCGTCTGGCCCGTGATGACGCGTCTCAACCTCAACACCGTGCTCGTCGCCATCGCGTGGGCGTGGGTCGAGCCCGAGGAGGGGCGGTTTGATTTCTCGCTCGTCGATGGCCTGCTCGAGGGCGCGCGCGCGAACGACCAGCGCGTGATCTTCCTCTGGTTCGGCAGTTGGAAAAACGGCCTTTCCAGCTTTGCGCCGGCATGGGTCAAGGCGGATCAGGAACGCTTCCCGCGCGTCCAGCTCGCCGGCGGAAAATCGGCCGAGATCCTCACGCCGCTCAGCGAGCGCGCGCTCGAAGCCGACACGCGCGCCTACGTGAAGTTCATGGAGCATCTCGCGGAGGTGGACGCGCAACGCACGACCCTCATGATCCAGATGCAAAACGAGGTCGGCGTGCTCGGCGATTCGCGCGATCGCGGCGCCGCGGCCGAGAGGGCATTTGCCGCCGCCGTTCCCGCCGAACTGCTCGCCCATCTCTCCGAGAACAAGGAACGGATCTCGCCCGCGCTCGCCGAACTTTGGAAGAACGCCGGCAACAAGACCTCCGGCGCATGGACCGAGGTGTTCGGCGATTCGCCCGCGACCGACGAACTCTTCATGGCCTGGCACTACGCGCGTTACATGGGCCACATGACGGCCGCCGGAAAAGCCGTTTATCCGCTTCCCGTCTTCACCAACACATGGATCGTCCAGCCCGAGGACAGGGGGCCCGGCGATTACCCGAGTGGCGGCCCGCAGCCGCTCTCGCTCGATATCTGGAAGGCCGGCGCCCCGTCGATCGATCTCGAGTGCCCCGATATTTATCTGCCGAACTTCGACGAGCACGTGGCCGCGTTTCACCGGCCCGACAATCCGCTCTTCGTGCCGGAATCGCGCGGCGACGCCGCGGGTGTCGCGAACGCGTTTTACGCCATCGGCGCGCACGCCGCGCTCGGCTACTCGCCCTTCGGCATCGACAACACCGGCCGCCTCACGACCCTCCGGCCGGCGCCGGGCTCGCCTCAGCCGACCGATCTCGAAAACCTTCCCCTCGCGCGCGGTTACGCGAAGTTGCGCGCGCTCGCGCCGCTCATTCTAAAACATCAATCCGCCGGCACGATCGACGCCGCGTGGTTGAACCAATCGAAACCCGCGAGCGACCTTTCCCTCGGCGACTTCACCCTGCGCGTCGAACTTCGCCGCAGCTCGCGCAACCAGGAATACCTCGCGGAACTCGGCTACGCGCTCGTGCTCGCCCTCGCGCCGGACGAGTTTCTCGTCGCCGGAAACGATGTGCAGATCACCTTCGCGCCGCGCGCGCCCGGCGCCCCGATCGCCGGCATCGCCGACGCCGAGACGGGCGAAGTGGAGGATGGCCGCTGGGTTCCCGGGCGAAAGATGAGCGGCGACGACATCCTGCTCAACTACCGCATCGCGGAACAGGCGGAGTTGAACCAATCCGGCAGCGGCCTCCGCTTCGGACCCGGCGGCCCGACGCTTCAGCGCGTGAAACTCTATCGCTATCGCTGAGCGATTTCTCGCGGCAGGGGACAGGAGTCAGGAATCAGGAGACAGGGGACAGGAGTCAGAGGGATCGGATCTGACACCTGACTCCTGACACCTGTCTCCTGATTCCTGCGGCCGCCGCCGCCAGGAGGCTGGCATTGAGGCTGAAGCATCTCTCATCACAGCCGTAACGTTTCGATAACCTTCCGGCGTCTACCATGGGGCAGGCTCGGAAATTGTCATCGGAATGCTCATCCATCGTCACGCTCGTCTCACGCTCCTCCAGGGAAGTCTCCGCCTGCTCGCGGTTGTTGTTGTCTGCGGCTTGCCCGCGGCGCGCTCGCGGGCGCTCGCGGCGGAGGTGAACGACGCGGAGGAAACCGCGCTGGTCATGGAGGAGTTCGTCATCACGGGCGAACGCCTCACCGTCAGCGATGTCGAGGGGCCGCGCGCGGTGGACCGGTATGATATAACGGACATCGAGGATTCCGGCGCCTTCTCGCTCGACGAGTTTCTCGAGACCCTGCCCCCGGGGCAGGAGGGGGGGGAGCAACTCGTTTTGATCAACGGCGAGCCCGCCTATATCGATGTGTCGATGCTGCCGTTGTCCATGATCGAGGGCATCGACGTGAGCCCGAACGGGTCGATGCCGCAGTTCGGCGCGCGCGCCTCCGGGCAGGTGATCAACATCCGGTTGAAGGAAAACTATCAGGGCGGCGAGATCGGCGGGCGGATGCGCTTGGCCTTTGCCGGCGGCGGCGATGAGCGCGCCGCGAAGGTTTCCGGCGCCGTCACCCGGGGAAAGTTTCGCGCCTTCTTTTCGTTCGAGCGTCGCTCGACGCATGCGCTGCTCGCGAGCGACCGGGCGTTCTCGCGCGAGCAGGATCACACCGCGCGCGGCGGCCGCGATCTGCGCCTGTCGTGGGGCTATCCCGCGGTGGCGCAGGCGCTCTCGGGCGTGCTCGAGGGGCTGACCGACGCCAACGGCGATCCCGTCGCGGCAGCCCTCGCGCCGGAAGGGCAGAACGGCTCCGCGCTCGTGGCGGGCGATTTCCTTCCGGCCGATTCCGGAATCGGCGCGGGCGCCGCGGACCAGCGGCGATTCAACACCTCCGCCTATCGCATGCTGATCGCTCCGCGCGAGCGCGTGGGAGGCAGTCTTGGCTTCAGCTACGCGGTCAGCCCGCGATTGAATCTTTCGTTCGAAGCCTCGCGCACGGAAACCGACGCCAGCAACATCAGCGCGCCGCCGGTGAGCCCCGCGTCCGCCAGGACGCTCGTTCCCGCCGCCTACAATCCGTTTGGCCAGGACGTCAGGGTCGGGCTCGTGCACGTCGAGTTCGGCCCGACCCGGGAACAGTCGAAATCGCGCCGCAGCGAGGCGGGCTTGAAGGCCGGGGGCCGCTTGGGCGAATCGTGGAAATGGAATGCGGGAGCCGGCTACCGGCGCGATGCTTCGCTCGAAACCGCGTGGATTCTCGATCCGGACAAGTTCGCGGCCTCGCTTGCCGCCTCCGATCCCGCGGCGCGCTTCAATCCGTTCGGGGACGCGCGATCGGGGCCGGTGAACGCTCATCTTTATCCTGATTTGACGGTCGAGCGCGCGCGGCGGCAAACGACCGAGAGCACCCGCGTGGATCTTTCCGCGAACGGGCCCGTGTGGCGCGCTCCCGGCGGACCCGCGGTGGCCAGCCTTCGCGGCCGGCATCAAACGCGCTCGCGCGAGCGGCAGTGGGAGAACGCCTTCGGGCGGGACGAACCGGAGGACTCCCACAAGCGTTCCGGAGAATCGCTCTCGGCCTCGACAAACATCCCCCTCTTCGGCGCGGACAACTCGCGACTGATGCTGCGGCGCCTCGAGGTGGAAGTCTCGGGTGAATACGATCGGGACAGCGAGGGCGGCTCGGAACGCGAGGGCGAACTCGGATTCGTCTGGGCGCCGGCGCGATGGATCGTGTGGCGCGCAAATCTCGACGTCGATTCCGAGTCCGCGTCGCGCTATGTCGAAGAACCGGTCAAGCGCATCGTGGGCCGGACGCTGATCGATCCCCGGCGTGGATCGATGGTCGTGACCGACGTCGAGGAGTTTGTGACGCCGGTGATCGACGCCCCCCCGGAGGAATCGGTCCGCCGCTCGCTCGGCTTCACGCTCGAGCCCTCCCGTTTGCCGGGCTTCCGGCTGTCGATGGACTACGACGTCCGCGCGCGCCGCGGGCTTTTCGAGGATGATTTCAAGCCGCAGGACATCGTCAACAACGAGGCCGCGTTTCCGGACCGCGTCGTCCGCGCCGCGCCCACGGCGGAGGAGGCGGCGAGCGGGCTTCCCGGGCGTATCCTCGCCGTGGATACAACGCCCGGCAGCGTCGGCCGGGCGGAGTCGAGCGACATCGATCTGAGGCTGGACTATCGGGCGCGCTCGGAGCGGTGGGGGAGGATCCGCTTGTCCACGGACATCCGCCGCATGCTCGACGCGTGGCACGAGATCGCGCCTGGCGTTCCGTTTCTCGACGAGGGCAGCAGTCGTTACAACCCGGCGGACTGGCGCGTGCGCGGACGGTTCTCGTGGGCGAACCACGGCTGGAATTTCTCCCTTCACGTCACGCACACGAGCGCTCTCGCCGCGACGGCCACGGGAGGCGAGATCCCCGCCTACACGAACGTCAACTTGAATGCCGGCTACCGCTTTGACAACCCGGTGCTCGGAGCCTTCGGCAAGGGCCTGCGCGTGGCGCTGGGAGTTGCCAATGTCCTCGACGATCCGCCGCCGTTCGCGGACGTCATCAACGGCTACCGCGGCGGCTCGCCCCTGGGGCGGACGGCGACGATGTCGTTCACGCTGCCGCTGTGAGGCGGGAGCGGCCTCACTTCCCGCCGGTCGCTTCTCCGTGTAGTGACATTGTCAATACGCCGTCCGCGCTCAGATCCGGCTCCAGGCGCAGGCCGAGCGCTTCGGCAAACGATCGCGACAGCGCGAGGCCGAGGCCGACGTGGTCGGATCCGCTCCGCGCGCGATCGCGCCGCCAGAAACGCTCGAACATGAGGGGAAGATCCTCGCGGAGCAGGTCGCCCGCGGGGTTGCTGATCTCGAGGCGAAAAAGGCTTCCCTCGCGCATCGCGGCAACCCGGATGGCGCTGCCGGCCGGGGCGTGGTTGACGGCGTTTTCGATCAGGTTCGCCACGATGGACTTGAACAGCACGGCATCGGTCGCGATCTCCAGATTGGCCGGGCCGTCCCGCGTGATCCGGAGGCCGCGCTCCGCGACGCGCGCGGCCAGCGGTTGCAGGATGGTTTCGACCAGGGCCGGGACGTCCACCGCGTTTCTTTGCGGCTCCAACTGATCCTGCTCGGCGCGTCCGAGCGAGAGCATGTGGGCGACCAGGCGCTCGAGGTGTAGTGAGATTTCCAATACGGCGCGATCCGCCGCTTCGGTTCGCTCCTCCGGCCATTTGAGCGCCAGCTCCGCCTGGGCGCGCAGCTCCGCGAGCGGCGTGCGCAGCTCGTGCGCGAGGTCGGAGCTGAAGCGGCGCTCGCGCTCGAACGAGGCCTCGAGCCGGGCGAACATGTCGTTGAGCCGGCGCGCGATCGCCTGAAGCTCGGAAGGCATCGGCTCGACGGGAAATCGTGTTTCCAGGGAATCCGCGTCGATGCGCGCCGCGCGCCCGGCCATGGCATTCAAGGGGCGCAGCACGCGGCGAAGGACGAGCGGCACGACGAACGCGGTCAACGCGAGCAGGCTGAGGCCGCCGACGACGAGGATGTTGCGCAGCTCGGCGGCGGTTTCGTCCAGCTCGCGACGGTCCGCGGCCACCACCACGTCCACCTCGACCTTGCGATCATTGTCGCCGGAGCGCGGCCGGAAGCGGATGCCGATCGCCCGGCCGGGCTGCCCGTTGGGAAGTGTTATATTCCAATAGCGCGGCTCCTCGAGCGTGCCGTGCTCCCGCGGAAGGTTCTCTTTGCCGAGCGAATCCGACCGCTCCACCGAGGAGCCATCCTCGTCGAAGACCTGGAAGAAATCGGTGGCGACGTCCTCGTCGAATTCGCGGAGAAACCGGTCCGAGAACGACACGCGAATCCGGTCCCTCGCATGCCTTGTGTTGGTGATGACGATGAGCGCCTTCACCCGCAGCGCGGCGTCGAATTGATCGTAGAGCGAATCGCGGATCGCGACGTGCACGACGGCGCCGCCGGCGACGAGCAGGCAGGTGAAGGCGGCGATCAACCCGGCCGTCAGTTGCCGTCGGAGTGAGCGCACGATGGATCAGCCTCCAGAACATACCCCTGGCCGCGCTTGGTGTGTATGATCGGGCGCGCGTTCGCCCCGGCCAGTTTGCGGCGCAGGATGCAGACGGTGGAGTCCACCACGTTGCTCATGGGATCGACGAGGCCGTCGTATATATGCTCCTCGATCTCCGTCCGCGACACGACCGAGCCGCGCCGGATGGCGAGATACTCGAGCAGGGCGTATTCGCGGGCGGTGAGCTTCATCGGCGAGCCCGCGCGCCAGACGCGCTTGGCCGAGGTGTCGATCGCGAGGTCGTCGATCTCGACGCGGGTCTTCGTCGCCGGATACTTGCGCCGGCACAGGGCTTCCACGCGCGCCAGCAGCTCCTCGAGCGCGAAGGGCTTTATCAAATAGTCGTCCGCGCCCTGGCGCAGTCCATATACACGGTCCCGGACCGTGTCCCTCGCCGTGAGCAACAGCACCGGCGTGTCCCTTCCCGATGCGCGCAGGCTCCGGAGCACGTCGAACCCGTCGCGCCTGGGCAGCATGACATCCAGCACGATCGCGTCGTAATCGTTCGAGAGGGCCTGCCAGAGCCCGTCCTCGCCGTCCTCGGCCAGATCGATGGCGAATCCGGAACGCCGCATGGCCGTGGCGATGGTTTGCCGCAGCCGCGGGGAGTCTTCGACGAGGAGAATGCGCATGTGCGGAAACGACCCTATGATACCGATGATGGATTACGAATTCATTACGGCGGCGGCCCGGCTGGTCGCGCGCGGAAACGAGATCCGAATGCCGAGCGCCTTGCCCGGCAGGGGCGGGGCAATGAACGAGCCGGTCAGCGCACGGTCATTTCCTGGGCGCGCGCCGAGGCGCGCCAGGCATGGAGGCGGTTGCGAAGATCCCGCGCGACTTCAGGCAGCTCATCGGCGAGGTCGCGGGTTTCGCCGATGTCCGCCTCCAGATCGAAGAGGCTGACCGGCGGGCCGCTGCCGAGCAGGCGCTGCTCATGCCACTCGATCAGCTTGTATTTGCCCGAGCGCGCCGCGCTGCTCGGAACGCCGCCGAAATGATGATAGTGCGGATAGTGCCAGAATATCGCGGTGCGCTTCAGTTTGTCGTCATCGCCGCGCAGAATCGGCACGAGGCTCATGCCGTCGCCGTAACCCGGCTCCAGTTGCGCGCCGGCGGTCTCCATCATGGTGGCAAACAGATCCTGCGTGATCACGGGCTCGGCGGAAACCCGGCCCGGCCGGATGACGCCGGGCCACTTGATCGCGAGCGGCACGCGGATGCCGCCTTCATAGAGCGTCGACTTGCCGCCGCGCAAGGGCGCCTGGTCTTGCAACGCTTCGTAGCCGCCGTTGTCCGACATGAAGATCACAAGCGTGTTTCCCGCGAGCCCGAGCCGGTCGAGGGTTTCGAGGAGGCGGCCGATGCCTGTGTCCATGCGCTCGATCATCGCGCCCATGACCGGGTTGTGCGCGGGGTCATCCGCGCCGGGTTTGGCCGCGTATTTCGCGATGAGATCCGGCTCCTCGAAGAGCGGCCGGTGCACGACGTTGTGCGCGACATAGCAGAAGAACGGCTCGTCCTTGTGTTTCTCGATGAACGCCACCGCGCGGTCCGTGATCGCGACGGCATGGTGCGCGTCGCGCGCCGGCGGATTGTCGGACTCCGGCTTCAAGGCCACGAACACCTCGTCGAATCCCTGCGACTCGGGATCGCGCGGACGCCACGGTTTATAATAATAGTCGGCGGCAAGGTGCCATTTGCCGAAGAGCCCGGAAACATAACCGCGCGTGGTCAGCAGCTCCGGCACGGTCGTTTCCTCCAGAGGCAACCCGCGCCTCATCTTCGGTGTGACGAGCGGACGGTCGGCGTGCGGATTGCCGGGTATATAATCGGTGAGATGCAGCCGCGCGGGATATTTTCCCGTCATCAACGCCGCGCGCGTGGGCGAGCAGATCGGCGCGGCCGCATATGCGCTGGTGAAATGGATGCCCTCGCGGGCGATGCGGTCGATGTTCGGTGTTTCATACCAGTCGGAACCGTGATAGCCGACCTGGTTCCAGCCTTGATCGTCGGAGAGGATCATGAGGATGTTCGGCGGGCGCGGCTTCGCCGGCGCGGGAGCGCGCGCGGCATCGGCTGTCATTGCGGATGCAATCCCGATCGTGAAGGCGAGGCTGCATGAAAGAAAACGGCGGGGAAGGGATGACATCATGATTGTCCGAGATTGCGTTAGTATTCGCCCGGGTCTCCGGATTCGGAAAGGACTTTGCCGTGTTTGAATGTCACCCGGTAAACCTCGTTTCCGTCAGGCGCGTGCACGGTCGCGACGCCCTCGGCGCGCATGTCGCGCCAGTTGGATCGCGTGTGGACCGCGCCCGACGGCCAGAATGTCGTCTGCGCGACCGCGCCATCCGGACGATGTTCGCGCGCCGACAACAACGAGCCGTCCGGAGCGCGGCGGGATTCCGCGCCGCGCAGGGCGCCGAGTTGATAAAAGGCCTTTCGCTGGAGGGTGCCGTCCGCGCGGTGCCAGACCACGTCGCCGTGTAGAACGAACCGGCCGTCGTCCGCGATGCCGCCATGATAGATCTGGCGAAGCCGGCCGTGCGCGTCATGGTCCCGATACTCGCGCACGTCGCGAACCATCGTCGCGGTGGAGCGGCGCAGGGAGGCGTCGTCCGCCGGCGCGCCCGTGTCGCCGTGAAGGATCCAGGCCTCGTTGAACGCGTAGTGGAGGCACGGCTCGGTCATGGTCGCGAGGAGGTGGATCACGCCGTTCGGCGCCTGGCGCGCCACGGAATAGCCGATGGTGTCGGCCTGCATCCGGGCGGCGCGGTCGGGGCGCTCGTGCGGCTGCGTGCCGGGCAGCTTGCGCATCGTCCAGGTCTCGCCGTCGTCCTCGGAAAGCGCGACGTAGCTTCCGCGTTCGGAGATGCCGGCGGGTTGCGCGCCTTTTTCGCTTTGCAGATCGCCGGCGAAGAACAGGCGGCCGCTCGCGAGGCGGATGAGGGTTGGGCGCTGATTGCTGCCGAGGGCGGGAAACGGCGTCTTGCTGATCGCCCACGTTTCGCCGCCGTCGCTCGAGATCGACTTGGGCATGAAGCCGTCGATGTCGGAGCTTTTTCCGCCCATGCCGAGGATGCGGCCGTCGCGCAGCATCGCGAAGGCCGTGTGGCGGCCGCCGGTGCGCCCGACCGGATCGCGCCAGGTGGCTCCGTTGTCGGGGCTTTGCCAAAGGACGGATTCCGGGCCGACGGCGTCGCTGCCCACGTTGATCCAGCCTCGCGCATCGCGAAACGCGTCGGTGATCGGCTGCGCCGAATAACCGCCGATCGGCGTGCGAAAGTCGGGAAACTGCACCGGGCTCCACGTCGCTCCATGATCGTCCGAGGTGATCCACTGAAACGGGTACCCGGACTCCAGCTTGTTCAGTCCCCAGAAAAACCAGAGGCGGCCCGCGTCGTTCCACAGCATGGGCGCGTGATCGTCGGCATCGGGCAGATCGAGGAAGCGCTCGGGAAAATCCCAGGCATCGGCGCCGAAGCGGAGTCGCGTGGCGATCATCGCGACGTCGGGATCGGTTTCGGACGAAGCGGTATAGATAATGGCGAGGACGTCGCCATTGCCCGCGACCTCGAGCGCCGGGCTGTGGTGATGCCAGAGAATGCCGCGATCGAGCCCGAGCGCGCGATGCGCGCGCAGGTGTTCGATCGGCGTGTTCTCCGGCGGCGTGGGCAGAAGGAAGCGCTTGCGAAAATAGGGCCGCGCCGGATCGGGGCCGATCGACGCGGGCGGGCCTCCCTGGCGCGCGCCCTGCATCACGAAGCATTCCTCCGCCGGCTGCGCGGGCGTTGGAGCGGGGGCGCCAAGCACGACGCGAAAGCCGATGGAATGATTGCCTTCGTTGCCACGGCTCTCGCGGATGAAGCTTTGATATAAGAACTCGCTTGCGTAGCTTTCCGGACGCTGCTGGCCGGCGGCCTGCGGTCGCGTGTGCCCGTCGTCTTCGGGCGCGGCCGGCGCCCCGGCGCCGGAACGCCGTCGATCGAGCGGGAAGTTCGGCGGCATGCCCGCGCGATTCGCGGAACGCGCGTAATACGGCGTGGCGCGATCGAGGCCGCCGCCGCGGACAACGCGCGCCACGCCCGAGATCGGTCCGGCGGGATCGGTCTGCGCGCCGACAGGATAAGGGCCGTGCCAGTCGAGACACCATTCCGCGACGCCTGTGTGCATATTGCGCAGCCCCCAGGCATTGGGCGTGTCCGGCGCGGGCGGAGTCGCGCCGGATGAAAAGAGCGACGTCGTGCCGGCGCGGCAGGCATGCTCCCATTCCGCCTCTGTCGGGAGCCGGTAGGCGCGCCCCTCGCGCGCGCTCAGCCACGCGCAGAAGGCCATCGCGTCCTCCCAGCTCACGGCGGATGCGAACGGCGCATGCTCTTCAGATCCGGAATAGTCGGGGCGAAACTGCTGGAACTGCGCGATCGTCACCTCCGTTTCGGATATATAGAAAGGATGCGACAGCGTCACCTCGCGCGCCGGGTGCTCGTCCCAGTCGCCGCGCCGCAAATATTTCGCCTGCTCGAACACTTTTGGAGGCGTGGGGTTTGTTTCCCCCATCGTGAAGGTCCCGGCCGGCGCCGGCCGCAGGATCATCTCGAGCGAGTTGACGATGACCTCGGGTTCCGCTCCGCCGGCGTGCGGCGCGCCGCAGAGAAGAAGGAGCGCGGGCAGGGCGGCAACCGGCCATCCGCGCAACGGAAGGGTGGGGAGTTCCATGACCCCTGTTCAAGAGTCGATCATGGCCACGGTCAATAAAAGCACGATGAAATAGCAAGAAAATAGCGCGGACCCGCGCTCTCGCCCGCCGGCATGGAAAAGCATGGGAATCCCGCGAGCAAACGCCAGCGCGCCCGGATCCGGACGGGATGAAATGGATGGTGAAATATGCATGCGGCACCCGGGCTGCGGCACGCGAGCGCCACCGTTATGTATTCGTGCCGAGCGCCCAGCCATTTTTGAGCGCGGCTTCGCAATGGGCGACGACGGCGAGCGAGTCCATGGCGTCGGGTTTCCAGACTTCGCAGAACACTCGCGGGCGGGTGGCGGCGTTGAAGAAGTCGAGCTGGCGCAACTGCCTCATCCACGCGCCGATCTGCGCTTCGTCGACCACTCCGGGCGCGCCGAACGGCAGGTGGCGATCGCCAAACATCGGGTGGCTTCGATCGACGCAGCAGTTGCAGAAATGAAACTCCGCGATGTGCTTGCGCGCCTGCGTCACGGCTCTGACTGGCGATTCCTCGTTCAGGACGAGATGCGCGGTGTCGACGCACAGCTCGAGTTCGATCCCCCGCGCCGCCAGTCGTTCGCAGATCCCGACCGCCTCGGCGGTGGACCCGAGCGTGTTGCGCTTGTGCGCCGAATGGTCGAGCGGCTCGATGAGAATCTCCAGGCCGGGAGCCGTTTCCCGGGCGGCGGCGCACACGCGGGCGAGTGAGTCTTCGAGAGCCGCCAACGCGTCGCCGCGCGCGGCCGGATCCCTGGGCCGCGGACCGCTGATGACGCACAACGCCTGCGCGCCCGCTTCCACCGCGGCGGGCATTTGCGCGATCACGACTTCGCGCGCCAGCGCCCGGTTCGACGCGTCGAGCGACGAAAGGCTCAGCCCGCGTTCTCCCAGAACGCGCGTCAGCGTGTAGGTCAGCGGATGGCCGTGGTCGCGCAGGAGCCGGCGAATCTCCTGCCGCTCTTCCGCCGTGGGCACGTCAACCGTCTGAAAACATTCGAAGAACGGATGTTCCGAAAGAACGCTCGCGATCGCGCGCGCCGTGGCTCCAGCGGTCGCGCGCGACTGGGGCCACGCGTTGGAGATCATCACGCCAGGACGGATGACGGTTGCGATGGAGGAGGATGACTTGGGATGTGGTTCGCTAATTCCCATGAAATATTGTGAGGATGCCGGACAGAAACCTGCAAGCGCCGCCTCGGCCAGGCGATGCCGCTCGCCGGATGCCCGGACATCGCCTCGAGGAGGCAAGTGAAATGGAAATGGCTTGAACCTGATGAATTAGATACGATGATTTCAATAACAATCCGTTGAATTTCAAACAACACAACCTGCCCGCCTCCCCGTCCCGCCAGCGGATGCGCGTCCGCTGGCGGACCCTTTCGCGCCTGGTCCGCGGATACAGCATCGCGCCGTTTCCCGCGGCCGCGCGCGACGGGCTTCCGTCCTTTCTGTGTGGAAGCGAGGGCGAGGACGCGCTTCTGCTCTTCGATCCGCCTGATTTCGAGCCGAAGGTGGTCGCGGAGAAACCCGGCGGCTTCATCAGCGTCGCGCCGTTCGCGCGCGATGGCCGGCGTTACGTGGCCGCGACGACCCTTTTCAAGCCTGGCTTTGATGGCGCTGACGCGACGCTTCGGTTGTATCCGCTCGACGACGGGAGCGAGGTCTCGCCCGGCATGATCTGCCCGATGCCGTATACGCATCGCGTCGCGCGCCTGCGTCATGGCGGTCGCGATCTGCTGCTTGTTTCGACATTGTGCAGTGGCAAGGAGAACCGCGACGATTGGTCGCGCCCCGGGGGCATTCATCTGGCGGAAGCTCCCGGCGACCTTTCGAAGCCGTGGCCGGTCCGGCAGATCGTGTCGGGCCTGCGCAAGAATCACGGCATGGATTTTGCGCGGCTCGGACGCGACCGGCGTCCGGGATACCTGCTTTCGTGCATGGACGGGCTTTTGTTTCTCGCCATTCCGGAGGACTCGCGCGGCCCATGGGCGACCGAGATCATCGATCCGGATGAATATAGCGACGCGTTTGCCTTCGACTGGGATGGCGACGGCGAGCCGGAGATTTTTTCCATCAGCCCGTTTCATGGGCATGTGCTGGCGATGCACAAACGCGCTTCCAAAGGCTGGCGGCGCAGCGTGATCCACGACGACCTCGCCATGGGCCACATCGTGTGGGCGGGCGATTTCCTCGGCC
>CAZFCY010000068.1:0-25084 GCA_964517665.1 uncultured Opitutaceae bacterium | reverse complement strand
GCGATGCCCGCATCTCGGGTGTCGAGTTCAACTATCAGCAACCGCTCGCCCAGTTCGGCGAATGGGGGAGGAACCTCAATGTGTTCGCGAATGCCACGAAGCTGGATCTCAAAGGCTCCAACCAGGCCGACTTCGCGAAATTCATCGAGGAGAGCGCAAGCTGGGGTGTCACGTGGAGCCCCCGGCCGATCGTGCTCTCGCTCAAGTGGAACTACCGTGGCCGCCAGCGCCTCGCCAACCAGACGGGAGGCCAGTACGGCTCCACGAACGGTTTCCGCGAATATTTTGCGCCGCGCACGTTCCTCGATCTGAACTTCGAATATCAGTTCAACAAGCGCTTCACCGCCTTCATCAACGGGCGCAACATCTTGGACAAGGAGCAGATCCTCCAGCGCTTCAACGCCGTCTCGCCCGATTACAGCCGCACCTACCGCGTCGAGTCGTTCGGTGTGCAGTGGGCGATCGGTCTGAAGGGCACGTTCTAAGCCCCCGCGACCGGTCGAAGCCAATCCCTGACACCGGCGTCCCTCGAGCCGTCCGCGTTTTCGCGGGCGGCTTTTTCTTTCTTCGAGGTTAGCCGTCCTCAGATGACTTTGGGGTCGCAGAGTCCGGCGGAAGGCGGTTAGTCGGGAGCAGGGAAATGAGGTTTCGTCTGGGAAGAAACGAGTCGGTCGGGACAGGGATCCAGCGCATTTGCATCGAACAACTCGAACACGCGTGCGCGCTTCTTTCCGGCGGCGGACACGATCCCGCGACGTTGCACCAGGCCAGAGTGCAACTGAAAAAACTCCGCGCCGCGCTCGACCTCGGACGGCCGGCATTCGGACGCGACGCCAAGGCCGAATCGGGCGCGATCCAGCAGGTTGCCCGCCTGCTCGCCCGCCATCGCGAGATGGATGCGCTCATGGCGTTGCTCGAGCGCGAGGCGCGCATCGCGGGCTCGACGGATTTTGATTTTCTCGAGACCTCGCTGCGCCTCCACCAGATCGCCCACAGCGTGCCTGGCGATCGCGCGCGCGACCTGGAGGCGGCGCATCGCATGCTCGTGGTCATTCGCGACCGGATCGCGGCGCTCGAGACCGAGGAACGACCCGAAGGGCTGTTTCTCCGCCGGTTTCGCAAGCGGTACAGAGTTGCGCGCAACGGCCTCATCCAGCTTCCGGCCCGGCAAAATGGGGAATCCCTTCACGCCTTTCGCAAAGCCAGCAAGCGGCTGTTGAACCAGGCGCGGCTCCTCGCGGCGCGCGGCGGCGGGGAATTTGCCTCGTTTCAGGCCAAACTGGTCCGGCTCGACAACCTGCTCGGCCGCAGTCGCGACTGCGCCAGCCTCGCCACGATCCTGCGCGGCGTTCCCGCCGCCGAGGCGCCGCTCCGCCATGGCTTCGGATTGCGCGTGCGCCTGGAACAGGTGGCGGACGACACACGAGCCGAGGCGGCAAGGCTCGGCCGGCGCATCTACCGCCGTCCGTCACGCGATTTCCTTGCCCGCGTGTTGAAATGAGGCCGGCCGGGCGGAGATTTCTCCGTGACCTCCGCGCGTCCTCAGCGTCCCCTCCGGCCCAATATACCCGAACGATATATCGCAGAAAGAAACCGGGCCGGCGAGATCACGCCCTTTGATGCCTTCGACGACTTCCGCGCCTCCTCTGTATCGCCCCGTCGCTCCTATCGCTTCTTCTTCGCCGGTCTTGGGGTCGTCCAGGAGAGGATAGCATACTCGGCGAGGTTGCGCAGGCTGACTTTCCCGGCGCCGAATGCGTCGCGCAAGGCGGGCGCGACGTTGACCCGCTCGGCGGCGTAGTCCCGCAACTCTCGCTCGAGGAGGACGCCAAGGTCTTCGCGCGCGGCGGGGCCACGATCGAGATCCTGCGCGCGCGCGCGCCAGAATCGCTCCTCGTCCGGATGGGCGCGCAGATAGGAGAGGAGGGCGTCTTCGCTGCGGTTCAGGCTCACGCGGCCCGGGATGGCGGCAAGCGGCTCGACTGCCAAGAAGCAAATCCGGCCATTCCGCATTTGTGCAATCCGCCGCGTTGGATACGGTCGTCCGCCATGGCGCCTCACGCTGTTCGCTTCGCCCTTCAGGCCGTCGGATGGGTTTTCGCGGCCCTGCTTCTCGCGGGTTGCGGCTCGAAGGAGACGCAGGTGAATCAGGGCTTGCGCGAGCAGGTGCTTCATCTGGGCAACCTCAGCGAGCCTTCGGACCTCGATCCGCAGATCATCACCAGCCTTCAGGACTTCAACATCGTCGTGGCGCTTTTCGAGGGCTTGATGAGTTACGATCCCGAGACCGCGACACCCGTGCCCGGCGCGGCGGAGCGATGGGATCGGAGCGACGACGGCCGCGTCTACACCTTCCATCTCCGCCCGGGCCTGCAGTGGTCGAACGGCGATCCGGTGACGGCGCAGGATTTCGTGTTTTCTTATCGACGGATCCTGAGTCCGCGGCTCGCCGCAGAGTACAGCTATATGCATTTCACGGTGCGAGGAGCGAAGGAGTTTGCCGGCGGGATACTGACGGATTTCTCGGAAGTCGGCTACGAGGCGCTGGACGAGCGGACGTTGCGAATCACGTTGAAGGAACCGACGCCGTATTTCCTCGGCCTGCTGGCTCATTCATCGTGGTTTCCGGTCCATCCCGCGACCGTGCTCGCCCACGGTGCGATGGACGATCGGGGCACGCGCTGGACACGGCCGGAAAACATCGTCGGCAACGGGCCGTTTGTCCTCGAGGCATGGAGGCCGAATCAGGTCATCGAGGCGCGGCGAAGCGAGACGTACTGGGATGCGGCGAACGTGAGGCTTCGCGGCATCCGTTTTTATCCCATCGAAAGCGCCGACACGGAAGAGCGCGCCTTCCGTGGCGGCCAGTTGCACGGCACGGCCACGATCCCGATCAGCAAACTCGACGTCTATCGGCGCGAGCAGCCCGGGTTGCTGCATACCGAGCCGATCCTCGCCACCTATATTTATCGCTTCAACCTCCGCAGGCCGCCGCTCGACGACGCGCGCGTGCGCAAGGCGCTTGCGCTCGCCATCGACCGCGAAGCCATCGTCGAGCGCGTGACCAGGGGCGGCCAGTTGCCCGCTCGTCATTTCACGCCTCCGGGCGCCGGCGGATACACGGCCCGGGCGCGACTCGCGGGCACGGTGGAAGAGGCGCGCGCCCTGCTCGCCGAGGCGGGCTATCCGAACGGCGAGGGGCTTCGCCCGCTCGGGTTGATATACAATACGAACGAGGGCCATCGCCAGATCGCCGAAGCCGTCCAGGCCATGTGGCAGGCTCGCCTCGGTGTTTCCGTCATCCTCCATAATCAGGAGGCGAAGGTCTATACGGACACGATGCGCAACGGCGACTACGACGTGGCTCGCTACGCATGGGTGGGCGACTACAACGATCCCAACACCTTTCTCGACATGATGGTCACCAACGGTGGGAACAACCAGACCGGCTGGTCCAGCCCCGAATACGATCGCCTGCTGTCCGAGGCCGGCCGCACCTTCGACGAGGCGTCCCGGTTCGAGTTGCTGCAACAGGCGGAGGAGATCCTCATGGACGAGGCGCCGATCGCGCCGGTTTATTTCTATACAAGAAACAACCTGCGGCTCCCGATGGTGAAGGGATGGCACGACAACCTCCTCGACATCCATCCCTACAACCGCGTTTATCTCGAAAGGCTGGACTGAGCCGCGGGAGGCGCAAGGGCCACGGAGACCGGAGGGAGCAATTGCGCGGAACGCAACGAGGAGAACAAGGGGTCTCTTCAGCGGCTCCCGTCGGCGGAGGCGATGGTCCGCGCGGAGTTGCCGGCTTGATGACGCTTCACCGAGGCGAGCTGGATCCGGCGCTCGAGGCTAGGGCGCTGGATTTGTTCCGCGAGCCGGCCGGCGAGGTAGGCGTTTCCGAGCGGCGTATAGCATATGCCGTCCGCGGCCACGACCTCGTGGGCGTTGCCTGAGGACGGGTCGTCGCGGCTGCCTTCGATCCACTCCTGCCAGTTGATATAGTGGAAATCGCGGCGGCGCGCCTCCTTCGAGAGGATCGCGGCCCGGCGATCAGTCGCGCGATCGACCCGCCCGTGATTGACCGGGGCGGGCAGCGCGATCTTCACGGCGTCCGGACGCGCGGCCCGCTCGATGGCGTCGAACCATGCGCCGACGACCACGGCGTAGTCTTTCGTCTCGAGTTGATCATCGAAGAAGTGCCCGCCGATGACGATGATGTCCGGGTTCACGGCGGCGACGTCCTCCTCGATCGCGTCGAAAGGCGGCGCGTTGCGATCCCCGCCGATCACGTGTTGCGCGCCGCGTCCCCATGAGCGGCTCCAGACCTCGTAGTTCAGAAGCCCGGCCGCCAGCCAGGGATAGGCGCGGGCGCCGGCCTCCGTCGAGCTGTCGCCGATCCACAACATGCGGACCGGCGGCACGGCGTCCCGCCAGGCGGCAAGGCGGCCGCGCGCGTCGGGTATTTCCACGGAGGCGAACTCCAGTTCGTCGGCGAGGATCTCGATTTGTTTCGACGCGGACGTTTCGAGATCGACCGGCACGAGCAGGCGACGCCCGGAGTTTCCGGCGATATCGACATCGGCGGCCAGCTCGCCGTCGACCACGATGCGAAACCGCGGGTGGCTGGCGCGGCATGCGATATAGACAATCGTCGCGTTCGTTTCGAAACGAATGGCATAGCCGTTTGTCCGCGCCGATGCCGGCCGGACGAAATCGCCGGACTCCTCGACATCGGCGCCGAGGTAGGCCAGTTGCGGATCGTCGTGCCCGAGCGACCGGCCGTCGGAGACGCGGGTGTCCCAGCCGTCTTCCTTCGCGGTCAGGACCACCCACTGCGTTTGCGAGGATTCCTCCGAGCCCCAGAACGCGAGCAGCTCGCCATCGCTGCGGCGAAAGAGGATGCGATTGCCCGCGGTGGTGGAAACGCGCGCGACATACCGGGCATCCACCGGAATGCCGTTCGCGCCGATCGGCGCGAGGGTCACCGTGCGCGTGACTCCACCGGTATCGAGAATCTGGTGACGCGGGGTGTCACCGCTCCAGACCTCGTCCTGCGCCAGCGTGCGCTCGACCGCCGGGCTCGAGATCGTCCGGTGGCCTTGGGCCACGGGCCAGATGGTGGGCGCGGTTTGCGGATCGTTTTTCGCCGCGAGGCCGGCGGTCGGGAACGCGCAAAGAACAAACAAGGCGGAAGCACGGAAGGGGTGGAAAAGGCAGGGGGCGGATTTCATGGCAATGGTGCAACTCGGATTCGATATCGGATCGAAGCCGGCGTGCCTGACCTACCCGGCGCGGGTGAGTAGCATCCTCCATTGCCCGGCTCGCGACGGAGCGGACCGGCCGTCGAAGAAGGCGGAGCGCCGTCGCGCGTTTCTACGCGCAGGGCAGCGCGAGCGCGAAGGTCGCGCCCTGCCCGGCGCCGGCGCTGCGCACGGTGAGTTCGCCGCCCATTTCCCTGGCGGCGTTGGCGCTGGAGTGCAGGCCGAAGCCGTGGCCGTCTTTGCGCGTGGTGAAGCCGTGAGCGAAGATGCGGGCGAGGTTTTCCGGCGAGATGCCGACGCCGTTGTCGCGCACGATGAGGCGCACGCGCGCCGTGGCGGCATCGTGTTCGATGCGCAGCGTCAGGCGTCTGTCCGGACGGCCGCTGTCGTCCATCGCGTATTTGGCGTTGCGGATCAGGTTGACGAGGATCTGCAGCACCTTCGGCTTCTCGCATCGCACGGGCGGCGCCGGCTGGAACTCGCGCTCGACGGAGACCTCGTGCCGCAGCAGCGCCGCGGTGTTCATGCGGAGCGAGTCCTCGACGAGGTCGGCGGCGTTGTGCGCTTCCACGATGCCGGAGACCATCGCGTAGCTTTGCTGCATGCTGACGATGTCCTTGATGTGCTCGATGTTCTGCCGGAGTTGCGCGACTTCCTCGAGGAGGCGGTCGCGCTCACCGAGCAGGTGTCCGGAAAGTGATTCGAAATAAGCGGGCAGCCGCCGGCCTTTCGGATCCCGGGTGAGGAAGCCGGCAAGATCGCCCGCGTGCCCGCGCAGGAGGTCGCAGGCCTTGCCGAAGTTGACCACTTTCGACTGGCGCAGCGTGTCGGCGATTTGCGAGGAGGAGACGTTGACGCTGTTGAGGACGTTGCCGACGTTGTGGAGCACGCCGGTGGCGACCTCGGCCATGCCGGCGAGGCGCGAGGTGTCGAGCAACTGCTTGTGCGTCGCCTCGAGTTTGGCCTCCATTTCCTTTTGTTCGGTGACGTCCTTGCTGATGCCGAAGGTGCCGATGATTTCGCCGCTGTCGTTTTTCAGCGGCATCTTGCTCGTCGTCACCCAGGTGACGCTGCCGTCGGGCCAGGTTTCTTTTTCGAGTTTGCCGATGATGGGCTGGCCGGTGCGGATGATCTCCATCTCGTCCTCGAAAGCCTGGCGGGCGTGTTCGTCGGAGAAGGAGTCGAAGTCGGTCGTGCCGATCATCACGTCGGGGTTGTCGTAGCCGTGCTTTTTAACCATCGAGGTGCTCACCGCGAGGAAGCGCGATTCACGGTCTTTGAAATAGATCGAATCGGGGATGTTCTGCAGAAACGCCTTCACGAGGGTGCGCTCGAGCAACGCGTCGTCTGTGGCGGCGGCGCCGCCGGACGCGGTTTCGTCGGGCCGCGCCTCCATGTAGAAGCCGTGGTAGTGAGCCCCGGTCTGGCCGGCCGGCTGGGAAGGCGCGGGGAAGGCCGGACGTGTCGCGGTTTTGGTCGATGGTTTCATGAGGAGTCAGGCGGAGGGCGAGGGATCGGGAGCGAGGGCGCGATCGAGCGCGGCTTTCAGGAGTTCGATGCGCACGGGCTTGGAAACGTAGTCGTCCATGCCCGCCGCGAGGCATGCTTCGCGATCGCCCTGCATGGCGTTGGCGGTCATCGCGATGATGCGGAGGTCGGAAGCGAGGTGCGGCTCGCCGGCCGCCTGCGCCGCGCGGATGCGCCGGGTGGCTGCGAGGCCGTCCATGTGCGGCATCTGCGAATCCATGAGCACGACGCGGTAGGACTTGCGCCGGAGCGCGGCGAGCGCCCGCCTGCCATCGGGCACGACGTCGGCGGCGTAACCCAGGCGCTGCAATTGCAGGAGCGCGATCTTCTGGTTTACGGGATTGTCCTCGGCGACAAGGATGGCGACGTCCGTCGCGGTCGCGCGCGTCCCCATCGCGGTGGCTCGCGTCGGCGCGCGGCATGCGAGCGCCTGCGCAAGACACTGGCGCAGGGGCGCGGCGCGGACTGGTTTCAAATGGCTCGCGGCGAGCCCGCGGCGCTTCAATTCCCGCGGGGCGAGCCGTGTGGCGTGCGTGGTCAGCAGCACGAGTTTCGGCGGCGGAATCGCGTTGTCGGCGCGGATGGCTTCAGCCAACGCGAGCCCGTCCATCCCGGGCATGAGGTGGTCCAGAACGACGACGTCGCACGGCCGGCCGAGTTCGGCGGCGCGTCGAAGCTCATCGAGCGCTTCCGGACCGCTCGCGACCGCGTCGTTGGGCAGCGTCCAGCCGTCCAGCAGATGGCGGAGCTTTGCGCGGTTCGTCTCGTTGTCATCGACGATCAAGGCCCGGAAACTCGAAAGATCCGCCGTGGTTTCCGGTGGTTCGAGCGGTGGCGCGGCGTGGCCGAAAGGCAGCGTGAACCAGAAGGTCGAACCATGGCCGGGCGCGCTTTCGAGACCCACCGTTCCGCCCATCAACTCGACGAGACGCTTGACGATGGCGAGTCCGAGGCCGGTGCCGCCATAGTGGCGCGTGGTCGACGAGTCCGCCTGCGTGAACGCCTGAAAGAGCGTCTTCTGCGCCTCCGGCGCGATGCCGATGCCCTGGTCGGCCACGGCGAAGCGCAACACCGGGCCATTCGCGTCTTCGCTGCCGTTGTTGCCGTCAGGCGCCGGAGCCACGCGAACGGCAATCTCGCCGCGCGACGCGAACTTGACGGCGTTGCCGACGAGGTTGAGCAGCACCTGGCGCAGCCGCACGGGATCGCCGCGCACCCGGGCGGACGTGTTGGATGCGGCATCCCAGACCAGTTCGAGGCTCTTGCGCGCCGCCGCCTCGGCGTGCAGGTCGAGCGTGCCTTCGATCAGTTCGCCCAGATCGAAATCGATGGCTTCCAGCGACAGCTTGCCGGCTTCGATCTTCGAGAAGTCGAGGATGTCGTTGATGATCGCGAGCAGCGTCTCGCCGCACTGACTCAGCGTTCGGGCGAGGTCGCGCTGTTCCGTGGTGAGGCCGGAGTCGAGCAGGAGATTGGCGAGGCCGATCACGCCGTTCATGGGCGTGCGGATCTCGTGGCTCATGTTCGCGAGGAACGCGCCTTTGGCGCGCGCGGCGTCATCGGCCACGTCTTTCGCGCGCTGCAATTCCGCCTCGGCGCGCCGCCGCTCGGCGATCTCGATCTCGAGCGCCGCGGTGCGTTCGCGCACGGCGCTCTCGAGCTGATCCATGCGCAGGCGCGCGGCCTGGAGAAGATTCCATTTCTCGGTCAGCGCGTTCGCGAGCTGAAGCACTTCGATCGTGTCGAAGGGCTTCTTCAAAATCACGAGCTGGTCGGAGCCGCCGATGCGCGCGAGCAATTCCTCCCACGAGTAATCGGAGTAGGCGGTGCAGATGACGATCTGCAGGTCGGGCGCGACTTTCCAGAGTTCGAGCGTCGTCTGCAGCCCGTCCCAGCCGGGAGGCATGCGCATGTCCACGAACGCCATCGCGTAGGGGCGTTCCGCGGCGATCGCCTCGCGCGCGAGTTCGAGCGCCTCCTGGCCTTGATGCGCGGAACAGATGTCGAAAACATGACGCGCCCCGGCCGGCGCGGGCGTGTCGTCTTCGCCGAACAATTCCGCCTCGAGATCGTCGAGGCTCGCGCCGGCGTCGGGCGGCGTGAGGATCTTGCGGAAGTCGTCGTGAATCGCGCGGTTGTCGTCGACGACGAGCACGCGCCGGTTTGTCTCGCGCCCGGCGACGTTTGTGGCCGCGCGCGCCGGTGTGCTCCGCGCGCCGGACTCCGGGGCAGGGGATATGGAGAGGGATAAGCTCACGACGGGATGGAGGGTTTCCTCCAACGGTTCGACAGCGTCTATCGTCTGCCCCGTGCCAGGCTTGAGCTCAGGGGACAGGGGGCAGGAGCCAGAGACCAGGCTCGGGGACGAGCCGACGAATCGCGGCTGAAGCCGCTCCCACGCGCTCTGTCCCCGGATGCTTGCGCTCTTATGACCCGGCTCGGATCGTCTCGCGAATCTCCTTCTCCAGCGTGACGTAGTCGGGTTTTCCCGAACCGAGAACCGGTAGTTTTTTTCTGAATACAAGCGCGCGCGGCGCCGCCAGCTCGGGCGCGCCGCGTTCGCGGGCGACGGCGAGGAGTTCGCCACGCGCCGGGTCGGGATGCTCGGTGACGAGGACGATCTCCTCGCCCTTCTGCGGGTGTGGTCGCACGACCGCGGCGTGAAGCGCTTTCGGCCAGGTGGCGGCGGCGATGTCCTCGACGGCCGTGAGGGAAACCATCTCGCCGCCGATCTTCGCGAAACGCTTGGCGCGGCCGAGGATGGTGACGAAGCCCTCATCGTCCACATCGACAATATCGCCGGTGTCGTACCAGCCGTCCTCCGGCGGCAGAAGGCGGCCGGGATCGTCGCTGAGAAAATAGCCGAGCATGATATTGCCGCCGCGCACGTGGAGGCGGCCGCCGCGCTCGATGCCGGGGACTTCCTCGAGTTTCCATTCGATGCCGGGAAGGAAGCGGCCCACCGTGCCGGCCTTGTTGAACATGGGCGTGTTCATCGTCAGCGCGGGCGCGGTTTCGGTCGCGCCATAGCCCTCGAAGATGCGCACGCCGAAGCGCTCGGCCCAGGTCGCGCGCGTGCTTTCCTTTAGTTTCTCCGCGCCGGCGAAGACGTAGCGCACGGCGAAGAAGTCGTAGGGATGCGCGCGCCGCGCGTAGCCGGAGAGAAACGTGTTCGTGCCGAACAGAATCGTGGCGTTGGTTTGATAGATCAGCTCGGGAATGATGCCGTAGTGCAGCGGTGTCGGGTACATGAACACCGGCACGCCCGAGAGGAGCGGGATGATCGTGCCGCCGGTGAGGCCGAACGCGTGGAAGACCGGCAGGCAGTTGAAGAAGCGGTCGCGCCGGTTGAAGTCGATGCGCGCGGCGAGCTGGTGGCGGTTGATCTGAAGATTGCGGTGTGAAAGAACGACGGCCTTCGGCGTGCCGGAGGAGCCCGAGGTGAAGAGAATCACGGACGCGCGATCGGCGTCGGCGACGCCCGCCGGCAGCTCGCGCCGCGCCGCCCGCATGCGCGCGCGGTGGATGAGGTCGGGAAACAACGAGCCGGCGACGATCGCGCGAAGCGCGGCGAAGCGATTGCGCTTCAGCGATTCGAGGAAACGCACCTCCACGCCGGCGTGCTGCATCGCCTCGACCGCGGCATCGAGTTTTGCGAGTTTCACGAAACGTTCGGAGGTCCAGACCACACGGATGCAAGCGGTCTGGCACGCGGAGACGAGGTTTGCCGCGCCCGCCGAATAGTTGAGCATGGCGCACACGCGTCCGCTCGATTGCACGCCGAAGAACGCGGCGACGGCGGCGGCGCTGTTCGCGATGAGGAGGCCGACGGGCTCGCCCGGGGCCGTGCTGTCGCAGAGCCGGCGGCCGAGAAAGAGGCTGGTCGCGAGCAGCCGGCGATAGGTCATCGGCTTGAACTGCGTGTCCTCGAGGACCGCGAAGCCGCGGCCGTGCGCGTGCGCCGCGTCGAGCAGGCCCTCGAAAAGCGTGCGGCCGGTGTCGACCGTCGCGACGTTGATCTGCGCGAGCAGTTCGTAGAGTTCGCGCGCCATCAGTTGCCGCGCGGCGCGGCCATGGACGCCCTCCGGCGGGTGAAACTTTCGCGGAGGCAGAATCGTGAGCGAGATGCGCGGGAACCATCGCTGGCGCACCTTGCCGCGCAGGCGCGAGAAGGGAGTGTGGAGCGCGCCGTGAATCTGCACGGGAATGAGGTCCGCGTCGGCCTTGTCGGCGATGAGGCCGGGGCCCTCGTAAACCTTCATCAGCGCGCCCGTCACGGTGAGGCGCCCCTCCGGGAAAATGACGACCGGCGTCCCGCTCCGCGCCACTTCGGTGAGGAGCTTGATCGCCATCGGCTTGGTGGGATCGAGCGGCTGGACGTTTACCGCCCAAAGAAACGGCCGCACCCACCACTTGCGGGCGATCACGGTGTTGATCGCGAACGTCGGCCGCTCCGGCAGGAAGGCGGTGAGCAGGACGGCGTCGAGAAACGAGGTGTGGTTCGCGATGATCACGCGGCGCCCGCCCGCGGCGCGGTAGTTTTCCTCGCCGCGCACCTCGACTTTATATAACAACCGCAGCAGCCAGCGAACGAAGGTGTGTATGACCGCCTCCGGAACGAGGCGTATGACATAGATCGCGACGAGCAGATTGGCGCCGGCGATGATGAGAATGATGGCGGGAGTCGAGAGGCCGATCGCGTGCATGAGCGCCGAGAGCACGGTGATGCACGTCATGAAGAGCGCGTTCATGACATTGTTCGCCGCGATCACGCGTGAGCGCCGCTCGGGCTCCGCCCACGCCTGCAGCATGGCATATAACGGAACCGTGAACATGCCGCCGGCCACGGCGATGCCCGCGAGGTCGAAGATCACGCGGATGCCGGCGGCCGAGAGGAAGCGAAACGTTTCCGTCGCGAAACGATCGCCCAGGCCGGCCGTGAACCACGCGAAGTCGGCCATCAACAGCGTGATCACCCCCGCCGCGATCGGGACGTATTTCGCCGTGATCTCGCCACGGAGGATGCGGTTGCACAGCAGCGAGCCGACGCCGACGCCGATCGAAAAGATCGCGTAACAGGCGGTCACGGTCGTCTTGTCTCCGCGCAGGTGGGTCTCGACGTACCCGGGCACGGCGGTGAGCCAGAAGATGCCGATCAGCCAGAACCACGAAATGCCGAGGATGGCCCTGAAGACTCCCGGCTGTTTTGCCGCGGCGCCGATCAGGTCGCGCGTGGCGGAGAACACGTTCCAGTCGAGCCGCATGCCCGACGAGCCGGAAGGCGCCTCGGGAACGAAGAGGCTCGCGACCCATCCCACGATCGCGATGGCGAGCACGGCGGCAATGACGATGGGCCGGCCGGAGTCGGAGAGGATCAGTTCCTGGCCGAAGATGGCGCCTATAAGGATCGATACAAAGGTGGCGGCCTCGAAGATCGCGTTGCCGCCGACGAGTTCCTCGTTGCGCAGGTGACAGGGCAGCATGCTGTATTTGAGCGGCCCGAAGAAGGCGGACTGCGCGCCCATCAGAAAGAGCGTGAGGAACAGCAGCCAGGGGTCGTCCAGGATGAACGCCAGCGCCCCCAGCATCATCGCGCCGATCTCCCACACTTTGACATAGCGGACGAGCCGCGCCTTCTCGAACTTGTCGGCGATCTGTCCGGCGAAGGCGGAGAAGATGAAGAACGGAAGAATGAAGACGCCGCCGATGATCGGCGGCGCAATGTTGGGATCCCAGCCGTGGGTCTTCGTGAAATGAAAGGTCGCGAGGATCGTGAAGGCGCCCTTGAAGACGTTGTCGTTGAACGCGCCGAAGAACTGAACGAGGAAGAGGGGGAGAAACCGTCGCGTTCCGAGCAGGTGGATCTGGTTGGCCGACATGTGCGGCCGATTATGGGCGGCGCGCGCGCCTCTGGCAATCTGCGGGGGAAAGGGATTCGCGAGCGCGGTCGGGGCGGAGAACGGGCGGGGGTTCGTTTCTTGCATGTTGCCGCCGGCCGTTGCCGCCTTTGTGCCAGCGCCGTCCCTGGCGCCGGGCGAGTTGTTGATGATCAAGGCGCGACTGCTTTCGCGAGCTTCGCTCGGGCATCCACGGATGCGCACGAAACGCGCATCGCTGGCGCATTTTATGTCGGCCGCGGACATGGAGTCTCAGAGAATGCAGGGATTGCGCGGAGGGGCGACGTCGTCCCGATGCCGATCATCCGACCGACGCCCCTCTTCACTCTGCCGCCCTGTGGTTCAATCCCTTCTTTGGTTGGAAAGGTCTCCGCGCTTGACAGCCGGAATCGCGGCGCGGCACTCTCGCGCTCTTTTTCGCCCGCCATGCAACCCACTTATCGTCCGCACAAGAAGAAGCGCGCCCGCAAGATCGGGTTTCGCGCGCGCAAGTCCACCCATCACGGGCGCAAGGTTCTCGCCAACCGCCGACGCAAGGGCCGCAAGCGCCTGACCGTCGTCTGAACCCCGCCGCGCCTCGCGCAGGCGCATCCGGCCATGCGACTCCGTTCCCGGCAGCGGCTCAGCCGCCAGGCGGATTTCGCGGCCGTTCGCAAGGAGGGCCGCCGCCAGTTTGGGGCGGCTTTTATTCTGGCCGCGCGGATGCGTCCGCCCGCGCCGGGGCAGGATCTTCCGCGTTTCGCCGTCGTGGCGTCGCGCCGGGTCGGCAAAGCCCACGCGCGCAACCTCCTCAAGCGCCGGCTCCGCGCGATCTTTCGCGATCACCAGACGATCTTCCCGCCGGAAGCGGACGTGGTCGTCACGCTCAAGGCCGGAGCCGCGAGCGTTTCCTATCAGGATCTGGAGGCGGCCTTCCTCTCAGCCGCGCGTCGCAGCGGTTTTCCTGCGCCGGCCGCGAGCCGGTGAGATCGAAAGCCGATTTTTTGTAACGTACGCGACAAAATTCCGGCCTTTTGCTTTTTTCGCCTTGCATGGCTACGCCTGAAACAAAACGCGAGCGAGGCGCGCCGCGGCTTCCGACGTGGCTGGCGATGCTGCTGGTGCGTGGGTATCAGGTTTTGATCTCGCCTCTGTTGCACGCCCTCGGCGGTCCGGCCGCGGGCTGTCGATTTTCGCCGACGTGTTCGGAGTACGCCTTGCAGGCGCTGCGCGCGCACGGATTCTTCCGCGGCGGCTGGCTCGCGCTCAAACGCATCGCCCGCTGCCACCCGTGGCATCCGGGCGGTGATGACCCCGTGCCAGGCCCGCGCGAGCCGCGGCGTTCGAAAGCAGGGTGATTCTGCTTGCTGGCCGCTCGCGGCGAAGTGTATCCAACCACCCTTTTCCGTGTCCGCTGATTCCCTTCTGCCACCGTCACCCCTGTCGACGGGCCGCCGCATGAGGCTCCGTTCGCGGGCGCTACAAGCGAATGGATAAGAAAAACACAGTCATCGGTGTCCTGCTGCTTGCGGCGGCGATCGCCCTCCTCTTTCTCAGCCCGCGGATCTGGCCGCCACCACCGCCGCCCGAGGTGAGCGATGTGCCGCCGGCCCCGGAGGCCGGAACCGTTCCGGCCGGGCCGCAACCGGCTCCCGCCACGCCGGGCTCGCTGGCGCCGCCTGTCGGGACGACCGTCCCGGCGGCGGCCACGGGAGCCGGTCGGATGCTCGAAACCGTCGTCGCGACGCGTCCCGACCAGCAGTTCGTTTCCCTGGAAAACGACTTTGTCGAGGTGCGTTTCACCAACTACGGCGGCGCGATCGCCGAAGTGGTCCTGAAGCAATATCCCAAGATCAAGGGCAGCAAGGAGCCCTACGTCTGGAATAGTCATCGCGCGACGCCGGCTTTGGGCCTGATCGGCCTGGCCGGGGCCGATGGCGACGCCGGTTACACGCTCGTTTCGCACACTGCCGACACGGTGGTCTGGCAGACGACCGTGGCCGGTCAAATCGAGGTCACCCGCACCTACCGGCTCAACCTCGACGCCTCGGCGGGCGAGCCTTACGAGGTCGCGCACGAGACGACCTTTCGCAACCTCTTCGATGGCCCACTGAACACGCCGCAGCTCGCGCTCAGCCTCGGCACGGCCGAGCCCGTCGATGCGCGGGACAACGGCCAGAATCTCAACGTCGGCGCCTACGACGGCGACGATGCGACCTTCATCGGCATCGGCGAGTTCGTGCCGGGTTTCTTCGCCCGCAACGTCCGTGGCGATCGCCAGACCAAGTCGGTCATTCCGCTCGTGCGCCAGACGGTCTGGGGCTCGGTCAAGAACCAGTTCTTCACGGCCGTCCTCACGCCGGAAAAGCCCGCCGTCGGCGTCTCGGCGCGCCGGCTCGAGCTTCCGCTCATCGAGGGCGAGATCGCGCCGCGGATCGCGATCACCGGCGCGATGCAGACGGGGCCGGTGCAACTGGCCGCCGGCGGCAGCGAGAGCCTGAAGTTCGACTATTACACCGGGCCGAAGGAATACGACCGCCTGGCGCATCTCGGCTCCAATCAGGACGAGATCATGCAGTTCGGCTTCTTCGGCTTTTTCGCCAAGATGCTGCTCTACCTGCTGAAATTCCTGCAGCAATACGTCGGCAACTGGGGCGTGGCGATCATCTGCACGACGCTGATTTTGCGCACCTGCATGTGGCCCCTCACGGCCTCGGCCGCGCGCTCGGCCAAGCGCATGGGCAAGATCCAGGGTCCGATGAAGGAGATCCAGGAGAAGTATAAGGACAACAAACAGAAGCAGCAGGAGGCGATGCTCGCGCTCTTCAAGGAGCACAAGGTCAACCCCGTCGGCGGCTGCCTCCCGATGTTTTTGCAGATCCCGATTTTCTTCGGCCTGTTCACCATGCTCCGCAGCGCCTCGGAGCTTCGTTTCGCCGAGTTTCTCTGGGTGCCGGATCTTTCCGCCCCGGACACGGTGGGGCACCTGTTCGGGTTTCCCATCAACATCATGCCGCTGCTCATGGGCGCGAGCATGGTCATCCAGATGCGCATGACCCCGACGCCGACGGTCGACAACCCATCGGCCAAGATGATGAAGTTCATGCCCTACTTCGTCACCTTCATGTGCTACACCTTCTCCTCCGGCCTCGCCGTCTATTGGACCGCGAGCAACATGTTCTCGATCTTCCAGCAATGGGTGACGAACCGCAGCAAGGATCCCGTCGTGGAGAAGGTCGAGGCGAAGCAGGCCGCCAGCGCCAACACCGCCAACAAGCCGGTCCGCCTCAAGAAAAAGCGCTGATCCGGCGCGCGCGGCCGGGCGCGCGCGGGAGCTTCCCGGCCGGCTCCTCCCCTCCTGTATCCAGAAATCAACGACACTCCGAAAATACTCCTCCTCCATGGCCGGGCACAACAAGTGGTCCAAAGTCAAACGCATCAAGGCCGTCACTGACGCCCGCAAGGGCAAGGCCTTCAGCCGCATCGCGAAGGAGATCACGCTCGCCGCGCGCGCCGGCGGCGGCGATGCCGACATGAACCCGCGCCTGCGCACGCTGCTTTCGAAGGCGCGCGAGGCCAACATGCCCGCCGACAACGTGGACCGCGCGATCAAGAAGGGCACGGGCGAACTCGGGGGACAGCAGATCGAGGAGATGACCTACGAAGGCTACGGCCCGGGCGGCATCGCGCTCGTCATCCAGATCGCGACCGACAACAAGAATCGCGCCGCCTCCGACGTCCGCTCCACCTTCAACAAGTTCGGCGGCAATCTCGCGGGCTCGGGCGCGGTCATGTTTCAGTTTCAGCACTGCGGCCATTTCCTCATCAGCAGGGAAAACGCCGACGAGGACACGCTGATGGAACTCGCGCTCGAGGCCGGCGCGGACGACGTGAAGGCGAGCGACGATGGCTTCGAAATCATCAGCCCGGCGCACGAGTATGACAAGGTCTCGGCCGCGCTCGAGGCCAAGGGCATCAAGACGGAGTCCTCCGAGATCGCCTACCTCGCGTCCTCGACCGTTCCGGTCAACGACGCGCAGGCCGCGCGCAGTTTCTACAAGCTGCAGGCCGCCCTCGAGGAACTCGACGACGTCCAGAACGTCTTCTCGAACGAGGAGATCCCCGAGGAAATCGCGGAGCAGGCGCAGGGTTGAGGAGGAAGTAGCGAGTAGCGAGCATGATCAATGCGGCTTCGCAACGGCGGCGTATGATCCCCACCTTCCTGCGCGACACGCGCCTCACTATTTCTACTCGCTACTCACTACTCACTACTCGCTACTACCTCCCGTGAACGAATCGCTCGAGACAGTCCTGTTCGATGAAGCCGGCGAGGTCGGCCTCGTCGCGCCGCAGGACTTTGTTTCCAACGAGCCCTTCACCTTCGATTGCGGGCGCGCGATCCCGGGCTTCACGCTGCGCTACGAAACCTACGGCCGGCTCAACGAGCGCCGCGACAACGCCATCTTCGTCTGCCACGCGCTCAGCGGCGATCATCACGCCGCGGGCATCCACCATCTCAGCGACCGCAAGACCGGTTGGTGGAACAACCTCATCGGCCCCGGCAAGGCCGTGGACACGACGCGCTATTTCGTCGTCTGCTCGAACTGTCTCGGCGGCTGCCAGGGCTCGACCGGCCCGATGTCGATCGACCCGGAAACGGGCGCGCCCTTCGGCATGAATTTCCCCGCCGTGACCATTCGCGACATGGTCCGGGCGGACAAGCGCCTGCTCGATCACCTCGGCGTCGCGAGCCTGCACACCGTCCTCGGCGGCTCGATGGGCGGCATGCGCGTGCTCCAATTCGGCATCGAGTATCCCGACTTCGTGCAGCGGTTGCTGCCGATGGCGACGACCGCGCGCGAGAGCGCGCAGGCCATCGCCTTCAACGCCGTCGGCCGCGAAGCGATCATGCAGGATCCCGGCTGGAGCCAGGGCAACTATCCTTCTGGCGAGGGCCCGCACGTCGGCCTCGCGATCGCGCGCATGATGGCGCACATCACCTACCTGTCGGACGAGTCGATGGACCGCAAGTTCGGCCGCCGCCGCCGCGCGCCCATCGCCGCGGATCCCGACGGGCAGTTCGAGGTGGAAAGCTACCTGCAATATCAAGGCCGCAGCTTCATCAGCCGCTTCGACGCGAATACCTATCTCTATATCACGCGCGCTCTGGACAACTTCGATCTCGCCGGCACGCACGGCTCGCTCGAGGAGGCCTTCGAGCCCGTGACCGCGCGCACGCTCTGCGTCGCGTTCACCTCCGACTGGCTTTTCCCGCCCGATCAAAATCGCAGGATCGTCCTCGCCCTCATGCGCGCGGGGAAACACGCAAGCTACACCGAGCTGAAAACCGATCTCGGCCACGACTCGTTCCTGCTCGAGTCCCCCGCGCTCTACGATCTCGTGCGCGCGTTCCTCGCGGCGGGTTGACCGGTCTTTGCCGCCCGCTCCGGGAGGAGCGGGATGGTTCGAAGGCGGACTGACTGGCGTGCGTCGAGCACGCGCAAAGGGACTTGCGCGTCCACCGTGATGCCGGTTCATGCGGCTCTCGAGTTTCGGGCCGGGTTTTCCGCTCGACGATGCCGGGCATGCCGTGAAACTCCGTTCGCCGCACCCCTCCGCATATGCAGCTTACCGACTGGCTCGTCGTCTTCGCTTATTTCGTTCTGATCGTCGTCATCGTCTGGCGTTCCTCGCGCCATCAGAATACCTCGGCCGATTACTTTCTGGCCGGGCGCCATGTGGGCTGGTTCGTGGTGGGGTGTTCGCTCTTCGCCTCGAACATCGGCTCGGAGCACATCGTCGGTCTCGCCGGTTCGGGCGCGAACAACGGCATGGCGCAGGCGCACTGGGAGTTGCACGCCTGGATCATGATCCTGCTGGCGTGGGTTTTCGTGCCGTTTTATTACCGCTCGGGCGTCTTCACCATGCCCGAGTTTCTCGAGCGGCGTTTCAACGCGAAGACGCGCTGGGTGCTCTCGGTCGTCAGCCTCGTGGCCTACGTCTTCACCAAGGTCGCGGTCACGGTGTATGCGGGCGCGATCGTGTTTCAGACGCTGTTGCCGGACACGTTTGGATCGCCGGACAACGCCTTCTGGGTGGGCGCGATCGCGACGGTGGTCCTCACGGGCATCTACACCGTGCTCGGCGGTTTGCGCGCGGTGGTTTACACGGAAGTGGCGCAGACTTTCGTGCTGCTGCTCGGTTCGTTTCTCATCACGTGGTTCGGGCTCGGCCATCTCGGCGGCTGGGGCGAACTGGTGGAGGCGAGCAAGGCCAACGCCGAACAATTCGCGCTCTGGCGGCCGAACACGGATGTGAATTTCCCCTGGCTGGGCGTGATGATCGCCTCGCCCGTGATCGGCATCTGGTACTGGTGCACGGATCAATACATCGTGCAGCGCACGCTCGCGGCGAAGAGTCTTCGGGACGCCCGGCGCGGCGCGATCTGGGGCGGTTTTCTCAAGGTCTGGCCCGTGCTGATTTTTCTCATCCCGGGCATGATCGGCTACGCGCTTCATCAGAAGGGCCTCCTCGTCATCCCGTCGAAGACCGACGGTTCGGGCGAGCTGATGGGGGACGCGGTTTTCGCGACGATGGTGCAATCGCTTCTGCCCGTCGGCCTGCGCGGGCTCGTGGTCGCCGGATTGCTCTCGGCGTTGATGTCGTCGCTCGCGTCGCTCTTCAATTCGTGCGCCACGCTCTTCACGGTGGACATCTACAACAAGGTCGCGCCGGGCCGCAGCGAGGCGCAGCTCGTGCGCGTGGGCCGGATCGCGACGGCCTTCGTCGTCGCCTGCGGTCTGGTCTGGATCCCGATCATGAAGCAGATCTCGGAGGGCAACTCCGGCCTCTACGACTACCTGCAAAACGTGCAGGGCTTCCTCGCGCCGCCGATCACGGCCGTGTTTTTGCTCGGGTTGTTCTCGAAGCGGATCACGGCCAACGGCGCGTTTCTCGGCCTGGTCGTCGGCTTCGTGCTCGGCATGGCCAAGCTCACCGTCCAGACGCTCTCGAAAAGCGGCGCGCTCGGGGCCGAGGGCGTGTTTTATTCGATCGGGGAGTTCAACGGCTACTACTTCTCGGGCGTCCTTTTTCTCTTCAGCGTGGTCTTTGTCGTGATCGTTTCGCTGATGGGCGCGCCGCCTCCGCCGGAGAAGGTGAACGGCCTGACCTTCGCCACCGTGACCGATGAGCAGCGCCGCGAATCACGCGCGAGCTGGGGCGCGTTCGACGTCGTCCTCACGGTCGTGGTGCTCGGCCTCGTGCTCGGATTCTATCTCTACTTCAGCTTCTGGCTCAGATAAGAGCGCAAGCAGGGAGCGCGGGCGGCGCGGCGTCTGGATTCTGCTTACAACTTGCGCTCTTGCGCGCTTAAAACTCCCCCAGCCATGGCAACCGGGAGCAAACTTCCAGACAAGCGCACGGTGGAGATGCGCGTGATCGGCGACTGGGTGGAGCCCGGCAGCCGCGTGCTCGACCTCGGTTGCGGGCGTGGGGTGTTGCTCGAGTACCTCGTCCACGCCAAGGGCGTGCGCGGGGTCGGCGTCGATTTCGAGTTCGAGAAGATCGCCGCCTGCGTGAAGCGCGGGCTCACGGCCTACCAGGGCGACCTCGAGGATTTTCTCGCCGCTTTTCCCGACGGCCATTTCGATTGCGTGATCTGCTCGCGCACGCTCGAGGAGCTGACGCGGCCGGCCGCCGTGCTCGAGGAGGCGATCCGCGTCGGGCGCAGCGTCGCGGTTGGCTTTGTGAACCACGGCTTCTGGAAGAACCGCGTCTCGACCCTGATTTCCGGGCGCAAGCCGCACAACGAGGTTTACCGCACCACGTGGGCCGAGTCGCGCCCGGCGAATCCGGTCTCGGTGGCGGACTTCGAGTCGTTTTGCGCGGCGGAGCGCCTGGTCATCCGAAGAAAGGCGTTGCTGCGCGGCGACTGGATCACGCCCTGCCGGCGCTGGCCGAATTGGTTTTCCGGATACGCCGTTTACGAACTCACGCGCTGAGTCCCGGCGCCGGGACGCGGGAAATTTGAGATCTGAAATTTCGAATTTGAGATCCCGCCGGCGCCACGCTTCGGCGGCTATCGCGCGAGCGCGGCGGCGAGGAGGGCGAAGGGTTGCGCCACGGCGACGATCGCGGCGAAGAGCCCGGCGCGGAAGGCCGGGATGTTGATCAACACGATGAGGATGAGGAATCCCCAGCGCGCGAAGGCGAGGTAGGTTTCCGGCTTCATGCGCACGGCATGGCGGAGCAGGTGCGAGCCGTCCAGTGGCGGGATCGGGAGCATGTTGAAGACGGCGAGGAGCGCGTTGATCTGGATGAACATGCCGACCAGATTGAAGGTCTCGCCGACCCGGGCGTCCGGCACGAGGCGCAACGCGAGCCCTCCGATCACCGCGCAGAGCAGACAGAGCGCGAGATTCGAGAAGGGGCCGGCCATGGTCACGAGCAGGTCGTCGCGCACCGGTTTCTTGAAATGGCGCGGGTCGACCGGCACCGGTTTGGCCCAGCCGATCACGCCGAAGCCGCCGCCCGAGGCGCTGATGAAGATCATGAAGAGCGGCAGCGCGATCGTGCCGATCGGGTCGATGTGCGCCATCGGGTTGAAGGTCACGCGGCCGGCCAGGCGGGCGGTGGGATCGCCGAGTTTGCTCGCGGTCCAGGCGTGCGCCCACTCGTGCACGCACAGGCTGCCGAGCAGGATGAGAAACAGGATCAGGCCCTGCGTGAGGACCGCGGAATCGAGGGCGGCGAGCATCGCGCTCACTCTTTCGGGGATTCCTGCAGGCGCGCAACGACCGTCTGCTTCTGGTCCGCGAGGGCCGGATCGGTGATGGTTTCGACCAGCCCGGCCGCGCCGGCGCGGTCGCCCATTTCCACCATCACGTTCGCGATGTGGACGCGGATCGTCTGCTTGCCGAGCCCCTCGGGCGCCTTCTCCTCGAGCTTGCGCCACTCGGCCAGCGCGGCCTCCCAATCGGGAGTCTCGAGGTCGTAGAAACTCTCCGCGTAACGGTAGATGTAGGGCCAGTTTTCCGGCGCGAGTTCGGCGGCGCGGCGAAACGCCGCCTGCGTCTTCCGGTCGAGCGTGGCGCGGTCGAAGGTCTTGTCGTCGAGGAAGAAATCGCGGTAGGCGTGCAGGAGAGAGCCGAGCTGGTAGTGGTAGAGCGGCTCGTCCTGGTTCAGCTCGATGGCCGAAAGGTAGTAGGCCATCGCCTGATTGTAGCTCCCGTCCTCGGCGAGGACGTTGCCGAGCTGGTTTTTCACCATGGGGATGTTCGGGTCGAGTTTGTTGGCCTTGAGGAGCGCGGTCGTCGACTCCTCGCGATTGCCGGTGCGGCCGAGCAACAAGCCGTAGGCGGCATAGGCTTCGGCCATGTCGGGGGCGGCGCGGATGACGTTTTCGTAAGCCGTGATGATGGCGCGAAACTCGGCCTGGGCGCGCTGGCGCGCGAGGTCGTCGTCGGGCGCGGCGCGCAGGCGCTCCCAGATCTCGCGCTCGCGGTCGGCCACGAGGCGAAGCTCGCGCCAGGCCATGGTCTCCGCGCGTTTTCCAGACGGGCGCGCCGGATCGGCCGCGGGCGGCGGCGCGGCCCGCGTTTCCTCAGCCGGGGCGGCGTCAACGGACGGCGCCTCGACGGCCGCGGATTCTTCCGCGTGAAGCAAGCCGCCGAGGGTGATCGCGAGGGCGCAGCCGAGGGCGCGGCGCGACAGAGATTCGAGCGAGGAAAACCCAGCGCGGCTGTGCCGCAACCGAAACAACCGGCGAAAAATGCAAGCCGCGCGGTCGAAGGTCAAAAGTCTCAGGTCCAAGGTCGAATGCCGCGACAGAGGGAAACCTTCGAAAAGATGCATGGTTTTCAGAGATGGCAGGATGAAGCGATGGAACAGAGAGCCCGGGATGCTGGAGTCGCAAGCGGCGGGTGCGGCAATGAGAAACTGCGCAGGGCTGATTTTTCTCCGACCTTTGGAGTGCGGCGATTCATCGCCGCACTCCAAAAAAGCCACGATTCCCGCGAAAAAATCAGCCCTGGAAACTGCGAAGAACGGAAGAAACGAAAATCCCCGAATGAAGCCGGGGCGCCTCTTGGTTCTTCGTTTCTTCGCAGTGGAATTTGTTCCCGGACTGGATTTGCCCGCCTTTCCTGCTATCGAAGGCGCGGCATGCTTCGCGTCGAAAACGGCCGTTTCTGCAATCTCCATCCCCATCCCGCGCACGGCTTTCTGGACCTGTTGCGCTGGAAGCTCGGGCTTGGACCGAAGGAACGCCCGGCGGTGGACCGGGGCATCGTCCCGCGATTCCGGCCGGATGCGATGCGGGTGAACCGCGCGCGCATCGACCGCCCGAGCCGCAACCACATCCAGATCACGTGGATCGGGCATTCGACTTTCCTGATCCAGGTCGCGGGTTTCAGTTTCCTCACCGATCCGGTCTTCGGGCGGTCGTGCGCCCCGTTTCCGTCGTTCACCCTGCGGCGCCGCGTGCCGCTGCCGGCGCGGCTGGCGGAGTTGATGCCGGTTCACGGCGTGTTGCTCAGCCACAATCACTACGATCACCTCGAGTTGCGGACCGTGCGCCGGCTCGACCGCTCCGCGACGTGGTTTGTGCCACTGGGAAACGGCGAGTGGTTTCGCCAGCGCCGGCAGGACAACTTCGTCGAACTCGACTGGTGGCACGAGACCGCCATGGGCCCGATCTCGATCGTGTGCGTGCCGGCGCAACATTTCTCGGCCCGCACGCCGTTCGACCGCAACCTCACGCTCTGGGCGGGCTTCGTCCTGCGCACGCCGCTGGGCAACATCTACTTCGCGGGCGACTCCGGCTACGCGCCGCTCTTCGCCGACATCGGCAACCACCTCGGGCCGATGCAGGCGAGCATCATCCCGATCGGCGCGTATTCGCCGCGCTGGTTCATGGCCCCGGTGCACCTGAACCCGGAGGAGGCGGTGCGGGTGCATCTCGACGTGCGCTCGCGGTTTTCGATCGGAAGCCATTGGGGGACTTTCAAACTCACCGACGAGCCGCTCGCGGAGCCGCCGATCGCCCTGCGCCACGCCCTCGCGCGCAAGCACGTCGCAGCCACGGCCTTCCGCACCCTGCGCATCGGCGAGACGCTGATGATTCCAGGGGCAGGGGATGAGGGGTAGGTGGAAACGTCCGGCCCGACGTCGAACGTCGTTTTGGAGCGCCGCGCTCCAAAACAGGACATGGCCGCGCTCGTTGTTCCGCGTTGCTTCTTGCCGCGCCCCTCGCGCGCCGGCAAACGTTTGCAGCATTTCATTTCCCCATGCCCACCCTGACTGAAAACTCGACGGTAAACGTGGCCGTGATCGGAGCCGGCGCGATCGGCCTGTATCACATCGAAGGATACAAACAGCATCCCGCCGCCCGGGTGGTTGCCCTGGCCGAGACCAGCCCGGAGCGCGGGCGCGAGGCGGCGGAACGATTCGGCGTTTCCGAGGTGGTCGCCGACTACCACGAACTGCTCCGGCGCGAGGACATCGACGTCGTCAGCATCGCGCTCCCGAATTTCCTGCACGCCTCCGTCAGCATCGAGGCGCTCGAGGCGGGCAAGCACGTGATGCTCGACAAACCCATGGCGACCAACGCCGCCGACGCGGCCCGGATCGTCGCTCTCGCCGAGGAGAAAAACCTGCGCCTCATGGTCGGGCAGAACCAGCGTTTCTCGGGCGCGGCCCAGGCGGTGAAGAAACTCGTCGCGACCGGCGCGCTCGGCGAGGTTTACCATGCGAAGGCCACCTGGCAGCGCCGCGCCGGCATCCCGCGCATCGGAAGCTGGTTCACGCAGGCGAAGTTCGCCGGCGGCGGCGCGACCTACGACATCGGCGTGCACGTGCTCGATCTCGCGCTGCACCTCATGGACGATTTCGACGCCGCGGCCGTCTCCGGCCAGACCTTCGCCAAATACGGCCCGCGCGGCCTCGGCGAAGGCGCTTGGGGCCGATCGGAGATCAACCCGGACCGGCCCTTCGACGTGGACGATTTTTGCGTCGCCCTGATCAAGCTGAAGAGCGGCCGCACCGTGCAGCTCGAAGTCTCGTGGGCGGCCGCGATGGAGACCAACGACATCAACGGCGTGCAGCTCTTCGGCTCCGAGGGCGGAGCCACGACCAATCCCCCGCGCTGGTATCGCCCGGGGGTGGACGGCTACGAGATCACACAACTCGCCCCGGTCGCCGGCTGCGTGCCGGAAAACCGCATGGCCCACTTCATCGACGTCGTGCAGGGGAAGGCGGAATCGTTCGTGCCGCCGCGGCAGTCGCTCGCCATCCAGCGCATCCTCGATGCCATCTACGAGTCGGCGAAAACCGGCCGCGAAGTGCGCCTCGACTGAGCCGAAAAACCGTTCGCTTCCCCGCAGCCCCGCCCGCGGGAGCCGGGACCCCCCGCTCCCG
>CAZFCY010000067.1:16148-25273 GCA_964517665.1 uncultured Opitutaceae bacterium | reverse complement strand
GAGGCTGGCAAGGGACGCGACCTAGCCTTGTTGGTGCGTGTGCGTGACGCCAGGATCAAGTCCAAGACCGTGAAAACCCTCCGCGACGGCAGCCGGCTGGTCGAGATCCGGCCAACGCGTCGCAGCGGCGAGCCGACGTCCCAACCGATCCTGGTGCGCGAGATCCGCGCCGAGCTCGATGTGCCCGGCGCCAAACGCGCCGTCGTGCGTTTGTGGACCACGCTGCTCGACGAGAAAGCCTATCCGGCGCTCGCCCTGGCCAGGCTCTACGTCCAGCGTTGGGAACACGAGCTGCTTATCGCGAACTCAAACTCGACGTGCGCAAGGGTGACGTGCTCGACAGCCACTGCCCGCAAACCGCCCTGCAGGAACTCGCGGCCATCGTGCTGGCCGTGACGGCGGTGGCTCGCATCCGCGCATCCGCCACCGATCTGCTCGAGGCGCCCGCCCCCCGCATCAGCCTGCGAAAGCTCCTGCTGGCCACCCGCTCACTCTGGGAAGCCATCGAGCTGGGCGGCCCATCACTCACCGCCAAACAAATCACACATAGGACACAGCGTTGCTTCGAGAGGCTCCAGCGCGAGGCGATCCTGCCAAAAAGACGGCCCCGACACTGCCAGCGAGACATCCGACAGCCCGTTTCAGGCTGGCCTCGCCCGCAGCACCGCTGCGACGCCTCTGCAGATATATCAATCGACATCGTCTCGTAATCTTACAGGCATTGGGGCTAAATCCGGCCCGAGGTCGTTCATCATATCAAGCTGCTCGGATTTCCCATGAGTGAGTCCCAAAGCCTGCGCGTCTTCGTTCAGCTCACCCTTTTCTAGCTTCGGAGCACGCAGCCATATCCGCACGACTTCGTCCTGCCTTTCCAGATCGACATAGCTCGCTTCCGCGTTGATCGACTTCAATTTGTACGGGCCGACTGTGGCTCCCATGTCCGTCAGCATGTGATGCTCCCCGTCGAATACGATACAGACCAGAAACTTGTCCGCGATTGTCGCGATGGCCGTCAGTTCAGGAGCCGTGTTTTCCGCGCTGAGAGCGAGGTGCTCGGAGCTTTCACAACGGGCGGTCGTTGCGGCAACAAGCATGAAAATCACACAAAAAAAGATGCTGCCATCGAGGACATGGAGAAACCTGGACAAAACAATTCTTGATTCTTCGACGCCATCTCTTCGGTTGCTATTTTCGAGCTGAACTCGAGCTCAGCATCTCCAGAAACTCCGCTTCGCTCAGCACGGGCACGCCGAGTTTCCGCGCCTTCTCGAGTTTCGAACCCGCCTCGGCGCCGGCGACGACGAAGCTGGTCTTCTTGCTCACGCTGCCGGAAACGCGGCCGCCCGCGGCTTCGATGCGCGCGGCGGCATCGTCGCGCGTGAACTCTTCCAGCGTGCCGGTGAGGACGAAGGTCTTGCCGACGAACTGCTCGTTGTCACCGCCCGCGCGGGTCGGCGCGGTGGGCTCGACGCCAAGTTCGTGCAGCGTGTCGATCAGGGCCTTGTTCGCGGGCTCATCGAAAAAGGCGCGGACGCCCGCCGCGGTCTTCGCGCCGACGCCGGGGATCGCAACCAGCTCCTCCCCGGACGCGGAGGCCATGGCATTGAGCGAGCGAAAATGATGGGCGAGATCCTTCGCCGCGGTCGAGCCGATGCCGGGAATGCCGAGGCCGTGGATGAAACGCCACAGCTCGGCCGTGCGGCTGGCGTCGATCGCGGCGAGGAGGTTGTCGGTGGATTTCGCCACGCTCTTGCCGAGCGTGAGGAGGTCTTCACGGCGCAGGCGGTAGATGTCGGCGATGCTGTGTAACCAGTTTTTGGATACAAGCGCGCCGGCCATCGCCTCGCCCAACCCTTCGATGTCCATGCAGGCCTTCGACGCGAAATGCTCGATGCGCCGCCGCACCTGGGCGGGGCAATCGAGGTTCGGGCAGCGCCAGGCGACCTCGCCCGGGAGCCTGACCACCGGCGTGGCGCACTCCGGACATTCGGTGGGAAAGGCGTAGGGCGCGCTGCCGGCCGGCCGTTTCGCGAGGTTGACGCTCAAGACCGCGGGGATGATTTCGCCGGCCTTTTCCACGAGGACCGTGTCGCCCTCGCGGATGTCCTTGCGGGTCATCTCATCGTGGTTGTGCAGCGTCGCGCGCGCGACGGTCGTGCCCGCGAGCTGCACGGGGTCGAGCTCGGCCACCGGCGTGAGCACACCGGTGCGCCCGACTTGGATCGAGACCTTGCGCAGGACCGTCTCGGCGCGCTCGGCGGCAAACTTGTAGGCTATGGCCCAGCGCGGCGCCTTCGACGTGCTGCCGGCTTCGCGCTGTCGGACGAACGAATCGAGTTTCACCACGGCTCCATCGGTCGCGTAGGCGAAGCCGCCGCGCAGGCGATCGAGTTCGCCGATCGCTTCCCACGCGGCGTCGATGCCTTCGACGCGCCAGAATCTCTCGACCGTCGGGAGTTTCCACTCGCGCAGTTTTTCGTGAACTTCGCTTTGCGCGCTCACGACGGGCGCCGAGGTGTAGCCCACGCCGTAAAGCACGATCTCGAGGCGCCGTCGGCGAACCTCGGCGGAATCGAGCATCTTGATCGTGCCGGCGGAAAGATTTCGCGGGTTGGCAAACGCCTCGAGCCCCGCTTCCTGGCGCGCGGCGTTGAGGCGCCGGAACTCCTCGAGCGTCATGTAGATTTCGCCGCGAATCTCGATGATGTCCGGATGATTCGAACCCGCGAGCGCGGACGGAAGCGCGGCGATGTGGCGCGCGTTGACCGTGATGTCGTCGCCCTCCACGCCGTTGCCGCGCGTGACGGCGCGCGCGAGTTTTCCTTTTTCGTAGGTCACGCTCACGGCCACGCCATCGATCTTCGGCTCCACGACAAAGGTCAGGGCCGCCTCGCCAAACGTCTTCGCGAGCCGCTGGCCGAACGCGCGCAACTCCGCCTCGGAGTAGGTGTTGTCGAGGCTCTGCATCGGCTGCCGATGGCGATAGAGTTCGAAGCCCTCGGCGCGATCGTCGCCAATCGCCTGCGTGGGAGAATCGGCGCTGGCGAACTCCGGATGTTGCGCCTCGAGTTCGGCGAGTTCGCGCTTGAGCGCGTCGTAATCGGAGTCCGCGATCTCCGGACTCGCCGAGCGGTGGTAAAGCTCGTCGTGCTTCACGATCTCCGCGCGGAGCGCCTCGATGCGTTTCAAGGCTGAATCGGAAGTCATTTTGCCGCCCCTTCCGGGATCGCGGCTCGCGCGGCGGTCGGCGCGGGCGCGCCCGCCGCGGCGTGCTCGTCTCCCCGCCCCCGCCGCGGCCACCCCATCTCGAGCATTCTTCGATACGCGGGCCAGAAGCTGTAGCTGATCGCCGCCAGCCCCGTGCCGAGCGTGTCCGCGATCCAGTCCGCGACTTCCACGCTCCGGCCCGGAGTGAAGCTCTGGTGAAACTCGTCCAGGACGCCGTAAAGCGACACCAGCGCGATGGCCACGAACGCCGAGCGCCCCCGTCGAGAGGCGTCGAACAGGACGCGCACGACGAGCGTCCCCAGCAACCCGTAAACGGAGAAGTGCACGATCTTGTCGAGAAATGGAATCCCCGGCGGACCGGCCACCTGGCTTTGCCCGGATGCGAGGAAAACCGTCGCGGCGAGGATCAGCGGCCACGCGGCCCTGCGCCAGCGAGGATTCGTCGCACGCCGCGGCGGATCTGTTCGGAAGGTCGAAGGCATCGCGAGCCGCCGATGATGGACGCCGGTGGAACCGCGAGTCAAATCACGGAAGATGCAACGACCACCAAACGGGGATTCCCCGGGGCCATCGGGCGTCGAACTCGCATCCGCTCCCCGCCCCGCGGTTTCGAACGCTCACCCGCCCTTGACCCCGAGCTGCCCGAGCAACCACTTTTCCACGATCCGGTGCTGCTCCGGAATGGCGCGGTGTCCCATCTCCAGCGTCAGCAGCAACTGCTTCGGCGCGGTCACGGTATTGTAAACCGCGTAGGTCGAAGTCGGCGGGCAAACCGTGTCGTTGATTCCCCAGGTAAAATGGCCGGGGACCGTGAGGCGGCGCGCGAAGTTGACCGCGTCGTAGTAACCCGTCGTCGCGATTTTTTCCGGAGTCGCATGCCGGGCGGGCGCGCCGCCCGCGGGGCGCATCATGTGCGGCCATCCCCCCGCGCGCCCGTGCAGGTAGCCGGTGACGTCGCTGTAGGCCGGATAATACGAGACGAGCGCCCGCACGCGCGGATCGAGCGCGGCCGTGACGATCGCGAGTTGTCCACCCTGGCTGCCGCCGATCACGCCGAGGTTTTTGCCGTCGAACTGCGGGAGGCTGCAGAGAAAATCATTCGCGCGCACGCAGCCGGTGTAAACACGACGGTAATAGTACGACTCGCGATCATCGAGGCCGTTGACGTTGTAGTTGCTCAGCGCTCCGACGCGAAGGCTCTCGTAGATTTCCTGCGGCAGGTTCACCGGAATGCCGTGGATGCCGATCTCCAGGACGATCACGCCCCGCGCCGCCATGCCCGGCTGGCCGTTGTAGGGACGCACGCCCGCGCCCGGAACGCGCAAAACGGCGGGAAACGGACCGTCGCCCTTCGGCAGGGCGAGCATGCCATAGAGCCGGCTGGGGCGCGATCCGGGCGCGACGCCCACGTTCTGGATACTGACGTGAAACACGTCCACATCCGGCGTGCACAAGTCCGGCTGGAGCGTCATTTCCGCGTCGATCGGAAGGCGCGCCAGCTCCTCCTTCTGCGTCGTCCAAAAGGCGTCGAAGTCGGCGGGATCGGTCTGCGTCGGCGCGATTTTGTCCGGAGCAAAACCCGCCGTGGCGACACCCCGGTAGGTTTCTCCCTGAAACTCGACGCTCACCTCGCATCGCAAAAAGCCGGGCTCGCGCATCGTGCCGCCGTCGAGCGTGATGCCGCCGTCTTTCAGCGCGATCGTCTTCTCCCCGGCCGGCATCATCTCGGGGCCGACCCTGTAGCGCAGCGTCGCGCCCGCCAGGCTTTCGCCATCGGCGGTGGCATCGACGAGAACCCGCGCCCGCTCGCCCCGCCAGTCCTACGGCGCGCTCACGCGCACGAAAAGCACGTCGTGCGAGGCGACGCGCCGGGTCGTCTTTCCCTCGTTCGTGCCGAGGTCGGTTTTTCCCCAGATGTCGCGGACCTTCGCGTTTTTGGGCAGAAACCACATGTGATCCCAATCGATGGCGAGGTCGGCGGCTTCATCGCCGGCGTTGAGCATGCACACGGCCCAGTCGCCCCCGTCGAGTTCGCGCACCCAGATTTCCTTTCGCGGATCCGCAAAGTAGCGCCAGCCCTGTTTGCCGAGCTTGTCCTGGTTGACGGCGAGGGCGTCGCGATCCGTGAGGATGGCGGTGATCCCGGGTGTCATGTGGCGCACGTCGTTGCCCGCCATGAGGGGCGCGGCGAGGATGCACCAGAAGCTGAAGTGCGCGCGCGATTCCTCGAGTGTGAGCCCGGCGTTCCCGACCTCGAGCATGTCGGGATCGTTCCAATGTCCCGGGCCGGCGAACTGGCCGATGCCGTTGCCCTGCCCATCGGCCGGCTGCACCTGGCTGTGCTGCAGATCGAGAATGACCTTCCACCCGCGCTCCCAGCGCTGGACGCAATCGTAGCAATCCATGATGTCGCCCGTCGTGCGCCAGAGGTGGCCGACATCCGCGGCCCATTCCCACGGCTTGCTGCCGCCCCATTCGCAAATGCTGAGCACGACCGGCCGGCCCGCGGCGAAGAGCGCGTCGCGCATGCGGCGATAGGCGTCGGGCGCGTTGGCCGTGCCGCTGTGGCACCAGTCGTATTTCAGGTAATCGACGCCCCACGAGGCGTAGGTCCGCGCGTCCTGGAACTCGTGTCCCCAGCCGCCGGGATAACCGGCGCAGGTCTTCGTGCCGGCGCAGTTGTAGATGCCGAACTTGAAGCCGCGCTCGTGGAGGTAATCGCCGAGCGCCTTCATCCCGCTGGGAAACTTCTCCGGGTCGCCCACGAGGTTGCCTTCGGGATCGCGCTCGCGCGTGCTCCAGGTGTCGTCGAGCACGATGTAAACATAGCCGGCGTCGCGCATGCCGTTCGCGACCATGGCATCGGCCGTCTCTTTGATCAGGCTCTCGTTGATGTTCGAGGCGAAGGTGTTCCAGGTGTTCCAGCCCATGGGCGGCGTGAGCGCGAGGTTCTCGAACTTCTGCGCGAGAGCCGGCGGGAGAAACGCGAGGACCATCGCGCCCGCGAACGCGAAGACGCGGCGGCGGAGGGGAGTGACGGCGAGGCTGTGGGCGGGCATGATTTTTTTCAGTGCGCGGAGGGAAGGGAACAGGCTTTCGAGGGGCGGTTGGTCCGAGGTCAAAGGACTCAACTGGAGGCTGTCAAACCGCACCCCCACGCGGATCACAAAATGCACGCCACAGATCACTTTGATGACGACCGCGCGAAACGCGCCGGATAAACCCCAAGGCCACTTTTCTGTAACGTACGAGACAAAAATCCGGCTCTCGTTCCGGTCGCCGGAGTGGGTCGCGAGAGGCGGGATTTAATCTGACTGGATGATTTTGTTTCGACAAACTCCCCTTGCGGGAAAGGGGCGGATGGACGATGGTCAAGCCGTTCTGCTTAGCGGAACATTTTGGGGTAACAAAGAAAGCTATGGCCGGACGCTTAGGGGTAGGCGTCCGGCCTTCTTTGTTTTTGGCATCGAAGCTCGAAGCGGCGCCGGATGCGCGGGGCCCGGGTTTCCCGGGGCCGCAGCGGGGGCTTTAGGGGCGAATCCCGACCGTCACTCGTTTTCCCCTCATGCCACGTTGAGGCATCGACGTAACGCAAATCCTCCAAGGGTTTGCTATGGTGCGGGCCGTCCCCCTTCCCGCACATGCCACACACGCTCACGCTTACCTTCTCGGACGCCCACGGTGATCTGAACTCCGGCGCGGTTGCCCGTTTCATCGACCTGTTTCGAAGCGCCTACCGTCTGGCAGCCCGGGCGGATGTTTCGTCGTTTGGACCGATGTCCTTCGACTCCGGCTGGAAACCGGCGCTCCGGGTGGTGCAGGAGGCGGCGCGCGCCCTGTCGGCCGAGGAGCGATCGGCGCTGGCGCGCGAGCCTTGCGATCCCGAGCCGCTGGAAGTGGATGTGCTTCTCACGGGTTCACCGCTCACGATCACGGTGACGGGAGGCAAGCCGGCGCTGGTCGCGGCTTCTCTTCTTGCGGGAGGCCGGCTGATGGTGGGCAGGCGGACGGTGGAGGCCGATCTCGGATCGACGGAGCACGCCACGCGCCGGCTGAAACGCTCGCTGTTTTGGGAAAGTGGCGAGTGACAGGGGAGGAAGCGAGCAGCGAACCGCGGAGAGGGTGAGGGACGAAGGCGGCGGTTTTCTGTCGCCACTCGCCAGCGGGATCCTCCTCCCTGCCCTGCTTTCCGCCTCGCTACCCGCCACTCGTTTCTCTCACTTCTCCTCCTGCCATGTCCCTCAGCTCCGGTCGGAAGATTCGCGTCGGCATCATTGGGTGCGGAAAAATCAGCGATCAGTATTTCATCGGCTGCAAGCGGTACGATGTCCTCGACCTCGTGGCTTGCTCGGATCTGGATTTGCCGCGGGCGCGGGCGAAGGCGCAGGAGCACGGCATTGCGCGCGCGGTCGCCACCGCGGAGTTGCTGGCGGATCCCGGGATCGAGATCGTCGTCAACCTCACGATTCCGGCCGTCCATTCCGAGGTGAACGAGGCGATCCTCGCCGCCGGGAAACACGTCTATGTGGAAAAGCCGCTCGCGCTCGACAGCGCCTCGAGCGCGCAGATCGTCGAGATCGCGAAGCGCGCCGATCGGCTGATTGCCTGCGCGCCGGACACGTTTCTGGGCGGTGGCATCCAGAGCGCGCGCGGATTGCTCGACGCGGGCGCGATCGGCGAGCCGGTGGCCGCGATGGCCTTCATGCTCAGTCATGGGCCGGAGAGCTGGCATCCCGCGCCGGAGTTTTATTATCTGCGCGGCGGCGGGCCGATGTTCGACATGGGGCCGTATTATCTCACGGCGCTGGTCAATTTTTTCGGGCCGATGGCGCGGATCAGCGGCACGGCGCGCAAGTCGTTTCCCGAGCGCCTGATCACGAGCCAGCCGCTCGCGGGGAAAAAGGCGAAGGTCGAGGTGCCCACGCATTACGCCGGCACGATCGATTTCGCGAATGGCGCCGTGGCAACGATCGTGACGAGTTTCGACGTATGGCCGGGGCCGGCGTTTCCAAACATCACGCTTTTCGGCTCGGAGGGCACGATGGTTGTGCCGGACCCGAATCATTTCACGGGTGACGTCCTCCTGCGACCGAAGGGCGAGAACGAGCTGCGGCCGGTTCCGCTCACGCATCCGGCCGAGCGCGGGCGCGGCACGGGCGTGGCCGATCTCGCCTATTCGATCCTGCGGCGCGGGCGTCCCGTGCGCGCAAGCGGCGAACTCGCGCACCATGTGGTCGAGGCGATGGAGGCGTTCGACCACGCGTCGGCGTCCGGCGAATACGTGACGCTCGCGAGTCGTTGCGAGCGCCCGCCGGCGCTGCCGGATCTGCCGGCGAATGTGCTGGATGCTTGAGGGGAGACCGGACTGATCCGACCGTTGGGACTGATCGGCCGCGGCGTCCGCCGCAAATTTGTGTGGATTTGCTCCGGGCAAGCGGCGAGGCTCGCAAACTCCATGAACCCTGTTCTTACGCTGTTGCTCGAAGGCGGCAACCTCACCACGGCGCAGATGGCGCAGGTGGCGGGGCTGTCCGAGGTCGAAGTCGAACAGCACCTGGAACAGTTGAAGAAAGATAAAATCTTCCTCGGCTGGCGTCCGGTGCTCGATCTGTCGCGCGAGGCCGCCGCCGCCGTCGCAGCCGTGCGCGCGGTCATCGAAGTGCGCCTCACCCCCGAGCGGGGCGGCGGGTTCAACCGGCTGGCCGAGCGCATCGGCCGTTTCGACGAAGTGGAGTCGTGCTACCTCATGTCGGGCGGCTACGACCTGCTCGTCTTCGTCAACGGCCCGTCGTTGCAGAGGATCGCCGCCTTCGTCTCGGAAAAGCTCTCGACGCTCGAAGGCGTGCTCTCGACCAGCACGCATTTCCTCCTGCGCTCCTACAAGGAGGGCGGCTTCC
>CAZFCY010000067.1:0-16138 GCA_964517665.1 uncultured Opitutaceae bacterium | reverse complement strand
CTCCGACACCACGGAGCGGTTGAAGGTAAGTCCCTGAACCCAGCCGGCGGGCGCCGCGGAAACCGACGAGGGAGCGCCGATCGCTCCACCGCGGCTTCCACGCGCCGCCGCATCCAAAAAATGGATACCAAACGCTTCATTGCCCGGCACATCGTGGACCTGCCAAGGTCCGGCATCCGGGATTTCTTCGAAATCGTGGCGCAGATGAAAGACGTCATCTCGCTCGGCATCGGCGAGCCTGATTTCGACACGCCCTGGCACATCCGCGAGGCCGGGATCTACGCGCTCGAGAAAGGGAAGACGCACTACACGTCGAACCTCGGGCTGATCGAGCTGCGGCGCGCCATCTGCCGCTACGTGGGGAAGAACTTCGGCATCGGCTACCAGCCGGAAAACGAAGTGCTCGTCACGGTCGGCGTCTCCGAGGCGATCGATCTCGCCGTCCGCGCGTTGATCAATCCCGGCGACAAGGTGATGTTTCACCAGCCCTGCTACGTGAGTTACCATCCGGGCATCACACTCGCGCACGGCGAGGCCATATCGGTCCCGACCTATGCGAAGGACAACTTCGCGCTCACCGCGGAAGCCCTGCGCGCCTCGTGGCAGCCGGGCGCGAAGCTCCTCATGCTCAACCTCCCGTGCAATCCCACGGGCGGCACGTGCAGCCGCGAACAGATCGAGGCGATCGCGCGCTTCGCGATCGAGAAGGACCTGATCGTGTTGAGCGACGAGATTTATTCCGAACTCACCTTCGAGGGCGGACACACCTCGATCGCCAGCATCCCGGGGATGCAGGAACGCACGATCTACCTGCACGGTTTTTCCAAGGCGTTCGCCATGACCGGCTGGCGCATCGGCTACGCGTGCGGCCCGGCCGAACTCATCGAGGCGATGATGAAGGTGCACCAGTACTCGATGATGTGCGCCTCGATCATCTCGCAGGAGGGCGCGCTCGAGGCGCTCACGCACGGCGACGAAGGCATGAAGGCGATGCGCGACCAGTATCACCGGCGCCGCGATTTCGTCGTCCGCCGCTTCAACGAGATCGGCCTGAAATGCCACCTCCCGCGCGGTTCCTTCTACGCGTTTCCCCATGTGGCAGGCTTCGGCCTGTCCGAGCGCGACTTCGCCGTCGGGCTGCTCCAGGCCGAGCGCGTCGCCGTCGTGCCCGGCACCGCCTTCGGCGCCAACGGCGCGGGCTTCGTCCGCGCCTGCTTCGCCACCAGCTACGAGCAGCTCATCGAGGCCACGGACCGGATCGAGCGCTATCTCGCCACGCTCGGGGAGAACCGAGTGGCGAGTAGCGGGTAGCGAGAACGGCAGGGAAGTGCGGTTCCGGATCGCATTTCGCCGCCGCTCCCCCAGCAGGCTGCATGTATGATGAGACGAATTTTCGGTTGAGCCGACAAATCGCATGGAGATACTGATCCCATGCCCGAAGCACCCGAAGCCGGTTCGCCGCAGACTGTTTTGTTCGCGAAAGTCCGTGCCCGTCTGAACAGGGTTCCGTTTGAACCCTTTCGTATCGTCACGACCAGCGGCAAGTCTTACGACGTGCCGACTGCGGATCATGCGGGTGTCCTGCCGAGGCTTCGAATGATCTACATCGCGCGCGATGACGGAGGAGATATCGACATTCACGCGCTGCACGTGGCGGCGATCGAGCCGCTCAAGAAGCGAAAACGACGACGCGCGGCGTAGCGGTCTCTTGCGTCGTTCGGAGTAGAAGCGAACCAAGAACTCGGAGCCGGTTGTGCCGCTGTCGATCGCCGACCCGCGCGGGCGGGGACGTCCGCGGCCACCTCGAAGCGCGTTTTTCCTCCTCGCTACCCGCTCCTCGCTACTCACTACTTGCCCGGATGCACCGCGTCGTCGCCATCGTCGGACGCCCCAATGTGGGCAAGAGCCGCCTCTTCAACCGGCTCACGGGCCGGCGCATATCCATCGTGCACGACCAGCCGGGAGTGACGCGCGACATCATTTCCGCCGACGTCGATGGCTACACGCTGCTCGACACCGGCGGCTTCGGGCTCGCGCCGGGCGACACGCCGCGCCAGATCATCACCGCGGTCGACGCGCAGGTGCTTTTCTCGATCGAGATGGCCCACACGATCCTCTTCGTGGTCGATGCGCACGACGGCATCGCGCCGATGGACCAGGACATCGCGCAACGCTTGCGCAAGAGCGGCAAGAAGGTCGTGCTCGTGGTCAACAAGGTCGATCATCCGCGTTATGAGGCGGCGGCCTCGGACGCGTTTCAACTCGGGCTGGGACAACCGGTCGCGATCTCGGCCGAGCACGGCATCGGCGAGGAGGATCTGCGCGATCGGATCACGGCAAGTCTCGCCTACACCGCGGAGGAACTGGCGGCGGACGCGGCCTCGCGCCTGAGCGCCGACCGGCGGCTGCGCATCTGTTTCATCGGCCGGCCGAATGTCGGCAAATCGTCCATCGCCAACCGCGTCGTCGGCTCGGACCGGCTCATCGTCAGCGATGTGCCCGGCACCACGCGCGAGGCGGTCGATCTCGATTTCGATTTCAAGTCGAAGAAGGGCGAGACCTGGAAATTCTCGCTCACCGACACGGCCGGCTTGAAGAAGAGCACCAAGATCGCCTCGCCGGTGGAGTATTTCTCGCAATTGCGCTCGGTCGACGCGATCGGCCGGGCCGACGTGGTGTTTCTCGTCCTCGACGCCGTCGATGGCGTCGGCGCGGGCGACAAGGCGATCGCGGGCGAGGCGGTGAAGGCGCACAAGCCGCTCATCGTCGTGGTCAACAAATGGGACCTCGCGCTCAAGGCGTTCAACGAAGGCCGCGTGCCGAAGTACGAGAGCGAGGCGCACTTCCGCAAGGCCTTCGCCGAGGCGGTCGAGCAGATGATCTTCTTCAGCCCGGGCTCGCCGGTGATCTTCACCTCGGCGCTGACGGGTTTCCAGATCGAGATGATGCTGCGTGCCGCGCGCAAGCTCGACGACCGGCTCGATGCGCAACTGCCGACCGGCGAGTTGAACCGCGTGATGTATAAACTCGCGGAAACCAAGCCGCCGCCGCGCGTCGATGGCCTGCGTTTCCGCATCTACTACGCGGTGCAGACCGGCACGCGCCCGTATCGCATCAAGGTTTTCTGCAACCAGACGCGCCGTCTCGGCGAAAGCTACCGCCGTTATCTCGAGCGCGGATTGGTCGAGGCCTTCGACCTGCAGGGTTGCCCGATCCATTTCGATCTCGTCGGCAAGGAACCGCGCGGCCGGTGAAGTGAGCGTCGCGCTTCGAAGCCACGCGCGCGGAGGGAGACGAAAGCGCCATGTCGACCGCGACCGAGCTCGAGGCGCTGTTTCCAGATTCTGAATACAGGTTTCACGTCGGCGCGCGGCGCGCCGAAGCCCGCGCGTTTTTCGCCCCGCAGGATGCGACCGGACGCATCCTCGCCGAGCGCGCGCGATGGATCGACGGCGAAGACGCGCGGCGTTATCTCGCGCTCGACGATGAAGGTCGCGGCGCCTTCGACGAGTTTCGCGATCTGCTGCGCGCGTGGGGCCTGCGCGCGCCCCGCGACACGCATGAACTCGCGACCGCGCTGGAGCCCGATGTGTTGCTGCTCGCGCCCGATGCGGAAGGCATGTTGCGCCTGCGCGGCGGCGCGCTCGTCTTTCCCACAAGTTGGGCGCTCGAGGAAAAAATGGGCAAGCCGCTCCAGGCGATCCACGCGCCCGTGCCGGGATTGAATTCGGACATCGGCGCGCAACTCGACCGGATGCTGCCCCGCCTCGCGCCAGGCGCGGCATGGCGTCGAAGCAACTGGGGAATCGCCGCGACCGACGAATTGAACATGCACCCCGCCCGCGCGCTGCCCTCGCCCGGCCTGCCGCTGCGACCGGAGCGCTTGTGGCTGCGCGTCGAACATCAGGCGCTCGTCGCACTGCCGCGAAGCCGCGGGCTCGTCTTCGGCATCCGCATCGCGCTGCGGCGGATGGACGAGATCATGGCAGGAAGCGCGGCTCTCAGGCGCGGCCTGGCGCGCGCGTTGCAAACCATGACGCCCGAGCTTCTGCGCTACAAACGCATCGACGCGATCGCGCCGGAGCTGGTCGTGAGCCTGCAGGTCACATAATCCGCGGGAGACGGGAGCGGTTGGAAGCGCTCATGTGGAGTGCCCGCGATTCATCGCCGCTTTTCAGGCGCATTCGCATGCCTGGACTGATGCCCCGAGATGGACCGCGTCCTTGCGGCGGTTTTTGAAACGACGCGAACAACGCGGGCAGGGACGCCCGCGTCCACCTTTCGTTTTCGGCCTTGTGAAGAGATTCACCGCCACGTCGCGTCATTGCGCGAACCCGAGGATTGACCCTCGCGGGTCGCGGCGTTGAAGGTGCGCGCTTTCCACGCTCGCATGGCTCGCAGACTTGTCTTCATGGGTTCGGATTCGATCGCGCTGCCCGCGCTGGACTGGTTGTGGACGGCCGGGCGCTCCGTGGCGGATCTCGTGGCGGTCTACACCCAGCCCGATCGTCCGCATGGGCGCGGACAGAAGCTCGCGCCGAACGCGATCAAGACCTGGGCGCTCGAGCGCGGGCTGCCGGTCCATCAACCGGAGAAACTCACGCCCGAAGCGCGCGAGGTCTTTGCCGCCCTCGCGCCGGACGCGGCGCTGGTCATGGCCTACGGGCACATCCTGCGCCAGGACTGGATCGATGCGCCGGCGTTTTCGATCTGGAATTTGCACGCCTCGCTCCTTCCGGGATATCGCGGCGCTTCGCCCATCCAGGGCGCGATCGCGCATGGCGAGCGCGCGTCCGGCGTGTGTCTCATGCGCATCGTGCGCGCGCTCGACGCCGGCCCGGTGCTCGATCGCGAAAGCGTCTCCATCGGCGCGCGCGACACGGCGGCGGATCTCGAGGCGAAGCTCGCGGCGTGCTGCGTGCCGCTGCTCGCGCGCAGCCTTTCGCGCGCGCTCGCGCCGGAACCGCCGGTGGAGGAACAGGATCACGCGCGGGCGACCTTCACACGGCGGTTGCGCAAGGAGGACGGGCGGCTCGATTTTCGGGCGCCCGCGGCGGTGCTCGCGCGCCGGATCAACGCGTTGTTTCCATGGCCCGGCGCGTTTTTCGCCCTCGGGGAGGAGACGATTCGCGCGGGGCTCGCCGAGGTCGCGCCCGCGGATGCGCTTCCTTCCGCGGGAACAAATGCCGCGGCGCCGGGAACCATCCTCGCCGCCGATGCCGCGGGGCTCGTCGTCGCCACCGGCGCGGGCGAGGCCGTGCGCCTGCTGCGGCTCCAGCGGCCCGGCGGAAGGATGCTCGCGGCGGGGGAGTTTCTTCGCGGCCATGCGCTGCAGCGGGGCGGGATCATCGCTTCCGCGGAGATGCCGGAGCTTGTCGCCTCGCAACCATTCAAAGGATGATATTGTCCCCGTTGCACGAATTACCCACGTTTACCCGCATGAAGCCCCTCTTTCTCCGCTCGCGCCGATGGCTGCCGCTCGCCGCCACCGTTGCGCTGCTGGGCGCCCCCGCGCTTTCCGCCCAGTCGGGCGACATCGCGATTGCGGTCGCCAGCCTGCGCGAGGACATCCGCATCCTCGACGAGCGCACGCGCTCCCTCACGGCCGATCTCGAACAAATGCGCCGCGAAAACGCCGGCCTGCGCGATCTCGTGCAGGCGCAGACCAGCGCGCAAAACGTCGGCGTTTCCCAGTTCAACTCCGCCATCACCGAACTCGAGCGCGCCATCCGCGCCGGCGACAAGCAGGTGGCCTTGCAACTCACCCAGCAGATGGAGCGGCTGGCCAAGCAAACGCAGTCCGCGCTCGACGCCCTGGCCAAGAGCGCCTCGACCCGCGCGCCCGCGGTCACGACCAACTTCTCGGACGACTATCCGAAGGACACCGGCACGACCTACACGGTGCAACCGGGCGACACGCTTTCGTCGATCGCGACGAAGTTCGGCGCGCAAGTCCGCGACATCCAGAACGCGAACAAGATCGCCGACCCCCGCGCCCTGCAGGTGGGCCAGACTTTGTTCATTCCCAAGCGTTGATGTCGGAAAGGAGCGAGGAGTGAGGAGCGAGCACTTCTGATGGTGTCTTCCATCCCTTTTTCCGCAGGCGAAAGCCGCGCGCCAGTCTTCTCGCGATCCACAGCTCGCTAGCCGCCACTCACCACTCACTTCCCTCTCTCATGGCCACTTCCTCCAAATCCCGCCTTGGTCGCGGGCTCGGCGCCATCATCACCGGCGGCGGCGCGGCAAGAAAAGCGGCGGAAACTCCCGCCGAATCAGTCGCGCCGGCGAAGCCTTCGCCCGCGAAGCCGGCGGCGAGAAAAGCGCCAGCCGCGGCCGCGAAGACACCCGCGCCCGTTCCCGCGGCAGCGCCCGAGCCGGCGAAACCGGCGACCGGCTATCGCGAGCTGCCCGTCTCCTCGATCGAGCCGAATCCCTATCAACCGCGGCGCGACTTTCGCCCGGAGCACATCGAGGAACTCGCGGAGAGCATCCGCGCCGAGGGCCTGCTCCAGCCGGTCGTGGTGCGCGCGGCGGACGGCAAGTTTCAACTCATCGCCGGCGAGCGCCGCTGGCGCGCGTTTCAACAGCTCAAACTCAAAACCATCCCGGCGCGCGTGATCGAGGCGAGCAACTCCTCGGCGGCGTCGATGGCGCTGATCGAAAACCTCCAGCGCGAAGGCCTCAATCCGGTCGAGGAGGCGCACGGCTACGCCAGCCTCATCCGCGATTTCGATCTCACCCAGGAACAGGTCGGCGAACGCGTCGGCAAGGGCCGCGCCACCGTCGCCAACTCGCTGCGCCTGCTCAACCTCGCGGAGGAAATCCAGGGCTACCTCGGCGCCGGCCTGCTCTCGACCGGTCACGCCAAGGCGATGCTCGGCCTGGAAAACCCGCAGGAGCAGATCGTGCTCGCGCGGCGCGTGATCGAGCAGGGACTGAGCGTGCGCGCCACCGAGGCGCTCGTCGGCTCGTGGCAGAAGAACAGGGGCGCGCGTCATTCGACCGGGCGCGCCACGCCCGCGGCCGAAGCGGCGGCGATCGCGGACATCCAGCGGCGTTTCTCCTCGTTCGTGAACGCGCGCGTGGAGCTGAAGCACGCGCCGAAGAAGGGCAGGATCATCATCGAGTATCAGGGCAACGAGGACCTCCAGCGCATCCTCGAGAAGCTCGGCGTCGGAAGCTGAACCGGAAGCGGACACATGGGAAAACGAAAAGGTTGCGGTTGCCTCGGCCCCGGCTCGGTCCTCGCGGCGCTGATCGTCTGCGCCCTGTTCGTGGTCGGGATGGTCCTGCTGCTTCAGTCGCGCTTCGTGCTCGATAAGATCGTCGGCGCCGAAACCGGGGCGAAGACCGGGTTGCGGATCGTCGATTGGGGTTCTGTATTCAAGGGACAACTACGCGTTCAGATCCCCGACGAGGTCTGGAGTGGCGAAGTCGCGTCGAGTTTTCCCATGACCGAGGACATCGTCGGATTCGTGAAGCTGCACATGAGCAATCCGCGTTTCGTGGCCGACGAAGATCCGGCGTGGTTGCGCGTGGAGCTGGACGTCGAGGCGGAGCTGATGAACGAGAGGCGGGAACGCTTTCCCGGCCGCGCGGCGCTGCGCACGCAGCTTGCGCTCGATCCCGAGGGCCGCGCCGTGGTGCTGAAAAACGCGGAGCTGGCCGCGCTCACCTTCACGGGCGAGGCCGGCCGGCTCGTCGGAGCCTTGCAGGGCGTGCTGGCGGAGGCATTCGCCGAAGAGGTCGCGGGTTATTCCGTTTTCGAGATTCCCAAAGGCGAAGGCTGGCTGCAGGAGCGGGCGATCGCGCTTCTCTCCGGCGTGGCGGTGGACGACAACAGGGTCGTGATTGTATTGGGAAAGTGAATACAACCCGGCCTCCTGACGCCGGCCGCTACGGGCTCCCGCTCTTCCCGTCCTTCTTTTCCTGCTTCGCGCGCGCGTCGTCGAAGACGCTTACGGAAGCCTCCTTCTGGCCGAGGATCTGTTGGGCGCGCTTGAGGGCGTTGCGCGTCGAGAGGGTCGGGTTTTGCGGCCACTCGACGAAAAAGTTCTCGCGGCCGATCATGTCCACGAGGCCGGTGCGCTTGCAGACGCGGTAAACCTCCTTGCGCGCGCCGGAGACGATCAGGCCGCGGCCGTTCTCGCGCATGAACTGCACCAGTTCCTCGAGCGCGAGGACGGCGGAGGCGTCGAGGTGATGCGCGTGTTTCAAGCGCAGGATGATGATGCGCAGGTTGGGATCGTCGCACACGCGCCGGATCTGTTCCTGAAGCAACTCGGCCGCGCCGAAGAAGAGGCTGCCCTCCACGTGCACGATGGAGATTTCGGGCCGCGGACGCTTCCCGGCGGAGCGCATCTCGGCGAGTTGTCCCTCCTCCGTGAACACATACTCCACGAGTTCCGGCTCGCCCGCCTTGCTGAGAAAAAGGACGATCGACGTCGCGGCCCCGACGAAGATCGCGATGTCGAGGGGGAAGAGCAGCGCCGAGCCCGCGGTCACGGCAAACACGGCGGCGTCCGTCGGCGTGGCGCGGATGACGAACTTGATCTGCCGGATGTTGATGAGCGAGATCGCGACAAACACGACCACGACGGCGAGAGCCGCGCGCGGCACGTAACCGAGGAATCCACCGAGCCCGAAGACGAGCGCGAGGCAGATGGCGCCGGCAAACAGGCTCGCGAGCGACGTGGCCGAGCCGCTGTCGGACGCGAGAGCCGAGCGCGTCAGCGATCCGGACGCGGGCATGCCGCCGAAGAACGAGCAACCGAGATTCGCCATCCCCAGCGCGAAGATCTCCTGGTTGGTGTGAAGGCGGTCTCCCGCGCGCGCGGCGAGCGATTTGCCGATCGAACTCGCCTCGAGGATGCCGAGGAACGCGAGCGCGAGCGCGGCGCTGGCGAGTTGATTGATCTGCCCGAAGTCGATGTCGGGCACGCTCAAGCCGAAGCTGGAGACCGGCACCGAGGGCAGCATCGCCACCGGATATCCCAGGTGGCGCGCGAGCAGGCCGAGGCCGATCGAAGCGACGAGCGCGAGCGCGACATTCGGCAGCCGCGGAGTGAAGCGTTTCAAAAGCAGGTAGGCGACCGCCGTGCCCGCCGCGACTCCGACTGTCGGCCAGTGCGCGAGGTGCAGCCGCGTGACCGTGGCGGAAAGCACGCCGATGAGCGTCGCCGAATCGGGCACGGCGATGCCGGCGAGGTTCTTGATCTGATTGACGATGATCAGGACTGCGGCGGCGGAGATGTAGCCGACGATGACGGAACGCGAGATGTAGGAGATGAGCGAGCCGATGTTCATGTAGGCCGCGACGATCTGCATCGCGCCGACGAGCAGGAGCAGCAATGGAACAAGAAACACCATCTCGGCCTCCGTCGCGCCCGAGGCGAGAAACGCGCTCAGCGCGAGCACCGCGGTCGCATTCGTCGGGCCAAGCATGACGAACCGCGAGCCGGCGAAAACCGCGCCGACCAATCCCGCGATGGCGGAGCCGAACAGGCCGAACGAAATCGGAAGGCCGGCGATCATCGCGTAGGCGAGGCCCTGCGGAAACGCGAGCAGCGCGACATTCAACGCCGCCTGGCTGTCGGCGCGCAGCTTCCTTCCGTTATAACCGCTCAACACGCGCAGCGCCGGGAAGAGATCGATCGACAGCGCCACGCGCCGCAATTGAGCCGGGGCCCGCGCCGTGAAGTAGTTGGCGAAACTCATCGTGCCCCGGGCGCCGCCCGATCGCCGGCCTGCGCCGCCTGTTTCGCGGGATCCACGTAGATGCGGATGTTGGCCTCGGCGCCGCCGAGGAGCGTCTGCGCGCGCTTGAGCGCGTTGCGGGTCGAGATCGTGGGGTTCGACGGCACGTCCATGAAAAAGTTTTCGCGCCCGAGCATCTCGAGCAGTCCCGAGTTTCTGAACACCTTGTAGATCTTCCGATGCGCGCCCGAGACGATGATGTGCCGGTCGTGATCCCTCGCGAAGCGCAGCAGTTCCTGGATCGCGAGCGCGCACGTGGCGTCGAGGTGATGCGCGTTCTTCATCCGCAGCACGATCACCTTCAGGTTCGGGTCCTCGCAGACGCGCCTCGCCTGCTCGAGAAAGATCTCGGCCGCGCCGAAAAAGAGGTCGCCCTCGACGTGCACGATGGAGATGTCCGGGATGCGCCGCTCCGCTCCGGCCATGGCGGCGAGATGCCCCTCGTCGGTGAATCCGTATTCCCTCAACTCCGGCACGCCGACCCGCCGGAGAAAGAAGACGATGGAAAGCCCGGCGCCGAAATAGAGGGCGATATCGAGGCGAAACAGAAGGCCCGCCACGATCGTCGCGATCAGCACGGTGGCGTCGGCATTCGACGACTTGAAGATGACGCGCAGGTAATGCCGGCTCACGATCTCGGTCGCCAGCGCCATTGCGAGCGCGGAAAGCGCGGGACGCGGCACGAGGTGCAGGACCGGCGCGACGCCCGCGAACAAGGCCGCGCAGTAGAGCGACGCCAGCGCGCCGGTCATGGGAGTGGCGATGTGCATCCGCCAGTTGATGCGCGATCGCGAGAGCGAGATGGAGGCCGGCATGCCGGCGACGAGCGCGTTTCCCAGATTCGTCAACCCCAGCCCGAGCATCGTCTGGTTGGCGTCGAAGCGTTCGCCGGCGCGCGCGTTGTAGGAGCGCCCGATCATCGACACCTCCAGGTGCGAAAGCAGGGCGGTGGCGAACGCGGTGCTCGCGATCACGCCGATCCATCGCGCTTCGAAACCGGTCTCCGTGGTCGGAATCAGATGCGCCTGAAAATCGTCGAGATGAACAATGAGGCAACCGCCGCGCTCGAGGAACCAGGCGGCGACCGAGGCGATCGCGACGGCGAGGGCCGCCGCCGGCCAGCGCGGCATCCGAAGCGCGCAGACCACATAGCAGCCGAGGGCGATCATGCCGACCAGAAGCGACTGCCATTGCGTGGACGGCAGATTCAGGATCGTCGCGCGCACATCGGATGCGAACACGCCTGTTTCCGGCAGGGAAAGTCCGAGGACGTGTTTGATCTGCGACGAGAAGACCAGGATTCCCGCCGCAACGACGAAGCCGGTGATCACGCTGCGCGAGATGTAGCGGGCGAGCAGCGCGAAGCGCAGCACGGCTCCCACGCACAGGACCAGCCCCGACAGGACGAGGAGGACGACCACGACATCGGCCCGCTCCCGCGGCGAGACGTCGAGCTGCACGAACGCGCTCATGATCAGCACCGCGATCGTGACCGAGGGCCCGAAACTCGCGTGGCGCGAGCCGGTGAAAAGCGAGCCCAGCAGCAACCCCGCGATCGAAGCGTAAACGCCGTGCTCCGCGGGAAGGCCGGCGATCAGCGCGAAGGCCAGCCCCTGGGGCAGCGCGAGCAGCGCAACCTGCAAGGCCGCGGGCGCGTCGCGATTGAACGCGGCGCGATCGTACCCTCGCATCGCCTCGATCGCCGGAAAAAGCCGCAGGTGTCTCGTGACCCGCGGAAGTGAAAAAAGGCCCGCCAGCCGTGATTTGCTTATCCTACTGAGTTTCACCGACCTGTTTGTTGCGCTCCGGCCTGCGACGGGTAGGGTCTGCCCGCGGGTTCTGCAATGTGATTTGCGTCCACCCGCGCCGGCGGCCCCGGAATTCGAGATTTCAGATGGGAGATTCGAGAGCCCGGGATCCGGGATTTTGACGCCCCGGACGCCGGCTCCTGATTGACAAACCGCCCCCGTTTCCTTTCTAACCGCCGTTTCCCATGACGCTTCTCCTCGGCATCTTCACCTTCATCCTCGTCATTGTCAGCCTCTTCCTCGTGCTGGTCATCCTCGCCCAGCGCGCGAAGTCGGATGGTGGCGTGGGCGCGGCGCTGGGCGGCGGCGTCACCGAGGCGGCATTCGGCGCGGACAGCGGCAACGTCCTCTCGCGCGCGACCACGATCGCCTCCGTGGTCTTTTTCGTCCTGAGCTTCGGCCTCTATCTCGGGCACCTCCACCAACACCGCGCGGGCTTTGGCGTCGCGTCCGACGGCCTTCCCGAGATGCCGGAACTCACCGCTCCCGCGTCTTCGGGCGAGACGATCCTGCCCGAGGTCAACGTGATGGAAACACCGGCCGCGCGAGCGCCGGAAGAATCGAACCCCGCGGAAACGGCGCCCGCGCCGTAACCTTGGGGTTGAACCCGCGGTCCGTGGCCGCGTGAATAAGCCGGTGATCAAGGCGGCATTGTCCTTTCTGGTGGCGGGCGCCGCCCTTTCCGTGTCGCTGGCGCAGCCGCGCCTGCGCCCGCCGGCCTCCTACGTGCAGCCGACGCCGCCGAGCCCCGAGGAGGGAGCCGCGATCCTGAGCCAGTCGCGCAACATCGGATTGTCCGGGCCGTGCTACCTCGAATTCAAAATCGAGACGCGCCCGCGCCGCGGAAAAGAAATCCGGATGGCGGGCCGGTGGTTCGGCTCCCGCGCCGTGTCGGGCCCGCTCACGCGCTTCGAACTCGCGCCGGGCGGCGATCGCAACGTCATTGCGATCGTTCACGGCGGCTCGCATCCGGCGGCGTGGAAGGGCGAAACCGGCGGGCCGTTCGAAAAGCTCGCCGGCGCGGGCCTGCTCGAGAATCTCGAAGGCACGCGCGTCAGCGCGGCGGATGTGCAGACGCCGTTCATGCATTGGACCGATTTCGTCTACGAAGGCCTCGCGCGTTTTCGGGGCCGGCCCACGCACGTCTTTCTTCTGTATCCACCAAACGAGGACACGGAGCGGTATCCGGGAATCGGAGGCGCGCGCGTGTTCATCGACACGGCCTACGAAGCGATCTCGCAGGCGCAATGGCTCGACGAGGCGGGAAGCGCGCTGAAGACCATCACGATCCTCGACCTGAAGAAGATCGACGGGCGCTGGATCGTGAAGTCGTTCGAGATTCGCGACGAGAAGACGCGCGACAAGACGCGCTTCGTCGTGACCGCGGCCGCGCTCGACGTGGACCTGCCCGCCGATCTCTTCATCGCCGAGGGCGAAGCCGCGGCCGCGCGTATCCAGATTCCGGATTCAAAAATCGCGCGCGTGCCGTGAGCGCGTTTCGCGCGCGCGCGAAAAAATCTTTCGCCCTTGTTTTCCGGACGCGCGCATCGAGCGCGCGAGCGCGCGCGCATGGAGGGAAAACCTCAAGCCACCTCTGAAAGAACCGATGAGAAGGCCTGTTCGATCGTGTATCCAGATTTCCATTGCAGTGGTATTGAAGGTCTTGAAAGGTGACAGATGCGCAAAAATTTCATTGAAATCCGCGCGGTAGTTTTCTCTAAGTTGCCTGGCGATTCAAACGTGCGCCGCGCGAGCTAGACCGTAACAACCCTTTATGCCAAAAAACTCGGAACGGGAGAGTTCACCTCTGACCTTCGATTTGAAGGATGACTTGCTGGCCAGGCTCGACGCGCTTCAGGCGAAAACCGGCATGGCCTCGAAAAGCGAGGTGATTCGTGAAGCGATCTCAAATTTCGACTACGCCTCCTTCAGCCCGCCGGCTGTGGGGCACCGGCAGATCTCGGTGAGACTGCCGCAAAAACAAAAAGCCGCGCTCCTGAAGCTGGCCCGAAAAAAACGCGTCAGCGTGGGCGAACTCCTCAGGGCGGCTTTGGAAGGACTTCCTGCCAATACGGCAGGCCTCGGAACAAAAACAAAAACTGGAATAGTCGAAACCATGAAGAAAGCGTCCAAAAAGAAGGTCGTGAAGAAGGCAGCAGCGCCGAAGAAAAAGGCGCCCGCGAAGAAGGCCAAGAAGAAGTAACGGCCCTACTTGCATCGCCGGTCGGGTCTTTCCCGTCTGCGTAGCATTCCTTCGGGGCGGCTCTCGAGCAATCGAGAGTCGGCCCCGTTTTCGTTTTCAGGGCGCGCTGATGACTTGCGCCTCACCTCCGCGAAGGGTAGTCGCTTCGATTTGAATGGCTACCGAAGCTTCCAATCTATCCTCGTGGGCTCTTAACGTTTCGCCTTCGCCGACTCTCGCGGTGGATGCCAAGGCGAAGGCGATGGCCGCCGCCGGAGAGGACGTCGCCGGCTTTGGCGCGGGCGAGCCCGACTTCGACACTCCCGACTTCATCAAGGACGCCGCGATCGCGGCCCTCAAGGCCGGCCGCACGAAGTACGCGCCCACGCCGGGCATCGAGGACCTGCGCAAGGCGCTCGCCGAAAAATACCGCGACGACTACGGCCTCTCGGTCGAGTCGTCGCAGGTCATCGTGAGCCCGGGTGGAAAGTTCTCCTGTTATCTCGCCATCCTCGCCGTGTGCAGCCCGGGCGACGAAGTCCTCATCCCCGCGCCCTACTGGGTGAGTTATCCGGAGATGGTGAAACTCGCCGGCGGCGTGCCGAAGTTCATCTTCGCCGGAGACGACAGCAGCTTCAAGATCACCCCGGATCAACTGCAGGCCGCGATCACGCCGCGCACGCGCCTGCTCGTGCTTAACAGCCCCTCGAATCCGACCGGCGCAATCTACACGCGCGAAGAACTCGAGGGCATCGTCGACGTCGCGCTCCGCCACGGCATCCTCGTCATGTCGGACGAGATCTACGAGAACCTCATCTACGACGGCGTCCGGCACCTGTCTCCCGCGACGCTCGGCACGGACGCGGCAAAGGCGATCATCATCACCTCGGGCTTCAGCAAGACCTACTCGATGACGGGATGGCGCCTCGGCACGACAGTCGCGCCCAAGCCGATCGCGAAGGCGATCATCGACCTGCAAAGCCAGACGACCTCGAACGCCACGACCTTCGCGCAATACGGCGCGCTCGCGGCCTTGCGCGAGAAGGACCAGGCGAAGGCCGCGCTCACAAAGATGATGGAGGCGTTCGACCGCCGCCGCCGCCGCCTGCACGAGGGGCTCAACTCGATTCCCGGCGTGCGCTGCCTGCTGCCGGGCGGCGCGTTCTATGTGTTTCCCAACATCTCCTCGTTCGGCCTCGATTCGACCGCGTTCGCCGCGCGGCTGCTCGAGGAGGAAAAGGTCGCGATCGTTCCCGGCATCGCGTTTGGAGCGGACGCGTATGCGCGCCTGAGCTACGCCACATCGGACGCGGTGATCGAGAAGGGCCTGGAGCGCCTCGCCCGCTTCTGCGCCACGCTGAAGCCTTGACCGACAGTTCCGGGGGCAGGAGCGGCTTCAGCCGCGATTCCGCCCACGCAACGCCTTCGCATCGCGGCTGAAGCCGCTCCTACGAGATCTGAAGGCGCCGCGCGACGGCGTTTTCCACCGCGGAGGTGTTCGCGCCTCCGCGGTTTTTTTGTGCCCAAAGTCCGGCCCGCCGGTCCGAAACGAGGCGCGTCGTTCGTAGAATTTTTGAACGCCCAACCTCAACCATCACGAACAAGGAAACAGGCACAAGACCATGAGCTCGAACACCACTCCCGCCGCCTTCGATCCATCAACCATCCCCGCCGCGCCACCGATCGCACAGGAGGATTGCGACCTTTCGGGCATGCCCGAGCCCCTGCCGGAGCACGCGTGGCTCCAGCAGTTCGTCGGCGAATGGGAGGCCGAGGTCGAAGCGACGATGGAACCGGGCCAGCCGCCGATGAAGTCAAAAGGAACCGAACGGGCGCGCATGCTCGGAGGCTTCTGGATGATCTCCGAGGGCCGGAACGATTCGTTTCCCTACGCGTTCACGCTCACTCTCGGTTACGATCCGAACAAAAGGAAGTACGTCGGCACATGGGTCGACACCATGGGCAGTCATCTCTGGACCTACGAAGGCACGGTGGATGCGACGGGCAGGATCCTTGCCCTGGAGACCGAGGGCGCGTGCCCGATGAACCCCGGGCAGTACTTCAAGTGCCGCGAGGTGACGGAGTTCGTGAGCAGGGACCATCGCGTTTTCACCTCCTCGCGTCTCGGCGAGGACGGCTCCTGGGCCACGTTCATGACCGTCCACAGCCGTCGAAGAAAATAGACCCGCCTCCACCGCGTACCCGTAAAACGGATACACGTTTCAGGAAGCCCGGCCCGGGAGGATCGGATCCGCGAATCAAGCCGCCTGAAGGCGGAACTCCGAACTTTCATTCCCAGTGGGTCGGATACCCCGAAGCTTGCTTCGGCTTGGATTTCCTGGAGGGACGATCTCCGTGTCGTCCGCAGGCGAAGCGGTCCACACGGAGGTGG
>CAZFCY010000066.1:5224-25300 GCA_964517665.1 uncultured Opitutaceae bacterium | reverse complement strand
GCTCCCCGGACATGAAGAACTGGCGCCGCCGCGGCCGCGTCTTTCCCGACGATCCGGCTTGGGCTCGCGAGGTGGCGGCCGGTTTCAACGGGCATCTCTGGGCGCCGGACATCATCCGGAACAACGGAATCTACCACCTGTACTATTCCGTTTCCTCCTTCGGAAAGAACACCTCGGGCATCGGGGTGACGACGAACCGGACGCTCGACCCGGCCTCCCCGGACTACCACTGGGAGGACCAGGGCCTGGTGATACAGTCGGTCCCGAATCGCGACCTGTGGAACGCGATCGATCCCCATGTCATCGTCGACGAAGCCGGGGCGCCCTGGATGAGTTTTGGCTCATTCTGGGGCGGCCTGAAACTCGTGAAGCTGGCCCCGAACTGGACCGCGCTGGCCGAGCCGCAGGAGTGGTATTCCATCGCGAAGCGCGAACGATCGGTGCTGATCGACGACACCCGGGCCGGGCCGGCCGAGATAGAGGCGCCGTTCATTTTCAAGAAGGGGGATTTCTACTATCTGTTCATCTCGTGGGACAAATGCTGCCGGGGCAGGGACAGCACCTACAAGCTCATGATCGGACGCTCGAAAAATCTTCATGGCCCGTATCTCGACAAGGACGGCAAAAGCCTCGCGGAAGGCGGCGGCAGCCTGTTGTTGATGGGCGACAAGGACTGGCCCGGGCTGGGACACAACAGCGTCTATACCTTCGACGACAAGGATTACCTCGTTTTCCACGCTTACGAGGCGGCGGACAACGGGCTGCAAAAACTCAAGATTGCCGAGATCGCGTGGGACGAGGATTTGTGGCCCGTGGTCGATCCGGGCGTCCTCGGTGAATACACGAGTGTCCTGATCGATCAGGGATGAAGCTGCCGGGACCAACCATGAAAACAGCCAGGCTAACCGTTCTGGAAAAAGTGGGATTCGGCGCCGGGGACGCGGCGGTGAACGTCGTCATCTCCGCGATGATGCTCATCATCGGCTACTTTTACACCGACGTGTTCGGGCTGAAGCCGGCGGATCTCGTGATTCTTTTCTTCGTCGTCCGCTTCATCGACGGCGCGATCGATCCGCTGATCGGATGGTTCAACGACCGCTTCACCACGCGGTGGGGGCGTTACCGCCCGTACTTCATCTTCGTCTCCGTGCCGCTGGCCGTTTCGACCGTGCTGATGTTCACGACTCCCGATCTCGGCTATAACGGCAAGCTCGTCTGGGCCTATGCGACCTACCTGCTCGTCACGATCCTGTTCAGCCTCGTGACGATTCCCTATATCTCACTGATCGGCGTGCTTACGGATTCCACCGCCGACCGGCTTTCGGCCAATGGCTACCGCTTGTTCAGCGCGAAGGTCGCGGGGTTCTTCGTCGCCATCATCGTTCCGGAGGTCGCCCGGCGGTGGGGCGGCGACCTGGCCTCGGGATATCAGTTCGCCATGGCCATCATGGCCGTCGCGGGCGTCCTGCTCTTCTTTTTCTGCTTCTTCACCACGACCGAGCGGATCGAGTACAAGAAGGAAACCACCCCGATGAGCGGCCAGCTCCGGCATCTGCTGCGCAATGATCAATGGATGGTGCTTTGCGCGGTGTGCATCACGGGCATGATCGGTTATGTCATCCGCGGGCAAACGGGCGCGTATTATGCGAAATATTATCTCGACGGCGGGGAAAGATTGATCGGCCCGTTCATGGGCATCGGCGTGGCCGGGGCGATCCTGGCGATGGTCGCCTCGACATGGATCACAAAGTATTATTGCAAGATCCAGTTGTTTCGATGGACGCAACTGGCGGTCGGGCTGATCAGCGCGGCGATGTTTTTCCTTGTTCGGCCGGGCGATGTCTATGTCGCGTTCGCCTTTTACTTTGTCCTCTCGTTCATCGTGGACCTGCACGCGCCCGTCTTTTGGTCGATCATCTCGGAGTCGGTCGACTATGGCGCCCACAAGACCGGAATCCACATCCCGGGAATGGCGTTCGGGGTCATCGCGTTCTTTCAGAGCCTCGGCCTGGCGATCGGCGGCTCCGGGGTGAACAAGCTGCTCGATCACTTCAACTATGTCGCCAATGAAACGCAGTCCGCGCTCACGCTCACCGGGATCGCCCTGATGCTCACGCTCATCCCGGGGGCGTTTCACGTCGTGGTGGGCCTGCTGATGTTTCGCTACCGGATCACCGACAAGTTTTATTACGCCATGATGCGACAGCCGGTTGCCGCGGGCGCGCCGCCGGCGGTGGAGCGCCTTTGATCGGGCATGGAAACGCCTTCTCAACCACTCATCCGCCAGCGCGCCGATCCTTGCATCCGCCGTCACGAGGATGGCTGGTACTACTTCACCGCTTCGGTGCCCGCCTACGATCGGATCGAGTTGCGGCGCGCCCGCGCGATCGGGGAGCTGCCCGCGGCTCCGGCAGTCGATGTCTGGCGCAAGCCGGACACGGGGCCGTTCAGCGAACTGATCTGGGCGCCCGAGATCCATTACATCTTCTCCGCCTGGCATGTGTATTTTGCCGCGGCGCCGAGCCGGGAGATCAAGGACGACCTCTTCCAGCATCGGATGTATGTCGTTTCGACATCCGCGCCGAATCCGCTGGAGGGCGACTGGTCGGCGCCGGTGCGAATCGAGACGGGCATGGACACCTTTTGTCTCGACGCCACCACGTTCACCCATCGGGGCGTTGTTTATTATGTCTGGGCGCAGAAGGAGCCGGGAATCCGAGGAAACTCCAATCTCTATATTGCTCGCATGGAGTCGCCCACGCGGCTCGCGACGGCGCCCGCGCGGCTCTCGATTCCCGAGTTCGATTGGGAGACGCGCGGCTTCCGGGTGAACGAGGGGCCGTCCGTCCTCGCGCGTCACGGGCGCGTGTTCATCAGCTACTCCGCGAGCGCGACCGACGAGAACTATTGCATGGGCCTGCTGCACGCGCGCGAGGACGCGGATCTTCTCGACCCTCGCAACTGGACCAAATCCCCGCGGCCGGTTTTTCAGACCGATTTCGAGAACAGGATCTACGGTCCAGGGCACAACAGTTTCACGGTCGCGGAAGACGGAATAACGGATATGCTTGTCTATCATGCCCGCACCTACACGGAGATCGTCGGTGATCCGCTGTGGAATCCGGACCGCCACACCTATGTCAAACCGCTCGGTTGGGACGCGGACGGCATGCCGGTCTTCGGGCGTCCGTCCGGGATCGATTGAGAAGTCCCGTTCTTCGATGCGTTCGAAACCCATCGGAGTCGCGCGCGTCTTCGTCTGCCTGTCCCTCGCAGGCGCGGCCGGGTCGCTCACGCTTCAGGCGCAGGATCCCACGTTTTCCGACGTCACGGTGCACGATCCGTCGGTGGCGCGCGACGGCTCGACGTTTTATGTCTTCGGTTCCCACCTGGCTTCGGCGGCCACGACCGACCTGCTGCACTGGACGCAGATCTCGACCGGACCGACGGCGGGAAACCCGCTTGCGCCGAATCCGCAGGCGGAGTTTTCGGAGGCGCTGACCTGGGTCGGCTCCAACACGTTCTGGGCTCCGGACGTCATCCGGCTGGCCGACGGTCGCTATTGCTATTATTATTGCGTGGGCCGCCTTGATCAGCCGCGGGCCGCGCTCGGCCTCGCGATCTCCGACGCGATCACGGGGCCTTACGCCAATGCCGGGATTCTGCTGCGCTCGGGCATGTGGGGCCTGCCGAGCGAGGACGGCAGCGTTTACGATCCGACGGTTCATCCGAACACGGTGGATCCGGCCGTTTTCTTCGACCAGGCCGGGAGGCTCTGGATGGTTTACGGCTCCTATTCGGGAGGCATATTCATTCTCGAGATGGACCCGGCGACGGGACGCCAGCTCCCGGGGCAAGGTTATGGAAAGAAACTGATCGGCGGCAATCACAGCCGGATCGAGGGGCCTTATATCATCTACAGCCCGGAGTCGGAGTATTATTATCTCTTCCTTTCGTTCGGCGGGCTCGCCGCCGACGGCGGCTATAACATCCGCCTGGCCCGGTCGCGCAACCCCGACGGCCCCTATGTCGATGCGGCCGGGACCGATCTGGCGGGCGTCAGGGGCGCGCCCGGCACGCTGTTCGACGATGCCTCGATCGCGCCCCACGGCGTGAAGCTCATGGGGGGATATCAATTTCTACATGCCGCCGGGGAGGAGTCGACGGTGAGCCGTGGATATGTTTCCCCGGGGCACAACTCGGCCTTCTTCGACCCTGTGACCGGAAAGCATCTGCTCTTTTTTCACACCCGGTTCGTCGGCCGGGGCGAGACGCACGAGGTGCGCGTGCATCAGATGTTCGTCAACGCCGACGACTGGCTGGTGGTGGCTCCGCACCGCTACGCGCAGGAAACGATTTCCGCGACCAACCCGGCGGATGTGCCCGGCGACTACAAGCTGATCAATCACGGCAAGGCCATCGCCGCGGAGGTCAGCGCCTCCACGAATATCACACTCCATGTCGATGGAGCCGTGAGCGGCGCGGCGTCGGGCACATGGCAGCTTTCGGCCGACTACGACGCCACGCTCGTCCTGGACGGGAAGGTTTATCACGGCGTGTTCGCGCGTCACTGGGATGACGACAATCAGGCGTGGGTGCTCGCGTTTTCCGCGCTCTCGGGCGAGGGCGTGGCGGTCTGGGGCAGCAAGGTCGCGATCGTCGCGCCGCCGACGATCGTCGCGCATCCGCTCAGCCTGACACAACCCGCGGGGACGCCCGCGAGCCTGTCCGTGAGCGCGGGCGGCGACGGGCCGTTGTCCTATCAATGGCACAAGGATGGCGTCGCCATCCCCGGCGCGAATGACGCGTCGCTCGAGTTCGACGCATTGCAGGCATCCGACGCGGGCGACTATACCGTGCTCGTCACCGGCTCGGGCGGCGCGATCACGAGCCGGTTCGCGCGCATCGTTGTCGCGGCGCCGGTCGTGGGGCGCATCATCAACATGTCCATCCGCTCGACCGCGGGGATTGAAGGCAATCCATTGATCGTCGGTTTTGTCGCGGCGGGAGGCGGGAAAGACATGCTCGTGCGCGCGGCGGGCCCGGCGCTCGGGGCGCTTGGCGTCGATGGGACGATGCCGGATCCCGCGCTCGTCGTGCACGCCACGATCGACGGCGAGGGCAGGGTTGTCGGGTCGAACGACAACTGGGGTGACGACGGCCTCGCGCCGGCGCTGGAGTCGGCTTTCACTTCGGTCGGCGCGTTTCCCTTCGAGGACGTTGCGAGCAGGGATTCCGCGCTGATCGTCGCAGTCGAGGGCGGCCGGACGGCGCACGTCAACAGCGTGGCGCCCGCGCAAAGCGGCGTGGTTCTTGTCGAGGCCTACGATCTTGCCCCGGGCGCCGCGGCCCGGCTCGTCAATGTCTCCGCTCGCAACTTCGCGGGCGTCGATGACCAGGTGCTCATTGCCGGTTTCGTCATCGACGGCAACGCGCCGAAGCGCCTCCTGATCCGCGGCGTGGGCCCGACTCTCCTCGCCGATTTCGACGTCACCGGCGCGATCGCGGATCCGCGGCTCGCGCTCCATGTCAAGATGGGCGAGGAGGATCGCCTGGTCGCGACCAACGACACCTGGGCCGACGAGCCCGGAGTCGCGGCCGCCATCGCGGGTGCCGGCGCGTTTCCATTGCAGCCCGCCTCCGCGGATGCCGCGATTCTCGTGACGCTTCCCGCCGGCATCTACACGGCTCATGTTTCCGGCGCGAACGGAACGACCGGCGAAGCGCTCGTCGAGGTTTACGAACTGCCCTGAACCGCGGCGGCGCACTCCGGAATTGCGTTTCCCGGCAGGGCGGAAGATGGGTGCTGCCTCATGAGCGCAATCGATCCAGTCGAGCCGGCCCATCCGCTTTCGAATGTCTCCAGCATCGAGGGTCTTGCCGTTCGCGAGCGTCTCGTCGCGGCGGCGCTGCTGGGGCTTTTGTCCTCGGGAAAATGCCTCCCGGAGCTTGCGGGCGAGCTGGCCGTGCGCGTGGCCGACGACGCGCTTGCCGCGCTCGAAAGATCGAAGCCTCCGACGGCGGGAAAATCCGGCGGGGGTTGAGAGCCGGGCCGCGCGCCCGCGCGTATCCGTTTTACCAATACGCGCCGCCTTCGCCCGTGGCGGCGTGCCCGGCGGAAGCCTCCCCGGGGAGCGGCCGCGTCCAGTGCTCGTTGAAAAGGCGCTGATAGAACGGACGATCGTCCCACCGCCTGCCGCGGATCCCGAAAAGCAGTTGTGTGGCGTCCCCGAGGTGGAAGGCCTTGCGGCCGATGCGCTTGACGAATGCCGCGAGAGGCAGGCCGCAGGCGTCCGCGCCGATCAAGGCGACGTCGAAGGGGATGCGCTCGATCTCGCGGCACATGCGCTCGAGCGCGTCGAACCACGTGGCGAAGCCGCCGCTTCCGCCTCCGGGCGCCGCCACGGCCGGCAGGGTCTTCAGTTCAAACTCCGGGAGGATCGCGCCGCCGGGAAAGAGCTGGCGCCGTTTCCCGTATTGACGGCGGATGCTGGCCGCGAAGGGGTGAACCACGAGCACGGCCTGCCCCGCCAGCCCGGCCGTCCAGGGATCTTCGTGATAAAACGGCTCCAGCTCGGACAGGGGCATGGTTTTCACCCGCGGCATATAACGGGCGAGGGCGCGCTCGCCGGGATGCCACGAGCCGAGCACATCGATATCGTGGAGATCCTCGATCATGAGGTCGGCGAAGCGCGCCAGCGCGCGCGGGTTCGCGCCGAAGAATCCCGAGGAGGATTCCATTTCCGCGATGACGGCGGGTTCCCACCAGAACGGATGCGCTCCGGCCATGACGTATTGCCAGGCGTTGCGAAGGAATCCGTGACGCCATTGGGCCGCGCGCGGGAGCACGGCCTTCATCTCGGTTTGGCCGATGCGCGCGACCATGCACGGGGCCGCGCCGGTCGCGAGCGCGCGCAGGAGGGAGTTGGCCTTCGCCCCGCGCAGCCGCACGGCGGGCCTGGCCTGCGTCGGGGTGAGGTCGCGGCGCCACCCGATCCTCGGCCGGGCGCGCCGGGCGAGTTCGAGGATGCGGATCAGCATCGGGCCGGGCGCGGAGGCGCGCGGCCGCGCGCGCCCGTCCTTTTGGAGATGGAAGTGCGCCCGCCGATAAGCCGGCGGCAGGGAAGCGGGGGAGATGAGCGCCACGGGATTTTTTAATAGTTAAATATGATTTCTCTAATTATTTGAACTAAAAACATCCCAATCTGCGCTCGCCTTGAGCCGGTGGGCGGTCTGACTCTCGGGTCGGGATATCCCTGTTTGTCTGATGAAGAGAAGCCGTTCCGCCACCCAGCCAGCCTCGAAACGAGGACGCCCGCAGAAGTTTGGCCGTCCGTCGCAACTGGTCGCCGTCACGCTGCCGGATGATGTGATCGCGGCGCTCCAATCGCTCGATGCCGACCTGGGCTGGGCGATCGTCCGGTTGACGGAGGCGGCCGGTCACGGCAGCGCGTCCAGCGTGCCGGCCGAGGCGCGGCCTCCGATCGAGCTGGCCCGCCTGCCTCGCGGGCGCGGCCTGATCCTCGTCCGGGCGGCGTCGTTGCGCGAGATCCCGGACATTTCCTTGATCCCGCTTTCGGACGGCCGCGCCTTTCTCGCCCTCAGTGGCGACAGCGGAATCGCGGAATTGGAACTGAAGCTTCTGGACCGGCTGGAGGCGTTGCCGCGCGACTCCAGTGAGGCGAAGGAGCTTTCCGCGATGCGCGCGCAGTTGCGCGTCTGGCGCCAGGCCCCACACCTGCGCTTTCGCAGCATGTCGATCATCGTCGCCGAAGGGGTGTCGGATCCTCGCGCGGCGCGGCTGTCGAAGCTGGACAGCGCCGGGTAGGGTTGGGCGCCCCCACGCGGGCCCCTTCGGGGCGTTTATATTTCATGGATTATTTCATGGCCGCTCGCGGAGCGCGGGCCGCGTCTGGAAAAGTCTGGAAAATAGACATTTCGGTGTTGCGGCGGGCGCGGGAAAGGTCGTGAAATCATCCATTGTTTCGGCTATTGCATTTCATGTGTCGGTGAAATAGCCCTTGCACGTTCAACCAACTGCCGGCAGTCCTGCCGCTCCGCCTCCCGCCCTGGATGGATTCCATTTCGCTGCACCCCCTCGACCTTGCGGTCATCGTTTTGTATTTCGCGATCATCGTCGCGATCGGCTACCGGGTGTCGCGCGGGCTGAAGAGTTCGGACGACTACTTTCTGGCGGGCCGGAATATCCCGACGTGGGCGGTGTCGTTCACGATCATGGCCACGATCATCGGGACGGGCACGTTCATCGGGCATCCCGGCACGTCCTACCAGAAGGGGCTCATTCTGCTCGTGCCGCACATGACCGTGCCGATCGTCCTGCTCGTCGTCGCGAAGTTCGTCGTGCCGTTTTACCGGCGGGTGGTGCGGATGAGCGCCTATGAGTTCATCGGCCAGCGCTTCGGGCTGGCGGGGCGGTTCTACACGTCGTTTGGATTTCTCGCGGATCGCATCTTCGACCTCGGCGTCACGCTCCTCACCACGGCGCTGGCGGTGAACGTGTTGACGGGCTGGGATCTGCGCGAGGTCATCCTCGGCGTCGGCATCTTCACCATCGCCTACACGATGATCGGCGGGGTGACGGCGGTCGTCTGGACCGACGTCGCGCAGGGAATCATCCTCATGGCCGGCGGCGTCTTCGTGCTCGCGCGCCTGCTTCTGGCTCCGGAGGCCGGCGCGCCCTTCGCCGTGATCGGCGAGACCTGGCGCGCGGGAAAACTCACGCTCGGGCTGGGCGGCTTCTCCTGGCGCAGTTTTTTCGATCCCGAGAATCACACCACGTGGCTTTTCGTGCTCGCCTATTCCGTGCAATGGACGCGGCGCTACGCGACGGACCAGCACATCGTGCAGCGCTACCTCGTGGCGAAGGACGATCGCTCGGCCAGCCGCGCGGCTTTTTTCAGCGCGGTGCTGTGCCTGCCGGTCTTCGCGATGTTCATGTTCGCGGGAGCCTGTCTGCACGGTTTCTTCGTGCTGGGGAATTTTCCGCCGCCCGAGCTTCCGGACAGCGCGATGCCGTATTTCCTTTCCCACTTCATGCCCATCGGGCTGCTCGGGATTGTCATCGCGGCCGTGCTCGCCGCGGCCATGTCCACCGTCAGCGCGGATCTCAGCAGCGTGGCGACGGTGCTGACGAAGGATTATTTCGGGCATTTCTTTCCGCTCGCGCGCGATCGCGCGCAGGTGCTTTGCGGCCGGTTGATGGTCGTCCTTGGGGGATTGCTCACCATCGGAGCGGCGTGGCTGCTCCTGCCGGACAAGGATTCCGCGCCGCTGATGGAGCGCGTGATCGTGGTCGCCTCCATCCTTTCGGGCGGGACGCTGGGGCTCTTCTGCCTCGGCTTTCTCACCCGCACCGGCACGCGGCGCGGGTGCTATATCGGGATCGTGTGCTGCCTTGTCTTCACGGTTTGGGCGATCCTCACCGAGCCGGCCCATCGCGTGGTCGATCTTGGCTTCAACTTCCCGTTCAACCCGCTGCTGATCGGGGTTTTCGGGCATCTTGTTCTCTTTGGCAGCGGCTGGCTCGCGAGCCGGCTCTTCGGCGGCCATGTGCCGGCGAATGTCGAGGATCTCACGCTCTTCCGGCTCGGGAAGGCCGCTTCGCCGGCCGGCATCGAGTGACTCTTGCGCGGATGCAGACGCCGCCGCGCCCGTTCCGATAAATCGCATGCGCACCATCATCCTTCAGCAGCCGCCACGCTTGTTTTTTGGCGCGGGCTGCATCCGACAAAGCTCCGATGAATTTTCCCGCCGGGACTGGCGGCGGGTGTTCGTCGTCACAAGTCCGCAGATCGCGGCGGCGCAGGCCGCGCTCATGGAGGCGTGGCGGGCGGCCGGGCTCGTGGTGGATGTGTGCGCGGATGTCGATCGCGAGCCGGAGATCGCGCTGTTCGAGTCGATCCTCGGGAACGCGCGCGCCTTTCGGCCCGACGCGATTGTCGGGCTCGGCGGCGGCAGCGCCCTGGATGTTTCCAAACTCGTGGCGGCCCTGCTCGATGGCGCGCAGGGGATTCGCGAGGTGTTCGGCATCGGCCTGTTGAAAGGACGCGCGGCTCCGCTCGTGTGCATTCCCACGACGGCCGGAACCGGGGCCGACGTCTCGCCCAACGCGATCCTCCTCGACGAGCGCGAGCGCTTGAAGAAAGGCGTGGTCAGCCCGCATCTCGTGGCGGACGTCGCGATCTGTGATCCGGAGCTGACTGTTTCGATGCCGCCCGCGGTGACTGCCGCGACGGGCATCGACGCGCTCGTCCACTGCATGGAAGCATATGCCAACAAGTCCGCGCATCCCGTCGTGGACGTGTGGGCGCTCGAGGGGATTCGCCGCATCGGCCGGAGCATCGAGACGGCGGTCGCCGACGGCGGCGATCTCGAGGCGCGCGCGGACGTGATGCTCGGGGCGCTGTATGGCGGGCTCTGTCTTGGCCCTGTGAATACAGCGGGCGTGCACGCGTTGTCGTATCCGCTCGGCGGCGAATATCGGATCGCGCACGGCGTGGCGAACTCGCTGCTCATGCCGCATGTCTTTCGTTTCAACCTTCCCGCCATGCCCGATCGCTATGCGGACATCGCGCTTGCGCTCGGCTGCGAACCGCGGGGCGATTCGGCCGGGACCGCCGAAGCCGGGCTGGGCCGCCTCGTGGAGATGTCCGCGCGCTGCGGCATCCCGCGGCGGCTGCGCGACGTCGGCGTGCCCGAGGGCGAATTGAGGCGCCTCGCCGGCGAAGCGATGAAGGTCACGCGTCTTTTAGTGAACAACCCGCGGGAAATCACGCCCGCGGATGCCGAGGTCATCTATCGTGCCGCATACTGAAACCACACAAATAAAGAAACTCACCAACGCCGGTCACACGCGCGTGGATCTTCGAGGCTGCGTCATCGTTCCGATGATGACGCCCTTCACCGCGAGCGGCGACCTCGACGAAGACGCCGTGCGGCGGCTGGTCGGGCACATCATCGCCGGCGGATGCCAGGGCGTGCTCGTGGCCGGCACGACGGGCGAGTTCACCTCGATGCCGGTCGCGATGCGCGTCCGCCTCGTGCGGCGCGTGATCGAGGCGGCCCGCGGACGCCTGATCGTTTTCGCGGGGATCGGCGACACGTCGCTCGCGCATTCGCTCGAACTCGCGAGGGAATCCATGGCGGCGGGCGCGCATGCCCTGGTCGGCAACGTGCCCTCCTATTTTCCGCTGACCGGCACGCTGATGGAAGGTTATTTCCGCAACCTCGCCGACAGCGTGGCCGCGCCGCTCTATATATACAATATTCCGCAGACGACGCGGATGAGCGTGCCCCTCGACGTCGTCGAGCGTCTGAGCGCGCATCCGTGGATCGTGGGCATCAAGGACTCCGAGCCGGATGCCGCGCGCCAGGAAAATATCGCCCGGATGTTTGCCGGGCGCGAAGACTTCGCCGTGTTCTGCGGCTCGGTCAGCCTGGTCGGCGTCGCGATGGGCAACGGCGCGGACGGCTACGTGCCCGGGGTCGGCAATCTGCTCCCGCGGCTCGCGCGCGAGGCGATGGATGTTTTTGTTTCCGGCGATCTCGCCGCGGGAGCCGTGATGCAGCAACGCCTCGACGCGGTGAACAGCATTTATCAGAAAGGGCGGTCGATCGCGGAGATGTTTGCCGCGTTGAAAGGCCTTCTCGAGATCGCGGGCCTGTGCGAGCGGCGCATGCTGCCGCCGCTGCTGCCAGTCGGCGACGACGAGATGGAGATCCTGCGGGCGCGGATGCGCGAGTTTGAAGCGCTTCCGTGAGCACACCGATGAAGCCGATCCTCGCCGTCACCATGGGCGATCCCGCGGGCACCGGCGCGGAACTCGTCGCGAAGGCGTTCGCGCTGCCCGATGTGCGCGAAGCCTGCCGGCCGGTGGTCGTGGGCGACGCCGGTTGGATGCGCAACGCCGTCTCGATCACGAACACGCGGGCCATCGTGCGCGCGATCGGCCATCCTTCCGAGGCCGGCGACGATGCGGCCACGATCGACGTGATCGACCTCGCCAATGTCGATCGTTCGACCCTTCGCGTCGGCGAGGCCGGCGCGGCCGCGGGGCAGTCGGCGTATGAATATATCCGGAGAGCCGTGGAGCTGACGCTCGCGGGCGAAACCCACGCCATCGTGACTTCGGCGATCAACAAGGCGGCGCTTCATGCCGCGGGGCATCACTTCGACGGGCACACCGAGCTGCTGGCCGAATTGTGCGGGAAGCCGAAGGTGACGATGATGCTCGTCGCGGATCACCTGCGCGTGTGCCATGTGAGCACGCACGTGTCCCTGCGCGAGGCGATCGATCGCGTGAAACCGGAGCGCATCCTCGACGTCATCCAGCTCGCGCGCGCCGGCGTGCGCGAACTTGGGATCGACGATCCGCGCATCGCCGTGGCGGGCCTCAATCCGCATGCGGGCGAGGGCGGCTTGTTCGGCGACGAGGAAAGCCGGTTCATCGTTCCGGCGGTGGAGCAGGCGCGCGCGCTCGGCCTGCGCGTGAGCGGCCCGTTTGCGGGGGACACGGTTTTCTTCCGCACGCTGCGGCGCGAATTCGATTGCGCGATCGCGATGTATCACGACCAGGGGCACGTCGCCGCGAAGATGCTCGGCATCTGGCTGGGCGTGAACGTCACGCTCGGGCTCCCGATCATCCGCGCCTCCGTCGAGCACGGCACCGATTTCGCCAACGCCGGCGCCGGCCGCGGCGACCCGCGCAGCCTTGTGCAGGCGTTGAAACTCGCCGCGACCATGGCGGAAAACCGTCTTCGCTCGACCGGCTCGGCCGTGCGCGCGGCGGCGGATTCGCGCTGAGCAACCGGGAACATGCCGCAGGAGGGGTCGATCCGCGCGCCGCGATGCGAAGTCATCCTCGCCGATGACTTGAGCGGGGCGCTCGAGGTGGCGGCGTGTTTCGCCGGCGCCGGCCGGAAGGTGACGCTTCCGCTGGGCGCGGATCCCGATATATCGAATGCGCGCGGCCTGCTCGTCCTCAGCAGCGAGACGCGCAACGCGACCGCCGATGCCGCCCGTGGCTCGACGCGCGCGAGGTGCGAGTCGCTGCGCCGCGCGGGGGCCTCGCTTCTGTTCAAAAAAATCGACTCCACCATGCGCGGTCCGGTCGGCGCGGAGCTGGAGGCGGTGGCGGAGGAATTCCCGGATGCGACGCTGGTGTTCTGCCCCGCGAACCCGGACGTGGGCCGGACCGTGGCGCGCGGGATTCTGCGCGTGAACGGTATCGAGATTGCGGATACACCGTTTCGCGACGATCCGCGCTGGCCGGTTCGATCCAGCGTGGTCCGGTCGATCGCCGACCCGGAAGGACGGCTGCCCGCCGCGAGCCTGTCCCTCGAGACGATGGGCGAGGGGGAAGCGGCGGTCGCGCGCGCGCTGGATTCGGCCCGGAGCAGCGGTTGCCGCGTCCTGTTTTGCGACGCGGAAACGCGCGCCGATCTCGACACGCTCGCGTCCGCGGCGCGGTCGCGCGCGACGGACTGCCTGCTCGTCGGCTCCGGCGGTCTCGGGCGCGCCCTGGCGGAAAACATCCTCGGAACGACGACGCCGGCGCCCGCGGGATCGCATGCCGCGAATCGCGACCCGGCTGGAAGGACGGCCGCGGTGTCGCCCGATGCGGCCCTCCGAATCCTGTATGTTGTCGGCAGCAAGCATCCCTCCAGCCACGCGCAACTCGACCGCCTTCAGCGACGCGTCGGATTCGAGTTGTTCGAGTTCACGCCCGGCGAATCCGGCGCGGCGGAGCGGGCGCCGGATTTGCGCCTCGGCGAGGCCTTGCGCGCGCGCGGGTGCGCGGGGATCCGCTTCGCGAAAGGCGTCGGCGGCGCGGCCGGTGTGGTCGAGCAGCTTGCCGCCGTGGTGGCGCGCGCGAGAGAAGTTTCGGCGGTCGTCGTCACAGGCGGAGAAACCGCCTTCGCGCTCTGCCGGAGTCTCGGCGCCCGCGCTCTCGAGATCGTCGGGGAGCTGGAGCCGGGCGTGGTCGCGACGCGCGCGGATCTCGAGGGGCGCAGTCTGCTCATGGTGACCAAGCCTGGCGGCTTCGGGGACGAGGAGACGTTCGTGCGCGTCCACGCATGGCTGGCCTCGCGCGGGCCGGCGGCCGCCATGCCCGGCTCAGCATAGACCATGCGCTCGATGACGACGATCCGCGCGCAACACGCTCACGGCCCCGGTGGAGTTCTGATGGCCTGAGCGATCGACAGGCAGCGGCGAACGCATACGTTGGAAATCACGATGCGTGTCTCCCGTTTGTTGTTCTCCGCGGGTTCTCTTTTCTCGCTCGGCCTCGCGCTGGCTTCAACCGCGCAAGCGCAGACAAGGCCGGCGCCCCGGAACGTCGTCATCATTCTGAGCGACGACCATCGCCACGACTTCATGGGCTTCCATGAACAAGCGCCGCCGTTCTTGCGGACGCCAAACATGGATCGGATGGCGGCGGAGGGGATGCATATAAGGAACGCGTTTGTCACCACCTCCTTGTGCTCGCCGAGCCGCGCGTCGATTCTCAGTGGCCAGTATGCCCATCGCCACGGGGTGGTGGACAACTCCAGCCCGATCCCGGAAGGCACGCGTTTCTTTCCGCGGGATCTGCAGGCCATTGGCTATAAGACCGCCTGCATCGGCAAGTGGCACATGGGCGAATCCGACGCGCGGCCCCAGCCCGGCTTCGACCGCTGGGTGAGCTTTCGCGGGCAGGGGAGCTATCGCGATCCCGTGCTCAACGTCGATGGACAACACGTCGAGGGGAAGGGATACACCACGGATCTGCTCACCGACTACGCGCTCGAGTGGTTGACGCGGCAGGGAGATGCCGGCCAGCCCTTCTTTCTCTTCCTCTCGCACAAGGCCGTCCACGCCGGGTTCGTCCCGGCCGATCGGCACGCGGGGCGCTATGCCGGCGTGTCCATTCCCTATCCCCCGTCGATGGCGGACACGGAGTCGAACCTGCGTGAGAAACCGCGCTGGGTCCGGGAGCAGCGTTATGGCTGGCACGGCGTGGCCCATGCCTACCACGGCCGGATGGATTTCGACGCGTTTTATCGCGCCTACGCGGAGACCCTGCTCGCGCTGGATGAAAGCGTCGGGCGCGTGCTCGACCACCTGGAGGCGAGCGGCCTCGCCGAAAACACGCTCGTGCTTTATATGGGCGACAACGGCTTCCTGCTCGGGGAGCACGGATTGATCGACAAGCGCAACGCCTACGAGGAGTCGATTCGCATTCCCATGCTCGCGTGGTCGCCCGGATATATCAAAGCCGGCTCGAAGGCCGACGCGCTCGTCCGCAACATCGACATCGCGCCGACCGTGCTCGAGCTGACCGGCGCGACGACCTCCATCGGGATGGATGGCGCGTCGTTTCTCGGCCTCCTGCGCGGCGCGCCCGAGGCGCGGGCCGCCGGGCGCGAGTTTCTTTATGAATACTATTGGGAGCATGCTTTTCCGCACACGCCGACCACCTTCGCGCTGCGCGGCGAACAATACAAATATATCTACTACCACGGGATCTGGGATCTGAACGAGCTGTATGACTTGCGGACTGATCCGCGGGAACAGCACAACCTGATCAACGTGCCGGCCTTCAAGGCCGTGGCCGACGAGATGCGCAACCGGCTGTTCGACCGCCTCGAGGAGGCGGATGCCATGCGCCTGCCGATACGCCGCGGCGGCTGGCAGGCAGCCGAGCGGTTGAGGCATGCCGAATGACGAAAGGCCCCTGAAGGAGGCGGGTTTTCAGGCCCCGGGAGCGCGCGCCTCGCGGACCGGACGGGATGCGCGCGCGTTTGTTTCGTTTGCGGCGTTTCTCGTGTGACGCGCCGCCGGTTCAACTGTTAGTTGTCGCGCCATGCCCCTCACCGTTTTGCAACACCCGGTCGTCGATCACTGGATGACATGCCTGCGCGACAGGCGCACCGAGCCCGCGCAGTTTCGTGTCATCTCCAAGCGGTTGACCGCGTTTCTTCTCATCGAGGCGACGCGCGACCTTCCGCTCGTGACGCAACGGATCGAGACGCCCCTGGAAGCGATCGAGGGCCGCGTGCTCGCGCCGGACATCGTCGTCGTTCCGATCCTGCGCGCCGGGCTCGGGATGCTGGAAGCCGTCACCGACATGCTGCCGCACGTGAGCGTCGGCTATGTCGGGCTGGAGCGCGATCACACCACGGCGCAGGCGCGCGCTTATTATTGCAAGCTTCCGCCCGTCGCGGGGCGCACGGTGCTGGTGGTCGATCCGATGCTCGCCACCGGCGGCTCGGCGGAGATGGCGGTGGATCTTTTGCGGCGCGAGGGCGCGCGCGACATCCGGCTTCTCGCGATGGTCGCGGCTCCCGAGGGCGTGAAGCGGCTGCAGGCGCGCTTTCCCGGGCTGCCGGTGTTCACCGCCGGCCTCGATCGGGAACTCAACGCGCAGAAATATATCCTTCCCGGCCTGGGCGATTTCGGCGACAGGCTCTACGGCACGGGAAGCTCGGAGGCGTCATGAGCAACCATAATGAAACAGGTTCCGGCTTCGACGAGCTGCTCGCCATCGCGGCCGCCGCCATCCGCCAGGCCTACGCGCCGTATTCAAAATTCCACGTCGGCTGCGCGGTCCGCTCCGAAGCCGGAAATTGCTACACGGGCTGCAACGTGGAAAACGCCTCCTACGGACTCACGCTCTGCGCCGAGCGGAACGCCATCGCCGCCGCGGTCGCGGCCGAAGGTCCGGCGCTGCGCGTCGCGGCACTGGCCGTTGTTGTCGATGGCCCCGCAAGCTTCCCGCCCTGCGGCGCGTGCCGCCAGGTCATCGCCGAATTCGCCCCGCCGGAAACGCCGATCCTCTACGCCGCCGCCTCGAGCGCCGGCCGTCCGGTCCACACCACGATCGGCGATCTGCTGCCGCATGCGTTCCGGCTGTAGCCGGTGGATCCGGTTCGAAGGCGCGATGTCCCCGGCGCGCTCATTCCAATGCGCGATCAAGATGAAAGCGAATGGGAATCAGTCCTCGATCAGGACGACATCGCCCGCGCGGACGAGTTCGAAGAGTTCCATGATCTGCAGGTTGGCCATCAGGACGCAACCCGCGCTGGCCGGCTCGCCGAGGCGATCCTCGCGATTCGTGCCGTGGATGTAGATGTAGCGGCTCTTCGAGTCGACCTCGCCGCCCTGGTTCACGCCGGGCTCGAGGCCGGCGAGCCAGAGGATGCGGCTGGTGATGAGGTTGGCGGGATTCCCGCCGCGCTCGAGGTGTTCGTGGAAATGAAATCCGGTCGCGACGCGCCCTTTGAAGACGATGCCGGGCGGCTGGCCGGCGCCGATTTTTTCAGCGACGGCGTGCAGGCCGCGCGGCGTGCCGAGGGAGCCTTTCAGGTTCGAAGGCGGCTTGCGCGAAGTGGAAACGATGTAGGCTTTTTGCAGTTCGCCGCGGATGTATAGTTGCATCGCCTGACGCGCGATCGACACCAGCAGGGCCGAGTTTGTCTGCTTGATCCCGAGGGCTTCGCACTTTTCGATGATCCGTTTCCACCCACCATCCATAACCATGAGTAAGACCCTGAAGGTCGGAATCGTCGGCGCCACGGGCGCCGTCGGTCAAGAGCTTATCCGGCTCCTCGTCGAGCGATCGTTTCCGATCGCCGAGTGGCGCCTCCTCGCCTCGGCTCGCTCGGCCGGGAAGACGATCGAGGTGGCGGGAAGGAAAACGACGGTGGTCGAGGCGAAGCCGGGCGCGTTCGAGGGGCTGGATCTGGCGTTTTTTGCCGCGGGCGGCTCGGTCACGCGCGCGCTCGCCGCGGATGCGGTGAAGTCGGGTTGCACGGTGATCGACAAGAGTTCGGCGCTGCGCATGGAGCCGGATGTCCCGCTCGTGATCCCGGAGATCAATCCGGAGAAGTTGTTCGATCACAAGGGCATCATCGCGAATCCAAACTGCTCGACGGCGGTCGCGCTGATGGGACTCTGGCCGCTGCACCAGGCGTTTGGCGCGAAGCGCGTGATCATCGCCACCTACCAGTCGGTTTCCGGAGCCGGCGCCGAAGGGGTGCGCGAACTCGAGGCGCAGGTGCGCGCGATCGTCGCCGGACAGCCGGTGGAGAAGAAGGTTTTTCCTTACCAGATCGCGTTCAACTGCATCCCGCAGGTGGATTCGTTCGGCGAGAATGGCTACACGGGCGAGGAGACGAAAATGATGCAGGAGAGCCGCAAGATCATGGGATTGCCCGGGCTCAAGGTGTCCGCGACGTGCGTGCGCGTGCCCGTCCTGCAGGCGCACTCGGTCGCGGTCAGCGCGGAGTTCGAGCGCCCGGTCGATCTGGCCCGGGCGCGCGAGGCGATCGCGGGCTTCGACGGAGCGGAACTGGTGGATTCGCCGGCGGACAGGCGTTACCCGACGCCGCTCGAGTTCTCGAGCAAGGTGAAGTGTGGCGTCGGCCGGCTGCGGGTGGACACGGCTTTCGAGAACGGACTCTCGTTCTGGGTGAGCGGCGACAATCTCTGGAAAGGCGCCGCGCTCAACGCCGTGCAGAACGCGGAGCGGCTGCTCGCGCACGACGCCGTCAGGGCGCGCTGAGCGAGCGGCAAGCATGCAGCGGCCGGCGTCAGGAGGCGGGGCGCCAATCCGCGCGTTGACCCCGTCTGCCTGCGCCGGCAGGTCGCTTCCCTTGCGCTCTTAAAACTTGCGCTCTTCGAAACTCTATTTCGGTTGAGCCTTTCGGTGGTCGATGGATCGATGCGTCAGGGCCCATGCCAGAAAAAGAAGCCAGCCACCGCATCGTATCTGATCTGCATTTTGCGGAGCACGGCAGCCGCTTGCGCCATCTGCGCTCGCTCGAACCGTTGTTCGACGGCGCGCGCAAGGTGGTGTTCAACGGCGACACGCTCGAAACGCGGTTTGTCGATGTCGAGCCCGCCCTGGTCGAGCGGCGGCAGGAGTTTCTCGAGTTTGTCGCGAAGCGGAAGGACCAGTTGATCGTCGTGACGGGGAACCACGATCCGGACCTGAGCGAGATTCACCACCTCGACCTCGAGGGCGGCGATGTGCTCGTCACTCACGGCGACACGCTCTTTCCCGACCTCGCGCCGTGGGGCTGGGAGGCGAAATATTTCCGCCGGGAACTCCAGCGCCTGCTCGCGCTCGAGCCGGCGGAGGAGCGTGGGACTTTCGAGGCGCGCCTGCGCGTCAGCAAACTGGCGGTGATGTCGATGCGCGATCTCTCGCCCCGCTATCCAGGACCGTCGTCGCATCCGTGGGAGCGGCGCTTTCGCTTCCTTCTGGCGATCCGCCGGGTGGATCGGATCATCGGCTCATGGCGCGAGACGCCGTCGGCGACCGTGGCCCTGGCGGAGAAATATCGGCCGCGCGCGCGGGTCGTCATCGCCGGCCACGTGCATCGTCCCGGCGTCTGGCCCGTGCGCGGGCGCTGGGCGATCAACACCGGATCGCTCGTCCCGCCCATGGGCGCGTTCATGGTGGACGTCGTCAATCGCGAGCTGCGTTTGCGCCGCTGGATGATCCGAAGAGACAAGATCGAGTTCGGCCCCGTCTTCACCCGCATCCACCTCGACACCCCGCCGCCCGTCCCGCGCGCCGCAAGCGCCACCCTCGAGCCACAAATCCTGTAACGTACGCGACAAAAATCCGGCCGAGCTGCGGCGATCCGCCGTTTTCGATAAAGCCAGATTTTTGTCGCGTACGTTACAGAAACCTGGCTTCGGCTTCGCGCGTGGCCGCGTGCGGCTGGCGGAAGGGCGGGTGGGGTGGTTGTGTTCGAGGCGCCTGTCATTTCCGATCGCGCCGCGGGCTCGGGCATTGGGCAATAAGTACTTGCTCCCGCTGCGATGGGTTTGCTTTTGTGCGCTGTTCTGGACGCCTAGCTCAGTTGGTTAGAGCATCTCGTTTACACCGAGAGGGTCGGGGGTTCGAGTCCCTCATCGTCTACCAGCCTTTGCTCGCAGCGGCTCCGGCTCGGCAAACCAGCCACCTGAAGGTGTGCGTTCTTGTCGAGAAGCATTCGTGACTCTTTGGGATTAGCTCTCCTTGTGGTCGGATTCTTTCGCAAAGGGATGTCATTATTGGATGG
>CAZFCY010000066.1:4007-5214 GCA_964517665.1 uncultured Opitutaceae bacterium | reverse complement strand
GGGGGTTCGAGTCCCTCGGCGTCCACCAGTCCGCGTTTGCATCGCAGCGGCGAGCGCAGACTTCCGCGCCTTGTTTCTCCTCGTGAGACGATGGCGGGCGGCGCCACGCTGCGGCGAGCCGCGGCTCGATCGGCCTGAAACCCTGCTCAAAACACACAGCCCGCATGAGGCACACGATTTCTGTTCTGGTTGAGAATCAATTCGGCGTTCTCGCCCGCATCGCCGGGATGTTTTCCGGCCGCGGCTTCAACATCGACACGCTCAACGTCGCCCCGACGCACGATCCCGCGCTCTCGCGCCTGACGGTGGTGGTGCGCGGCGACGACGCCGTGCTCGACCAGATCAACAAGCAGTTGCTCAAGCTGGTGAACGTGATCGAGGTCGTGGACTTCAAGGAAGGCCAGGCGGTCGAGCGCGAGCTGCTCATGGTGAAGCTCAAGGCCGATTCGCGCACGCGCTCCGAGATCATCCAGATCGCCGGCATCTTTCGCGCGAAGATCATCAACGTCGCGATGGATTCGGTCATCATCGAACTCACCGGCGACGAGGGAAAGATCGCCGCGTTCCTCAACCTGGTCGAGTCGTTCGGCGTGCTCGAACTCGCGCGCACCGGCAAGCTGGCCATGCGCCGCTGGACCGGCGTCTGACACGGACACGATCGCGCGCGAACAAGGCTCACCTCTTCCATTCGTGTCGATTCGCATTCATTCGTGGCTCCTCCCGCTTCGACCGCGGCGCCCGAATACCCTCGCAACCTCCTTAATATTCACGCATCTCCCGTGAACCCGCGCCCTCCCGCGCGGCTCTTTTATTCCTCCCACGATTCATGCCTGCCAAAGTCTATACCGACAAAGACGCCGATCTCGGCGTGTTCGCCAACAAGACCCTCGCCGTCATCGGCTTCGGTTCCCAGGGCCATGCCCACGCGCTCAACCTGAAGGACAGCGGATGCAAAGTCATCGTTGGCCTTTACGAGGGCAGCAAGTCCCGCGCGGTGGCCGAGCAGCACGGCTTCGAGGTCTTCGACACCGCCGAGGCCGTCCGTCGCGCGGATGTGATCATGGTCGCCCTGCCCGACATGAAGCAGGCCGACGTCTATGAGCGCGACATCCTGCCCAATCTCGCGAAGGGCAAATGCCTGCTTTTCTCGCATGGCCTCGCGGTTCACTTCGACCTGATCGTCCCGCACCCCGACATCGACGTGATC
>CAZFCY010000066.1:0-3997 GCA_964517665.1 uncultured Opitutaceae bacterium | reverse complement strand
GCGCCGGCATGCCTTTGCCCTCGGTGTAGAGCCGGCGCTCATCGCGGTCGCGCAAAACAAGTCGCGCAAAGCGAAGAAACTCGCGCTCGCCTGGGCCAAGGGCATTGGCTCGACCCGCGCCGGCGTGCTTCAGACGACTTTCAAGGAAGAGTGCGAAACCGATCTTTTCGGCGAGCAGGTCGTGCTTTGCGGCGGCACCTCCGAGCTGATCCTCGCCGGCTTCGAGACACTGGTCGAGGCGGGCTACCAGCCCGAGATGGCCTATTTCGAGTGCCTCCACGAGCTGAAGCTGATCTGCGACCTCATCTATGAGTCCGGCATCTCCGGCATGCGTTTCTCCATCTCGGAAACGGCCAAGTACGGCGACATCACCCGCGGCAAGCGGATCATCACGAAGCAGACGAAGGCCGAGATGAAGAAGATTCTCAAGGAGATCCAAAGCGGCAAGTTCACCAAGGAGTGGGTTCGCGAATACAAGGGCGGCCTGAAGAACTACAACAAGCTCCTCAAGGCCGGCCAGAATCACCAGATCGAGAAGACCGGCGAACGGCTCCGCGGCATGATGCCCTGGATGGCCAAAAAGAACATCAAAGGTCCTTCCGCCGCTTACTGACCCATCCTCCTCCCGACTGCCTGCCATGCCCGCCGCTCCCCGCCGCTCCCGCCTTTCCACGAAAAAATCGAAGAAGCCGGCGGCGAAGAGCCGGCCGGCGCGCAAGGCGGCTCGCACACCCAGCCCTGCGGTGAAGAAAACCACGAAGGCGACCGGAACGAAACGCGTCGCCTCCAGGAAGGCCGCCCGCCCGGCGCGGCAGCCGAAGAAGGCCGGGAAACCGGGCGCCGCCGCGAAGAAAGCGAAGACCACTGCCGCGCCGAAGAAGGCAATCGCGAAGGCCGCGGCGCGCGCGAAGCCGGCGCCGGCGCCGGCAAAGAAGAAGAAACCGGCCTCGAAGCCAGCCTCGAAACCGGCCGCAAAGGCGCAGGGGAAGCCGGCGGCAAGGAAGGTCGCCCCGGCGCGCGTCCCGGCGAAATCGCCCAGGCGATCCCATGCGCCGCCCCAGGCCGCGCCCGAGCCTCCGCCTCCTCCGCCCCCGCCGCCGAAGCCGTTGATCACGCTGACGGTCGCAACCCGCCAGAGCGCGCTCGCCCTCGCGCAGGCCGAGCTGGCGATCGCGCACCTGAAGAGCCGGTTGCCCGACTACGATTTCCGTCTCCTCCCGCTCGTCACGACCGGCGACCGGCAGGCGGAATGGTCGCTCGAGCAGCAGGGCGGCAAGGGGCTCTTCATCGGCGAACTCGAGGCCGCGCTGCTCGATGGCCGCGCCGATCTCGCCATCCACAGCGCCAAGGATCTGCCCACCGCCGAATCGACGGGCCTCCAGATCGCGGGCTTTCTCCCCCGCGCGGATGCGCGCGACGTGCTCGTGATCCGCAAGGAACTCCCGCGGCCCAACTCCGTCGCCACCGGCAGCCCGCGGCGCCGCCAGCAACTGCAGCGGCAGTTTTCCAAGGCCACGTTTTGCGAGATCCGCGGCAACGTCGAGACGCGCCTGGACCGGATCACCGAAGGGCTCGCCGATTCCACCGTGCTCGCCGCCGCCGGCCTCAGCCGCCTGAACATAACCGAACGTGCCGGCATGCGCTTCCAGATCCTGCCGCTCGCGGTCTGCGTCCCGGCTGTCGGGCAGGGCGCGATCGCGGTCCAGGCGCGCGCCGACACTGCCGCGATCCTCGCGCCGGTGCTCGATGAAGTGACGCGCCGCGCCGTCGTGCTCGAACGCGCGTTCCTGCGCCGCATGGACGGCGGCTGCCACACCGCCTTCGCCGTTCACTACGACGGCATCGGCGTCCATCTCTTTCATGACTCCTGCGGTTATCAGCGCTTTGCGGTGACGCCGCAGGATGCGCTCGAGCCGGAGCGCGTCGCGGCGCGCATCCTCGCGAGCCTGGAACTCAATGCCTGAGGGCCGGGTGTTTCTCGTCGGAGCCGGCCCCGGCGACCCGGGCCTGCTGACCTTGCGCGGCCGCGAGCTGCTCGAAGAGGCGGACGTCGTCGTCTATGATCGCCTCGTCCATATCGCGTTGCTCGAACTCTGCGCGCCGGATTGCGAGCGCGTTTGCGTGGGAAAACGCGCGGGCGGCGAATCGGTGGAACAGGACGAGATCGGCGCGATCCTGGTGAAAAACGCCCGGGCGGGGAAACAGGTTGTCCGGCTCAAGGGCGGCGATCCGTTCGTCTTCGGCCGTGGCGGTGAGGAGGCGCGGGTGCTCGCCGAGGCCTGCATCCCCTTCGAGATTGTGCCGGGTGTGACGTCGTCGCTCGCGGCCGGCGCGTTTGCCGGCATCCCGCTCACCCACCGCGAAGCGGCCTCGACCGTCGTCTTCGCCACCGGTCACGAGCGCCCGGCCAGGAGCCGGGCCGCGGTCGATTGGCGCGCGCTCGGCGCGCTGCGCCAGACGACGCTTTGCATTTACATGAGCATGGCGCGGCTGCCCGCCGTCCTCGCCGATCTGCAGGCTGGCGGCCTTTCAGGGGAAACCCCCGCCGCCTGCGTGCAATGGGCTTCGCTCGGCCGCCAGCAGACCCTCGTGGCCACCGTCGCGACGCTCGCGGCCGGGGTGGAGCGCGCCGGGCTGGCCGCGCCCGCCATCGTGATCGTCGGCGAAGTGGTCCGGCAGCGCGACGCGATCGGCTGGTTCGAGAAACGACCGCTCTTCGGCCGCCGGATCGTGGTCACGCGCAACCGCGAGCGCGCCGGCGAACTCACCGGACGCCTCGAGCGGCTCGGCGCGACCGTGCTCGAACTCCCGCTCGTGACGATCGCGCCGGCCGTCGATCCGGAGATTCGCGACGAAGTCTTCGCCGAAATGGGCGCCTACGACTGGCTCGTGTTCTCCAGCGCGAACGGCGTGAGGCATTTCTTCGATCTGTTTTTCAACGCCTTCAAGGACGTGCGCGCGCTCGGCGCCATGCGCATCGCCGCGGTCGGCGAAGCCACCGCGCGCGCGATCCGCGAGCTGCGCCTCGAGGTGGAGGTCGTCCCGGAGCGCGCCGTGGCCGAGGATCTCGCGCGGGCGCTCATCGACACCGGCAGCCTCGACAGCGCGAGGGTTCTGCTCGTATCCGGAAATCTGGGGCGCGACGCGCTGGTGAAAAAACTCGAGCAGGCGCGCGCGATCGTGGACCGGTTTCCCGTTTACGAGACGAGAAAGACCGACCTCGCCTCGGATCCGGCCGCCGCTGATTTTCGGGCCCAGGGGGCCGACGCGATTCTCTTCACCAGCTCCTCCGCGGTGAAGTCGTTCGTGGACCAGGCCGCCGCGTTGAAACTGGCTCCCGATGCCGCGATTCCGATCGCGGGCAGCATCGGCCCAATCACCAGCGGCTCCCTGCGCGACGCCGGCATCGCCGTCGCCTTCGAAGCGGAGACATCCACCCTCGACGCGCTCGTCGAGGCGCTCGCGCGGCGGCTGAACGGGGATTGAGCCCCGGGCGCGCAGAGCCGCCATTGATCTTGCGCTTTCCGTGTCCACTTCGGTTGCGAGACAGCCGCGCCGGCGCTGCCTTCATCGCCTCAGTTTGAGCAATCGCCCGCCCGCGGCATGGAGCGTCTCCGGGCGCTTGGCGAAGTTCAACCGGATGTATCTGTTTTCCGGATACGGGAAAAAACTCGAGCCCGGGACGGGCGCGACGCCGATCTCGCGGGCCATCCAGCGCGAGAAGTCCGCGTCGCTCGCGTAGCCGAAGGGCGAGACGTCGACCATGACGAAGTAGGCGCCCTCGGGACGCGTGAAAGCGAGCCCGGTTTGTTCGAGATAACCGCAGAGGACGTCGCGCCGCGCCGCGTACTCCGCCGTGAGTTGCGCGTAGTATTCGGGGCCGAAGCCGAGCGCCGTCACGACCGCGTGCTGGAGCGGCGCGGAGGCGTGGACGTGCCCGAGCCGCCAGCCCGTGATGGAGAACGTCTTCGAAAGCGACGAGCAGGAGAGGGTGCGT
>CAZFCY010000065.1:0-25402 GCA_964517665.1 uncultured Opitutaceae bacterium | reverse complement strand
GTCTCGATCGGAGCAGGCATGCGAAGGTCGAGACCGTGTGGCGCCTCCGCTGGCGCTGGAGGACGCGCCAGTTCCGGCGCGCGCCGCGCCTGCCCGCGGCGCTCGTGTATCATCGCGTGTGCGACACGGCGCTGGATCCGCTCCTCCTCGGCGTTTCCCCGGAGAACTTCGCCGCGCAAATGCGCGTGCTGCGCGAGCGCTGCCTTCCGCTTGCGGCCGTTGATTTTGCCAGGCGCGCCGTCGCGGGAACGTTGCCGCAACGCGCGGTCTGCGTGACCTTCGACGATGGCTATGCGGACAACCTCCACGCCGCCCTGCCCATCCTCGCCGCGCGCGATGTGCCGGGCTGCATATTTGTCTCGACCGGCCTGGTCGCCCGCGGTCGGGAGAGCTGGTGGGACGCGATCGAGCAGGCGCTCCTGCGCGCGCGTCCGGAGCACGGGCCGTTGCGCTTGCGGGACGAAGGCGGAGACCTGGAGATCAACTGTCCGGACGACGACGCTGAAACCTTGCGCGGCTGGAGCGTCGAGGAGGCGGATCATTCCAACAGGCAGGCGACCTATCGAAAACTCCAGGAGTGGGCGCACGACAAATCCCCTCCCGTGATCGAGAAGCATCTCGAAACCTTGCGCGAGTGGGCGGGGCTTTCAGACGCGCCGCGGGCAGACCGCCGGTTGATGACGATCGAGGAAGTGCGCGCGGCGGCCGGGGCCCCGCTCCTGACCATCGGCGGGCACACCGTCGATCATCCCGTACTCTCGTCCCTCGCGCCCGACGAGCAGGCGCGCGAAATCGCCGGCGGCCGCCGTCAACTCGCGGCGTGGACGGGCCGGGAGCCGGAGGTCTTCGCGTATCCATTCGGCACATACAGGCAATACGGCCCCGCCACGCGCGCGGTGGTCGCGCGGGCCGGGTTCAGCCATGCCTTTGCCAACATGCCCGCTCACGCGCGGCGCGAAAACCCTTTCGAAATCCCGCGGGCGCTCGCGCGCGACTGGGACGCCGCGACCTTCGCGCGGCGCCTGGGAATCTGAGGCGCGCGGCATGCGTATCGCGATCGTCAATACGCTCGACACAGGAGGCGGCGCGGCGTGGTTCGCGCGAAGGATCGCCTCACTCCTGCGGGAGCGCGGCCACGAAGTGGCGATGATCGTCGGCCGCAAGCACTCCGGCCTGCCCTGGGTTTACGAGGCGCCTGTGCCGCTGGATCGGACGTTTGTTCGCCGGGGACTGGAACTCGCCCTGCGGCTGGCCACGCGGCGCGCGGCGGGCGACAGTCTCGCGCGCCAACAGGCGCGCCGCGCGTTGCACGCGCTGGAGTTGCGGTCGTTCTGGAACAAGTGGCGCGGCCACGAGGATTTCGCGCTCGGCGGGAGCCTGGAGGCCTTTGCGCGGCTGCCGTTCCAGCCGGAAATCGTCAACCTGCACAACCTGCACACCTTTCTCGGTGGAACGCACTTCGACCTTCGCGTTCTCCCCGAGGTGGCGCGGCGGTCGCGGCTGGTTTTCACCCTGCAGGATCCGTGGCTGACCAGCGGCCACTGCGCGCACTCCTTCGATTGCGAACGCTGGCGCGCCGGCTGCGGCAACTGCCCCGATCTCGCCAGCTTTCCCGCCATTCGCCGGGATCGCACGGCGGAGAACCTGCGGGTCAAGGCCGGCGTGTATTCAAAAATGCGATACACCGTCGCCGGCTGCTGCCGGTGGATCGTGGACCGGGCCCGCGCCTCCGCGCTCAACGGCGGCCTGCGTCGCGCGGAGGTCATCCACAACGGCATCGACCTCGATTTCTTCGCGCCGCCCGACGATCGCGAGGCGCGCCGGCGCGCGGCGGGCGTGCGCGACGGCGAGGCGGCCGCATGCTTCATATCCGACCTCGGCCGCTCCAGCGAGTTTCGCGATTACGACTTCGCGGAGCGCCTGGCGGAGCGCCACGCCGCGCGCGCGGGCGCGCGGCCCCTGGTGGTCTTCGAAGTCGGCGGGCAGAAAGGCGCGCGTGTCGCCGGCCGCGCCCGTTTCGTCGGCACGGGGCCGCTTTCACGCGAGCGCGTCCGCGACCTCATCCAGGCGTGCGACGTCCTGCTCCATCCGGCGAAGGCGGACACCTATCCGACCGTCATCCTCGAGGCGATGGCCTGCGGCGTGCCCGCGCTCGCCAGCGCGGTGGGCGGGATTCCGGAGCAGATCGACGACGGCCGGGATGGATTTCTGCACGCGCGCGGCGATCTGGACACAGCTTGCGCGCGGTTGAGGGAGTTGTTGGACGATGCCTCCGTCGCCGCCCGGCTGGGCGGCAACGCGCGCGCCCGGGCGGTGGCCGCCTTCGGGGAGACGCGGATGGTCGATGCCTACGAGGCGCTTTTCGCTCAGCTCGCCACGGCGACGCCGGAAACCTTGATATAGGCTTCGCACACCGTCGCGACGATGAGATCGATGTCGGCGTCGGTGAGTTGTGGATACACCGGCAGCGTGATCTCGCACGCCGACAGCCGGACCGAGTTCGGCGTGTCCGCCTCGCGATGTCCCGTGTTCCGGAAATACGTGAGCTGCGGAAGCGGCCGAAAGTGCACGTTCACCGAGACGCCGCGCTCGAAACAATAGTCGAGCATGCGATCCCGCTCCGCCTCGTCGAGGCCGCGGATGCGAAGCATGAAGAGATGGCGCGAACTCGACCTGCGGGCGTCCTTCACCGGCGGAAGCCACGCCCACGGGAGCGAGGAGAAGGCGTTGTAATAGCGATCGACGATCCGTCGGCGGCGGGGAAGCAGCTCGCTTTCGTAGCGGCGCAGTTGCGCCAGGCCGATGGCGGCGCACACGTCGGGCAGGTTCATCTTGAAGCCCGGCAGGACGATGTCGTAGCGCCAGTTGGCCGTCTGTGTCTTGGCGAAGGCATCGCGTGTCTGCCCGCTGAACGCCATCAGCCGCAGTCGCGCGGACACCTCGTCCGAACCTGGTTGCAGTTGTTTTCCGGGCACGACGCAGCCGCCCTCCGCGGTGGTCAGGTTCTTGACGGCATGAAACGAAAACACGGTGAAATCCGCCTGCGTGCCGAGCGGTTCGCCGTCGAGGGTGGCGCCGAGCGCGTGCGCGGCATCCGAGACGAGCAGGATGCGCCCGAGCGCGCGTTGCTCGTCGGTTCGCGGTTGAAAGGATGCCGTGATCTGTGGAGATGCGAGCAGGTCGCGGATCGCCGGGTAGTCGCAGGGCCATCCGGCGATGTCGACGCCGATCACCGCCTTCGTGCGCTCGTTGATCAGCCCGCGAATGGTCCGGGGCGAGAGGTTGAAGTCGTCCTCCACATCCGCGAGGACGGGCCGCGCCCCGAGATGCACGACGGCGAGCGCGGTCGCGCAATAGGTATATGCGGGCACGACGACTTCGTCGCCCGGGCCGATGCCGAACCAGCTCAGCGCGAGCATGAGCCCGGACGTGGCGGAGTTGCAGCACACCGCATGTTCGGCCCCGACGAAGTCCGCGATCCGGTTTTCCAGCATCCGGCATTTCGGCCCGGTCGTGATCCAGCCCGAACGCAGCGTGTCCACGACTTCCGTGATCACGTCGTCGTCGATATAAGGCGGTGAAAAAGGGATTCTCTTGTTCATGGCGCGGAGGGGAAATTCAAGGCGTGCCGGCGCGTCGTTCGTGGCCTCAGCCGGCGCCGGCGAAGTGGATGGCGGCGAAGCCGGCCTGAACACCGGATCCGATGCCGGCGTGGGCGCATCGCCGCCAGAGGTTGCGGGCGCGGCAGTAGGCGCGTGAACGGTGGAGGTCGAGCGAGGCGTCGAGTTCCTCGGCGCCGAAGCTGAGCTTGTGGCGTCGCGCGCCTTCGTTGTCGCCGCTCGAGTCCATGTCGAACCAGCGCACGCCGGAAGCCGCGTAGTGGCGCACGGTGTTCACATCGATCCAGGCGGCGGCGTTTTTCTTGTATCCTTCCGGAAGCGCGGCGCGAATGAGCCCGGCCATATGGCGCCGGTGCACGAGCGCGAGTTCCCCCGCCACGATGCGATCGTCGGCGAGTCCGAGCCACAGATGCGCATTTTCCGGCGCGATTTTGCGCAGGCGCAGGAGCATATCGAGCGGGTGGAGTTGTGGGTTCTGCCAGCGGGCGGAGTTTGCGACGTAAACCTCATGGAAGGTCGTCCATTCCTCTTCGGTCGTGGCGCGGATCACCTTGATCCCGGCCTTTTCGCCCCGGCGCGCGTTGATCCAGACCTGCGACTTGCCGCGCGTCCATCCGGCTTCGATCGCGTCGTATCCGGGCGTGAGATCGAGGGCGGCGGTCTTTTCCTCGTAGACGGTCATCGCGCTCCGCGCATGCGATGCGCGGCTCGAGAAGGGATTGCGGCGGACCTCGATGTTTTTCCACGGCAGCGAACGCCAGGCGGCATCCTCGTGCCGCGGCGTGAAACCCGCCGTCGCGATCCAGCCTCCGTAGGCGGAGCCGGCGCCCGATTCGGCATACACCGGCGCGGCGCGCACCCATCGAAAGAGCACGGCGGACAACACCGCTTCGACGCCGTCCTCGAAGCGCACGTGCCACGCGACCGGTCTTCCCTTCCGGCGGGGAAACTTCATCGACGGCGCGAGCGCGGCCGCTTCCGTCCACGCGCGGGTGTGGAAGAACGTGGCTTCATCGCTCTCCGCGACGATGCGATCCCACGCGTCGCGGGTCGCGAGTCGCGCGGCGACAGGGGTGATTTTCGGGGTCGGATTTGTCATGATGGCTGTATCGGCTTGCGCCGCGCGGGTGTGCCGCGGCTCGTTATATGATGTGTTTATATTCGCGCCCCTCAGGCTCGCCGTCATGCGGGGAGCCGGCTGGATTCGAAAAATTTCGGAGAAATTCCCGGCCCCGACGGAGCAGGTGTTGAAGACGGGGCAGATGGACCTCGATGTCCGCGGGAAGCTCGCGCGCGCCCATCCTTAATTTCTGGATGCGCACGCTTTCGGAGAACGTGCTGGTGTCCATGTCGTACCACCAGAGTCCGGCTTCGACGCAGTGCCGCACGGTGTGCGCGTCCACGGCATTGAGCGCGTTGAGTTTATATCCCACCGGCCGGGCCGCCTTGACCAGCCCGGCGCCGTGCCTGCGGTGCACGAGCAACAACAGTCCGGCGACGACGGTCCCCTCGAGCCGCGCGAGTATAAGGCGCGCCGCGCCGGGGGCCGCGGCCTCCAGCGCGGCTATCGTCCGGGCCGGATGCAGCGAGGGATTTTCCCAGCGTTTCGCGTTCTCGAGATAGATTTCGCGAAACGTCTCCCACTCGCCGGCGTCCTGCGCCAAACCGACCCGGATGCCGGCCGCCGTCGCGCGGCGCACGTTGCGATGGATCGGCGCTTCGCGCAACCGCCAGCCCGCGGCGATCGCATCGAAGCCGCAGCGAAGATCGATGACGGCGGTTGTCTCCGCATGGCGGCGTTGCGGCGCGCGCCCGGCGCGATCGGCGGGCGCGAACGGATTGCGGCGCGCTTCCAGGTGGCGCCATGGAAGCGCCTTCCATGCGGCGGCCTCGTGGGCCGCGGTGAATCCCGCGTTGCCGATCCAGCCGCCGTAGGCGCCGCCGCCGCTCGATTGCGCGACGGTTCGCGATCCGCGGGCCCAGCGATAGAGGACGGCCGGGAGCACGGCTTCCACGCCGCCCTGGAAACGGACATGCCACGCCGCGGCGCGGCCCAAGCGCCGGCCGAAAACCGGATTCGGGACGGATGCGCTGATGACGTTCCATGCTCGCGTGTGAAAGAAGGTCGCGTAATCGCACCCAGCGACGACGCGATCCCATGATGCGTCGTCGGCCGGGCCGGATGATTCCGGCGGTCGGGAAACGGAGGCGGACGGGCTCATCGGGAAATCGCTTTTCGTGTAATTGAATGCTGGATACATCGAAGCGCGCGGGTCACGCGGCCGGCGGCGGCGAGCAGGCCGCGGCGATGCTCGAGGATCGGCGAAGGAATGAACGCGCAGCCGAGCCTGCGCTTGTATTCCGCGATCGACGCATCGGGCGAGCCGCAGCCGTCGTGGTCGTACCAGCGAACGCCGGCCTGGCCGCAGGCGCGGATCATCGTGGTGTCGATGAGGATGGGCGCCTTCAGCGCGAGCGCTTCGGGGGTCGCTCCCTTCACGAAAATCCCGGCGTGCGTGTTGTGAATCAGCGCGAGCTGGCCCGCGACGATGCGATCCTCGTGGATCGCGATCCAGAGTTGCGTCTCGGGCGCGGCGAGCGCGCGCAACGAGGCGAAGAAATCGGCGCCGTAGATCGTCGCGTCATCGCGGCGTTCCAGCAACCGGTGATGCGCCGCGGCGAACGCCATCCATTCCTCCCGTGTTTCCGCCTTCCTGACCACCACGCCGGCGCGTTCGGCCTTGCGGCTGTATTGCAGAATCTTCGGGCTGTTGCGCCGCCAGTTCGCCTCGATCGCCTCGATGCCGGGAGCGAGATCGAGGACGGCTGAGAACTCGGCCGTGACTTCGCAGCGATCCGCGGGAAGGCCGCCGGGCGCGAACGGGCTCTGGCGAATGGCGAGGTTCTTTTTGCGCAGGAACCCGCGCAGCGCGTCCATGTGTTCAGATTGTGGATACGAGTCGCCCACCCAGCCGCCGTAGAGCGTGTCGCCGCCCGAGATGTATTTCCTCGCGAGCCCCCTGGTCGCGCGGAAACAGTGATACGGAACGATCCCCTCGAGACCATCGGCGAAGCGGAAATGCCACGCGCCGGCGCGGATCGGCCGCGCGTGGTGCCGCGGGCTGCGAAACCGCGCGAGGTGCTCCATCCAGGGCCGGCTCTGATACCACGTGGCATGCGAGCAGTCGCGATGGCAGCGGTCCCATGCCGCCGCGCCGGCCTCGGTGATCGAGACCGGGACTCCGGACTTCCCGGATTCGCGCGTCTCCTGAACGCCGGCCACCGGGGAGGTCGCAACCGCGTTCATGCAGGGAACGCCGCCGCCTTTGCCGGGAGTTTTCGCAACAGCTTCGCCAGTGTGCGCGCGGTTTCGAAGACGGGCGCGTAGTGGATGTGCACGCTCGCGTCCGCTTCGTGCCGGCAGAGTTTGAGCTTGTAGGCGCGCGCGCTTTCGCTTCCGCCGCTCTCGCCCATATCGTACCACCAGCGGCCTTCGGCTGCGAAGCGCTCGATCATCGAGTAGTCGAGAAAGGTGGGCGCGCGCGATGCGAACGCGTCCTCGAGCGCGCCCTTGTTGTAGATTGAAACGTGCCGCCCGTGGATGAAGAACAGTTGTCCGCACAACATCCGGCCTTCGCGCTCGGCGATCCAGAGCTGGACGTTGTCGGGCGACGCGAGGTGAAGCGCCCACATCTTCTCGAGCGGGCAGATGGCGGGCGCGGTCCAGCGCCTCGAGGATTCGGCGAGTATATGTTGATACGCGCGGTAGTCCTCGCGCGAAGTCGCGAGCCGCGCCGAGACGCCCATGCGCGCGGCCCGGCGGACGTTGCGGGGAATCAACGCGCCCTCGCGCTGCCAGCCTTCGCGGATCGCTTCGAAGCCGGGTCGCAGGTCGAGGATCACCGTCGAATCCGCGCGGACTTCCGAACTCGCGGGAGGCGGCGTCGGCTGCAACGGATTGATGCGCCATTCAAACGAATCCTTCATCAGCAACCGCCAGAGCGGAGCGAGGTGCGCCCCGGTGAGCGGCGCGCTGGCCAGGAATCCCCCGCAACATCCCTCGGGCGAGGAGAGATGGCGCGAGAAGACTCCCAGTTTCGGCGACGTCCGCACCCGCGGAACCACCACATCCGTTCCGTCGTTGAAACGGGCCCAGAGCGGATCCGGGACGATCTCGACGATCCCGCCCGGCTTCGGCGTCGGGTGCGCGGAACCGATCTCGTGCCACTTACGCGTGTGATAGAACGTCGCGTGCTCGCTGCGCGCCGCGAGCCGGTCCCACAGCTTCGCGGCCGGCTTTCCCACGCGGCAGATCCTCGGTGTGTAACCAGGAAGTGAATACAAGCTCACAATGCGCGGGATTTCAGTGCCAGACTTCCTTCCGACCGCGCGAGGCGAGGTCGAGCATGAGCCGGGCGAGCGCGCTCAAGCGCGTGAAGAAAAGGAGCGCGCGCCATTGGTGCGGATGGACTTTGCGCAGCCGCGGCCAGACCAGCGGCACGCCGTAAACGCCGAGCCAGAGCGCGCAGGTGGCGGCCCACGCCACGCCCGCCGCGCCGTGGCGGGGCGCCCACCAGATCGACAGGGCCAGCGTGGCGCACGCGTTCACGATCGAACTGGGGAAATCGAGGGTGATCTTCCGGATCGCGGTGGAGTATTGCACTCGCGCGAGAAACACGAAACCGGCGGGCGCCGCCCACAGCATCGCGATGATGACCGGGACCGCGCCGCGGTAGCTTTCGCCGAGCAGGAGCGGCACGAAAAACTGCGCCACCGCCGTGCCGGCCAGGGCCGCGACGAGGGCGAGTCCGAAGCTGAGATCGAAATAGGTTTGCGTGAACTTCTGGAAGCGGTCGCGGCCCTGATTCTGGAGGAGCGTCATTCGCGGCAGGATCACGCCGGAGAGCATGATGAAGAGCGCCCACCAGGCCTCGATCAGGCGCTGCGCGGCGCCGAAGTGGCCGGCGCTCTCGTTTCCCGCCGCGTGTTGCGTGATATACGCGAGCAATCGCTCGCCGAGCACCGAGATAACCACGACGAAAAGCACGGACCAGTTCTCGCGCATCCACCGCGCGAGGAGGGAGCCGCGCCAGACGAGGCGAAACGAATCGGCCTGCCGCGCGCGAAAGGCGCGCCACACGACCAGCGCGGAAAGGGTCCATTCCGCCAGCGCCAGCAGCGCGAACATGAACACACCCGCCCCGGCGAGGACGAAGGCGACTTTCAGCGCCATCCCGGCCAGCCAGATGATGTTTCTCGCGATCACCATCGGCCGCGCCTGACAGTGGCTTTCGAACCACCAGTCGGCCGCGGTCAGGATCTGCGGCAGCGTCATCCAGACGAGAAGCAGCGTGAGCGCGCTGGTGGGCGCGTCCGCGATGGTCCCGATGGCGAAGAGCGAGAGGCCGCCGATCGTGAGGAGGCTCACTACGAACGCGGTATATAAATAGGTGCCGAAGATCACGCCCGCCGGGTCGGTATTCGCAGCGAGATCGCGGCGGATGATGCGCTCGAGGGCGAGCGAGACGACCTCCCGGCCCACGCTTGCCAGGCCGAGCGCGACTCCGAGCCGTCCGTAGTCGTCCGGCCCGAGAAAACGCGCGACGAGCAGGCCGACCGAGACCGATCCGAGCGAGCGCAGGATCTTCTCGAACGTGAGCCAGACGATGCTTCCGACAAACGGGCCCTGCTTGCGCGGCGCGCGCGCGGGCCGGGCCGGCGTGTCTCCTCTTGCGAGAGCGGGCTCTTCCAGGGTCGGGGGCGCGTTCATGCGGCGGAAGCGGATGGGCGAGGTGTCACCAGATTTCGGATACGGGACATCCGGACGCGGAGTTTTCGCCAGATCGACCACGGCTTGTAGATCCGGTCGAAGGCGAGATCGTCCGCCCCGGCGTGCCGGGCGACCGCCGCCGGATGTCGAAGTGGAAATGCCAGCGGCTGGATCGGAAGCGCGCCGATCGCGTGATCGATCGTGGTGTTCGTCGCCCCGGGGCCGAAGCCGATGTTGGTGACGAGATTCCTCGCGGCGTGGATCGCGAGACGGCCGCGCAACCAGTTGTTGAAATTCCACGGATAGTCCCACGCCGCGACTTCTCCGCGCATCGTTCGATCGAGCAGGTCGCTCCAGCACGCGGCCTGTTTGCGGTTTCCGAAATAGCTCCGAAGCCACCGGGACTTTCTCAATCCGGCCCACTGCGCGAGCGAGAGATCCTGGTCCTTCCACGCGCGCCGCCAGGTCGCCCATCCCCAACTGTGCGCGTAACGGGAGAAATAATAACTGTCGTCGCACCGCCACGCGGGGTCCTGGAGGTTGACGCCGCAGACGGCGGAGATGCGATCGTCGTCCGCGTAACGATCGAGCAGTTCCGCGCAGAAGGGAAAGAAGTCCGCGCCCGGGAGGCAGTCGTCCTCCAGCACGATGACGCGATCGACTTTCGAAAGCGCCCGGGTGATGGCCGAGTTCGGCCGCAGGGCGCATCCCATGTTTTCCGTCGCGTAGTCGCGGTGAACCTCGCAGGGCCAGTCGATCTCCTCCGTGATCCGGCGGGTTTCATCGCATGCCTGTTTTTCTTCCGCGCCGCGGTTCGCCCGGGGCGCGTCCGCGGCGATGAAAAGTTGCGAGGGCCGCTGGCGGCGGATCGCTTCAAAAACGAGACGCGTGTGCTCCGGCCGCCGGAAGACGATCAATAAAACCGGAGGCGTGTTCGCGCGCGGGGTCATGCGCGCGGCAGGCTCACGATGTAGCCGGTGAAGAATGCCGTGAAGACGATATAGGGCAGATTCGGCGGCGAGATCTGCATCGCCAGAAGGACCGCGACGAACTGGCAGAACAGCATCTGAAACAGCGGGCTCGACACCATGCTTCGGGCGCGAACGACCGCCACCGATCGCGCGATCGGGATCAGGAGCGCGATCGCGATCGAGGCCATCCCGATGAGCCCGGTGGAGAGGCCCGTGTCCAGCAGGAGGTTGTGCGCCCAATGATGCGTGGTCATCGACGGTCGCGCGCCGCCTTCCGGCGAGTCCGCGATGAGCGTCACGGCCTCGCGCCAATGATCGAGCCGGCCGTCCCTGTCCGCCTCCGCCATGCGGTCGGACATGGCTTGCGTCCGGAGGGAAACCTCCTCGCGCACCGGCTTCGACGGGCCGAAAAGCAGGCCCGCCAGCGCCGCCAGCGCGACGAGCGCGAAAAGGCCGGCTCTCCTCAGGGAGGTTTTCCGGATTTCCTGCCGGTCGAGGAACAGCACGAGGAGAACGGCGGCGGTGGAGCAGGCGAGCGCCGTTCTCGTCAGCACGGCGAAATTGACCAGGGCCGCGACCGCCGCCGCTCCCAGTATCAACACAATGGATACACGCGAAATCGGCAGAAAGGCTCCGATTGTCGCCGCGAGGGCGAAAAGGGTGAAGGGGATGATCCCGATCGTGAGATCCTCCGTGTAGAAGAATCCGAGGTAGTCGATGCGGTCGTCGAGGTTGTTGCGCTCGAAGCCGGCGCCGGTCACCCGCACGAAGTCGTCGGTCCCGATCAGGCGCGTGAGATAGAGCGCCACGAGCGTCATCGCCATGCAGAAGACAATCAGCGCCGTCCTCGCCGGAATCTCGTCCTTCGCGTGGGCGAGGCACGCGAAATACATCCCGGCGGGAACGCCGTAAAACACCGCGAGGATCGTGTAGTGGGGCCGCAGCTCGTTGAGAGGGTCGGGCATCCACCAGGCGAGCGCGGCATACGGCAGCAGAACGCCGGCCATCAACGCCATCGTTTTCCAGTGCGCCCTCGCGCCGAGGCGATGAAGCGCGTAAAGCGGAAAAGCCGCCCCGAGGAGGAGCGTGGCGCTGACGCTCGGCCCCTGCATCACGATGATGAGGAAGGGAAGCAGGCAGATGAAGGCGGGAAACGCGGCGCGAAGAAAGGGGCTCATCGTGAAAATCGCGGGTGAATGGGACGCGGGAGGCGGTCAGCCGAGCACGTGATTGCGGACGGCGGCGCGGTAGAACGGCTTGGCCATCGTGCGCGGAAGCAGGCGGAAAATATAGCGGGCGACCGGCCAGAACAGTTTCGGGCTCGGGCCCCAGAGGCCGCATATTCCGGTGATATAGGCCTCGAGTTCCACGCGGGCGCGGCGATGGTTGCGCCGCTTGTGAAAATCCTCGCCGGTTCGCCAGAGAAACAGCCGCTCCTGCAGGTTGTGGAGCCGCCAGCCGCGCTTGATCACGTCGAAGATGAATCCGAGGTCCTCGTTGAGATGGAGGTTTCGATATTTGACGGGCATCTTCCTCCAGCTTTTCGCGCGGATGCAGAAGGTGGGGTGCAGCATCGGATTGCAACGCGGCAGCCTGTGGACGATCTCCTCGTGTGTTTCCGGATAGTTTCGCGTGAAGATGACGCGGTCGTGGTCGTCGATCTCGTAGGAATTGCTGCCGCAAAGATCGATCTCCGGATGCGCCAGCATGAAGTCCACCTGCCGGCGGAAGCGCTTGCGGGAGACGATGTCGTCGACGTCCATGCGGAAGAGGAATTTCTCGCCATTGGTCGCGCCGAGCAGCGCGTTGAGGCCGGTCGGAAGGCCGCGGTTGACCTCGCCGCGGATGATCCGATGAAACCAGTCGCTGTGTGTATTGAGAAAATACTCGTGCGCGCGCGTGACGGGTCCGTCGACATAGAGATAGATATTGATCTTTTCCCTGGGGTAATCCTGGGAAAGGACCGACCGGAGCGCCTTCTCGGCCAGGAAGACGCTGTCGCGATGGTGGATCGCGCAGAGCACGGCGACCTGGGGAGAGTAAAGGGCGCTCATTGAAGGAGGCGTATGCATGTGTTCGCGAATGCGCCGACCGAGTCGGCGACGTGTAGGAAGGGCGAAGGGCGCACGCCCTCCGCTCCGATTGGTGTGGCCACGGTGGGAATGCCGGCCTCGATGGACTGGACGACTTTGATCTTTATTCCCGAGCCCATCCTGAGCGGCGCGATCGACAGCGCCGCGGTCCGAAGCAGCTCGGACGGGTTTTCGATATAGCCGGTCACGGAAACATCCGCGCCCGCGCGTTGATGCAAGGAAGGTCCCGGATTGGCTCCCGCGATCGTGAGGCGCGCATGCGGCCGGGCGCGGACGACCTCCGGCCAGATGGAATCGATGAACCAGAGGGCCGCGTCTTCGTTTTCCCGGCGGGACATCTGACCGAGAAAGACGACGCTTCCTGGAACGATCGTCCGCTCGCGAGGAGCGGTCTTGTCCGCGTCGTCGGAAAGCGTCGGGTAACGAACCGTCACATCGCCGCGTCCGCTGAGCGCGCGGGCGATGTCCCGATCGCGCCCGGTGAGTGTGACCAGATGGGAGGGACGCCGCAGGATCCCGGCCTCCCACCGCCGCGTGCGCCGCGCCTCGAGGATGAGAAACGGTCGGAGCGGCGCCGCGCTGAGCCGGGCGCGCCGGCGCAGGGCCTCGTGAAAGAAGTCGTGCGCGACCAGCGTCGTCGGGATGCCCGCGGGCACGATATTCAACAGGCTGGCGGCCTGAATGAACTCGCAGTGAACCTCGTGGAAAATGTGACGGGCGAGAAGATCCTCGACGATCCTGCGCGCGCCCGCGTATCGCGCCGAGGTGATGGCGGGAAGCGCCGGGCGCGCGATCGCGGCCCGCATCCTTCCGGCGGGCGTCAGGCGGATGACATGATGTTCCCGGCAGCAATCGAAGTCGTCGCGGATGTCGATCGATGCCTCGTGCTCGTTGCGGAAGGCGACAAGCGTGACATCGCCGGTTTCACACAGCCGCTTCAATTCACGGTGCGCGAGCTGCTGTCCGCCGGAAGGAACTCGCGCGGACGGCAGAAACCCGGAGATGAAAAGAATGGAGCGGCGCATGGCGCGGGGCGGGAGCGTGCCGGATGGGGAATCGTCCTCCGGGAGGCTCAGATATATCGGCGAACCCACGACCTGAACGAACGATACAGCAGCGCGCTGGCGCCGCGCGGTTTCCGATCGTTCCATCGCGCCCGCAGGCGGGGAAGCGTGGCGTTGCCGAGGAGGGTGAAAAGCCGGCGTTCCCGCGGGCTGAAGTGAAGCTCCCGGATCATCGAGAGTTCCCGCTCCAGCCGCGCGGCGTTTCGAGGCGCCTCGGAGACGCCGCCGCCCGCGTAGCTGATCAGCGTCTCGTTCACGCGCCGGGCCCGGACTGACTTTTGCGAACAGATCCGCACGAGCAGTTCGCGATCCGCCGCAAGGTGGAAGGATGGATCGAATCCGCCCGCGTCGATCAGCGACCGCCGGGTCCAGAATTGCGCCTGGTGGCAGATGGCGCCGCGAAAGAGAAACCATCGGCTCAATCGTGGCGGGTGCGTCCAGATCGTCCCGCTCGGCTCGTGGCGGGCGGAACAATAGAGCAGATCGGGAAGCCTCGCGGCGCGCAGCTCGGAAACGACCCTCTCGATCGCGGTGGGCGAGGCAAGGGTGTCTCCCGCGGCAAGCACATGAATATAATCCCCGCGCGCGGCATACATCGCCTGGTTGAGCGCGTCGAAGATGTCGCGGTCCGGGGAGCGCAGGACGCGCAGGCCGACACGGGGCGGCGCCTCGAGCGCATCCAGCGAGCCGTCGCGCGAGCCTCCGTCCTTGATGATCCACTCGCACGCGGGATGCGATTGCGCGGCGATCGAATCGCGCGTGCGTTGCAGCGACTCGCCGGCATTGAGCGTCGCCGTGATGATCGAGATCGTGGGCCGCATGGCCTGATCGCCGTGATGGGTGGCCGGGTCGCGCGTCATTGCGAGAGGATGGAGTTCAGTTTCCATGGCTGCTGTCGAAGCTGACGGCGCGAAGATCCGGGGCGATCAACGGCGCCGGTTGCCCGAGTGACTGCCGCCATGCCGCCTGCGACCGGCGGCTGCGGGTGGAAAGCATCGCGATGGAGTCGCCCAGTTCCCGCTCGGAGGCGTCCGCCATCGCGCTGTAAATGCTTCGAAAATACTCGGAGGCGATTTCGCTTCTCTCGAGCTGGCTTTCGCAGGAGCGAACGCAATCCGCGAAATTCGGGATCTCCGCCATGTGAATCCGCTCCCGAAGGTTGTCCCTGATCCACCCGGGAAGAATCGCGTGAACGGCCGGGCTGATCACGACCGGCAACCCGTAGGCGAGGCACTCGATGACCTTGTTGGGAATGCCGACGGCGGTGGAGAGGGGAAACACGCCGAAGTCCGCGGCGGCGAGAAGCGAGAGATCCGGTTGCCGGCCGAGGTAGGATATGTTGTTTTCCGTCCGCTCCATCCACTGCTCGCCGAAGACGAGAAACGCCGTGTCGACGAGCCGGTTCGCGAGCGAGGTCTGGATGAAGCGGACCGCGGCGATGTTGGCCGGATACGACGACCGACCGTGGAAGCTGGCGAGGCGGCGGCGGCCCTTCACGATGTGCTTTCTCCTGATCCGCGCCTCACCCATCCCCGCTTCCATCCGCGAGCGGTCGGTCCACTCGGTCTGGCTGCGGTGAAAGAAGCTTTGAATGGGCGTCCTGACGCCGTCGGCCCGCAGGCCTTTCGCTTCGAATTCGGTCGTGCAGAGCACCAGCGTCGAGGCGTTGCAGTAGTGCGCCTGCTCGGCCGCGATGGTCCGCATGTCGTAGGCATATCCGAGGCGCCGGAGCCCCCTGGCGTCGTCGTGCAGGCTTGCGACCTGGGCGCGGAACCGGTCGACGGTGTCATAGACCACCGGAGCCGCGGGAATCAGCCGGCGCGGCAGGCGTATCCGCTCCGCGAATACAAGGTCGTGCGTTCCCGCCCTCAACGCCGTCTTCAGGACGCTCCGGTAGAACGCGAACGACAGGGACCGCCGCGTGGTCATCGCGGAGACGAAGCGGGCCATCCGCAGCACGCCCGGATCCGGCGTCGCGTGCAGGGTCACGCCGTCGGGGACCGGGAATCCAACCCGGCCGGATCCGGCTCCGGGATAATACACGGCGGTCGGCGCCATCCGGGCGAGGATCGAAAGCGTGCGGTAGGATCGGATCCGGCTGCGAGCGAGCGGATCGTAGGGATATATGGCGGTGAAGCGCATAATCGAGGAGGACCGGGAACAGGTGTTCGGGGGCGGGTGGCGCGGCGGGGCCGCTGGTTCAGGATCCGGAGCCGCGGCTCCGAAAAGTGTATTCAGAAAGTGGATGCAAGGGCCGGCGCGCGCGCGCCGGCCTCAATGCTTTTGCAGGATCTCGAGCATTTCCCGATCGAGCCGGTGTCCGTTCCAGGATACGTATTCGACGTCGGTCCGACGACTGTCGAGCACGCCGAACGGCCCCCGAAACTCCCACAGGGCCCAGCCGAAGCCCGCCTGCTCGCAGATTTCGAGCAGGTCCTTCATCCATGCGAGCACGACATGGTGCGGCGTGTGTCGATAGGCGCCGAATTCGCCGACCATCACGCCGATGCCGAGATCGGGGAGGCGCGTCCACGGCTCGAAGCTCGCCGCGAGCCAGGCCTGATTTTGCTCGCGCGCGGGCCGGAACGGATGCTGAGCATCGTCTGGATCGAAGGTGACGGGGCCCGCTTCGAAGACGCCCCAGGATGGGTTGAAGATCAGTTCCGCGTCCGGAAGCGCGAGCGAGAGAAGCATCGTCCAGTCGCCCTCGACATTGGAGAGCCGGAGCGAGTTCGCGCCCACGGGGACGGCGATGGAGAACTCGCGGCCGCCGTCCGTCGCTTCGAGGCGGCGCTCCCAGATCGGGCGGCCCCGGCCATCCGTCATCGCGAGACGGCTCAAACGCGACACCGTGCCGACGCGCAGCCGGATCGTCTTCCCGCCGAACGGCCCGCGCAATTCGAGCGGCTTTTGCAGCGCGAGCTTGGCCGGTCCGGCGAGGAAGCCGCTGACGAACTGGCCGGGCCATGCGGGAGCCGGCGCGTGGTCCATGCCCTCCATCCATTCGGCCTTGTAGTGGGAAACTCCATACGGCTGGTATCCGCGGGCCGCCATCGCCACGCGCAGCTTGCGAAACCGCGCGTCGGGCGCGGAGCCGTAATTGGAGCCATCGACGATGATCAACCGCTGGGGATCCTCCGCGCGAATGGCTTCGACGAGCTGGCGCATGACTTCGAAATAAGTGTCCGGGTCCGTGTCGCCGGGTTCGTTCACGAGATTGAAACTGAGTTCGCGACCGGGGATGCCGCGATGGCGCCGGGCGAACGCCGCCCAGTGCAGCGCGCAGATCCGGCGCGTTTCCGCGTCGGTCCAAAGGCTTGTGGGCTCCTTCGGATGATGAACCGTCCAGCCCGGCGCGCGATGAAAGTTGAGGCAGACGTGCAGCCCGTGCTTCCGGCCGAGCGCGACGATGCGGTCGATCTCCTCGAGCGCGCCTTCGTCGAATTTTTCCCGGTCTCCATCGAGCGTCCAGATGCGGTAGTCGAGGGGCACGCGGACGAAATTGAAGCCCAGCTCCGCGATCATGCGGAAATCGCGCTCGACCACGCCGCCCGGCCCGGGCTGTATCCAGATATTGGATTCATCGCGGTGAAACTTGTACTGGACGTTGAAGCCGCGCCACCGGGGCAGCGCGTCCGCCGAGGCCTCCGGAAGCGGGCGGGGCCAGGGAAAGGTTTCGATCGCTTCGCCCGCCGCCGCGGCGCTCCACAGGCAGGCGCAGGCGGTCATGACGAGCGCGATTCCGAGGCGGGCTGGAGGAGTGGGTCTCAAGGGCGCGGGCTGAAAGGCGACGCTAGACGGCGCCGACGGGCGGACTGGAATTCGCAGTTTTTTTACAGCGCCGTTCCAAAAAACAGGCGCCTGTCGCCGCGTTGGCGGCTTCAGTCGCGCGAGGCCCGTTCTTTTTCGCGACAAGCCATCGCGCGATCACGCGCGGGACACCCGCGAGATAGCGCAGCGCGAGCCGGCGCTGTTTCAGTTCCATGAACAACATTCTCGCGATCGCGACCCGGCCCCTCGCGTGTCGTTTCACCGCCGCGAACGAACGCACGCCCGAGATGCCAGCCGGCGCGACGGCCGAGAGTTCGCGTTCGCTGACGACGATCCTTTCCGCGGCAAGCAGGGCGCGGGCGCGCTGCTCGACGTCCGCATAGATCGAATGATTTTCCGGAAACAGGAGCGCGCGACCCAGGGAGATGCTGAAGATCATGCCCTGGTGATGCGGGAGGCGCCGCAGGCCCTTCCGCGACCCGGGGGCGAACGCGACCGGACGAAGCGAAGTCGGATCGCCCGCGACCTTAAAACAGGCGACATCCGGGTTGTCCGCGAGGATTTCCGCGAGCGTCGTCGAGGGAAGAATGAAGCGATCGCCGGCGCCGAGAAAAACAATGCGGCCTTCGCGCCCGTCGGAAAGGAGGCGGCGCACGCCGTCGTTGTAAGCGGGATACACGCCGCGTTTCATTTCCTCCAGAACCTCCACGGAGAACGCATGCGCGCGCGCCAGGGCGCCGGCCATTTGTCGAACTCCAGGCAGGGCCGGGGCGGGACAAACGAGGATGACATGCGCGTTCGACGCGAGCCGCGCGCCGATGCTTTCGAGCGTGCGCTCGAGATGGGAGTCCGCCTTCAAGGACGGGACGATGAAATACAGCTTCATGGGCGAAGGCGCCTACGCGATCTGGTGTGGCGCCACGATCCGGCGCGAAGCCAGAAGCGAAAGCGAAGCGTGGAGCATGCGGCCGGCGAGCTTCACCGGGAGAAACTGCAGGACGCGACCGGACTCGGCCATGTAGCAGGCGCGCCGGGCGCGGGAAAGCTGGCCGCTGCGCACGGTGAAGGAGGCGAGCACACTCCGCACCGTGCGCAGCCGGGCGTGCCGCGCGAACGCGCGCCAGAGGTGAAAGTCGCCGGCGTACTGATACCGGTTGAGGATGTCCCGCCCGCCGGCCCGATCGTAGAGCGAGCGCCTCCAGAACATCGATTCCTGCTGGAGATAGCCGAGGTAGGCATCCTGATACAGGCCGAGGCGGATGAGCAGCGGGCTATAGACAGGGAGGCGTCGTGAAAGAACGGATACACCCGTCTCGAGATGGAGCTGGTTGGGAATGCCGCAGATCCAGTCGATGCGCGGACAGGTCTTGAAAACATGCTCCACCGTCCGCAGCGCGCCCGGATGATAAAAGTCGTCGCCGTTCAGCCACGCCATGATTTCACCCGAGGTCTGGTCGTGCCCGAGCGCGATGCTCTCGTACAATCCCTTCCCGGGAACCTGGAGCACGCGCACGCGATGGCGGCGCTGGTACGCGCGGGCGATGGCGACGGATTCATCGGTGCTGCCGGCGTCGCAGACCACGTGTTCGACATCCACGTCCTGGCTTGCGATCGATTCCATCGTGGCCGCCAGTGTTCCGGCCGCGTTGAGCACGGGCGTGACGACGCTGATATGGAGATCCGAGGCCATCGTTGTCACACGATCAGTTGAGCGAAAGGGACGGATCGAACGCCGTTTCGCGCGCGCTCTCCTCCTCGTCCTCCGGCCGGCCAAGCGCGGCGTGGGCGAGAAAGCCGAAGCAGGTGAGCTGCAGCATCGGCGGCATCACCATGTGCACGGCCGCGAGCGCCCCGATGCAGGTGATGAAGTAAACATCGACCGGGCGCCGCGCAATGCCCGGCGCGAAGCAATGGGTCGCAGCGCGCCTCCAGACGAGAAGATAAATGGCGACCATGATCGCCATGCCGGGCAGTCCGTTGAAAAGCGCGGCATCGAGGAAGAGATTGTGCGCCCAGTCGTGCAGCGTGAGCGTTCGATAACCCCCGCCCCAGGGAAAGCCCGGGATGATGCGCATCGACTCCCGCCAGATGTCCCACCGCGGGTCGTCGGTGGATTCCGTGACACGGTCGAGAAAGAGCGACAGGTCGCCGGTCGCGGCGGTCAATGCCACGGCGCCCGCGATGGCCAGCGCCACGCCGACGAAAATCTTTCGCAACAACAGGCTCGTGCTGATCGAGCGCCGGTCTTGAAGCATGATGAACAGCACGAGCGCGGCCGCGATGGGAAGGGCGAGAAACACCGTGCGGGTGAGGAGCTTCAAGTTGAGCGCCACCGCGAGCGCGCTCGCCGCCACGCAGACGAGCGAGACGGGCGCCGGCAGCTCGAGAAGCACGAGAGGGAGCAGGAGCGCGGCGTAGAGTGTATAGGAAATGATCCCGACGATGATGTTGTCGGCCTTGAAGATCCCGAAAAGCGTCATCCCGTGCAGGGGATTGTCGCGCTCGATCTGTCCCGCGGAAACGGATACGGCGTCCGCCGCCTGCGGGGAAAACCCGATGACCACGCCGATGGTCACGAGCAGCAGCACGCCGGCCTGGATGGCCACGAGCGTTCCAGTCTGCGAGCGGCGCGAGTATTCCCGGATGCAGACGCCCGCGGCGGTGGCAAAGACGAAGCACAGGGCAAAGTCGCGCGGCGGCAGCAGGTCGTCCGCCGGCGGCACTTCCGCGAAAACGCCCCAGACGCACCAGAGCGCGACCAGGATCGCCAGCGGCCACGCCGCCACCAGATCCTGGACACGGCGAAGGCGGATCACCTCGGCCACCGCGCCGCCGGCCGCGAGCAACAACACGCCGCCGAGCAACGGCCCCGAGAGCGTGATCCACGCGATGGGAACGAAAAAGAGGAGAACCCGGACGATGGAGATCATGCGGCGGAATTGGCGATCGCCTCCCGGTCGCGCTGCCGCCGGTAGTCGCGGAGCGCGAGCCAGGGCGTGAGAAGCGCGAGGCACTGGAGGCGGCCGAGCCTTCGCGTCGAGGGATGCAGAAACGACGCGAGCACCGCGGACAGCGCCTGCGAGGCGACGGTCGCGAGGGCGGCGCCCATTTTCCCGAGGACGGGAATGAGCGCGAAGTTCATGCCGAGGTTCACGGCCAGGCCGATGAGGCTGAAGACGAGCGAGAGGGACATCTGCCGTTCGTTGAGCAAATGCTGGGTCCGGGCCACGCCGAGAAACATGAACGGAAGCGCGAGCACATAGACGGACATCGTCCGCCATGCCGGCGCGTAGGCGTCCGCGTAGAGCAATTGCATCAACCACGGCGCCCCGAGCGCGAGCGGGGCCGCGACCATCAGGCCCATGAGCGCGTTGAGGCGCATATAGGCGAGGAGGCTTCCCTCGTATTCATTTCCGCCCCGGGAATGGGCGCGGAGAAGCGTCGGAACCACGGATGTCGCGAGCGCGGTGGGCAGGAAGAGCGCGCAGTCGGGCAGGCGGATCGCCGCCGCGTAAAGCCCCATCTCCCTGTCTCCGAGCATCTGCGCGAGGATCAACTGCCCGCCTTTCATATAGACAATGACGGCGAGCGACGCGAAAGCGAGCGGGTACCCCTGGATCACGAGGTCGCGCGCCTGCCTGAAAGTGAACTCGAGCCGCGCCCCGAAATGCCTGTAGCGCTTCAAATAGATCGAGGTGATGAGCCCGCTGGCGATCTGCTCCGCCGCGGTCAGGCCCGCGAACCAGAAAACGGAATACGACTGAAGGATGAGCGCGACCTTCAGCCCGTTCAGGAACACGAACAAAACCAGCCGCGGAACGACCAGTTTTCCCATGTCCGTGCGCGCCTGGAAGACAAGCTCGCCGGCCTCGAACGCCTGCGCGATCAACCCGGCGCCGAGGATGACGGTCAAGAGCATGGCCGCCATGTCGCCGGGACGCGCGATCATGACATAGCCGGCCGCCAGCAGGACGAACATGATCGCGGCCACGAGTCGCAGCCCGAGTGTTGTGCCGACAATCTTCCCGCGATCTTCGCTCCGCGTGAGCAGATCCCGGACGACGAGTCCGTCGATGCCCAGGGGCACGACGGCGGCAAAGATCGCGGTGAGCGACGCCGCGAAGTTCAGCAAACCGAAATTCTCCGGACCGAGGTAGCGGGCGACCCAGGTGCTCACGAGCACGCTGATCGAGAGGCGCGTCCCGCGGTCCATCAGGAGCCAGCCGAAATTGCGCGCTCCGTCGGATTGTCTGGAGTGGAGCATGAGTTTGGAAACGACCCGCGTTCGCGCGGGATTTCTGTCAGGCGAGCAACGCCGCCGGCGCCCGGCGTGTTCCGCGCAGGCTTCGCCCCGTCACTTCCTTTGTCGAAGTTGCCTCGGGGATCATTTTCCGGGAGATCAGGCGCAAGGAGGCCTGCCGGCGGACAGGCCGCCGGTTGTGGATGGAGGGGCGCGGGCGGGCAGGCCGGCGCTCCCTTTCAGGCTGCGGAGGAGAGGCTCAAACGGCAGGGATCGCGGCCTTGCCGCCGGCGGTCCTGGCCGTGGCGCTCGCGGCGTATCCATATTGTCCATACGAATAGCCGTAGGCGAGGCGCGGATTGAGGCTCTGCGAGGAGAAATCGTTCAGGATGACGCCGAGCACGGGAGCCGTGGTCTTGTCGATGTCCGCGATGGCGCGGCGGATCTGGGTGACCGGAGCCCGGGCTTCGCGCGCGACGAGCAGGGTCTCCTGCGCGAAGCGCGAGAGGACGAGCGCGTCCTGAAACAATCCGGAGGGAGGCGTGTCGATCAGGACGATGTCGTAGCGCGCCCTGAGCTGGTCGAAGAGCCAGGCGGTGGGCTTGGCCACGAGGTATTGCGTGGGCTGCGGATCGTCGCCGCCGGTCGGGATGAAGTGCGTGCCGTCGGACAGCTCGCGCAATCCGAGGAGCCCGTCCGCGTCGAACACGGCGTCCTGCGGGTAGCCGGCGCGCGCCCAGGCGAGGAAGCCCTTCTCGTTCGCCGCGCCGTGCAGCGTGTGCTGGGTCGGGCGGCGGAAGTCGCAGTCGAAGATGACCGTGCGCTTGCCCAGGCGGGTGAATCCTGCGGCGAGGTTGGAAACGACGGTGGATTTCCCCTCGCCGGGCACGGTGCTCGTGACGAGGAGCGACTTCCGCGGCGCCTTCTTCGAGGCGAGATCGAGCTGGGCGACGATCGACATGAAGGCCTCGACGTTTGCGGGATCGACATTGTCGCGAACGATCTGCGCGCGATCCTCGTCGCGGACGTCGCCGAGGCGCGGGATGCCGCCGAGCAGTTCCTTTCCGAGAACCTTCTCCACATCGGTCGCGCTTTTGATGCGCTCATCGAAGAGATGGAGCAGGAGGGGGACGCCGATGAAGGCGGCCACGGCCATGAATCCCGCCATGCCGGCATAAACGAGCTTCTTCGGCAGCCGCGGTTTCTGAATGAAGGCGGGATCGACCACGCGCATCACATCCGCGGGCAACTGGCTCACGATGCCCGCCCTGTTCACGCGGCGCAGGAGTTCGAAAAGGCTTTCGCGCTTGGTCGAGACCTCGCTGCCGAGGACGAGGTATCGATTGGCCAGCTTCTCGACCTCGATGCCGGCGCCGAACGTCTCGGTGAATTCCGCCTCGAGCTGGTTCTCGATCATGAGGGAGGTCTCGAACTGGCTCTTGAGGTCGCGATAGGCCAGTTCGAAGTTTTTGACGATGTTCTCCTCCACGCTGCGGATCTGCGCGTCGATATCGCGCATCTTCGGGTGTTTCGAGCCGTAGCGCGAGGCGAGCACTTCGCGCTGGGCGATGAGGCGGTCGTGCTCCTGGCGAAGCTGCTGGTTGTTGCCGAAGCTGGCGAGCAGCGGGTTGTCGAAAGGCATCGGCGAGGCGGCGATGTCGCGCTCGGCCGTGGCCACCTGCGCTTCGAGCTGCACGCGCTGGATGCGGATGTCCGACCGCTTCTGGTCGATGCGCCGAAGACGCTCCGCGAGGATGCCCTGGTTTTCCTCGACCGAGATGATATTGTGCTCCTTGCGATAGTCGCGGCGCTGATCCTCGATCTCGTTGATCTCCTCCTGCAGATCCTGGGCCTGCCGGCGAAGGATCTCGGAAGCCGCGAGGTTCGCGTTGCGAAACTCCTTTTGCACCAGCTTGAGGTAGGCGGCCGAGATGCGATCCGCGACCATGACGGCGGTCTCCGGATTGACGTGGTGGAAACTGAGCGAGAAAAACTCGCGCCCGCGCTCCCGGTCCACCCCGATGCGGCCGGCAATGAAGGACTCGAAGGCGGCACGGGACGGCTCGGCTCCGGATTTCAAATACGGGTTCATCACCGTCGCGATCTCCTCGTCGGCGAACTCCTCGGTGATCGCCACGGTGAACCGGCGGCTTTCCATGACCGAGAGATGGTTGCGCAGCGTGTTCTCCTGGTCCTGCGCGCTGAAGCCGGGGTCGACCTCCGTCTTCAGGATCTGATCGAGCGCGCTCTGCGCGAGCATGGTCGTGACCGCGGTGTGCTCGGGCCGCTTGGTCAAAAGCAGATAGCCCAGGCCGCCGCCGACGATGAGGGCGGAGGCGACGCCGTATATCCACCGGCTGCGCACGATGGCGAGGCCCTTGCGAAAGAGCGCCACGGCTTCCTCGAAGCTCAGGTCGCCCGCGCGGCCCTGGGGTTTCGACTTGCCGGCGTCGGCCGGGATCAGGCCGGGCAGAAGGGACTTCGGCGCATGGCCGTTGCCGTTTCCGTTCCCGTTGCCGCCGTGGTCGGAATCCTGGGGGAGACGATTGGATGAAGGGAGGTGGTCCGGATATTTCATGGCTTTGGCGGGACGGATTTAGAACCGGCGCTCCGGCACATAGACGATGTCGCCGGGCAGCAATTGAAACTGACGGACGCGATCCTGCGCGCGCCCGCTTACGAACGACCGGAAGTTGACTGTATAGTGTTCCTCGGTCCCATCCGGAGTGCGTCGCGTGATCTCGATGCGATCCGCCCGGGCGGTGCGGGTCAGGCCGCCGGCGAGCGTGATCGCGCGAACGATGCCGAGCGTCTCGCTCTCGACCGGAAACGGAATCTGCTCGGGCTTCGCCACCTCTCCGAGGATCGAGATGCTGCGGTCGGAGTATTCCTGGACGATGAGGATGACCTGCGGCGTGATGAAATAGTTGCCGGCGATATAGAGATCACAGAGCTTCACCTCGGCCTCGCGCAGGGTCAGTCCCGCGACTTTGACCACGCCGATCATGGGCAGCGGCAACTCGCCGCTCAGGGTCACGCGTTGCGCGATGAATGTGTCGGGCTCCTCGATGATCTGAAACTCGATCATATCGCCCGCGGAGATCCGGTAGTCTTCGTCCACGGCGCGCGCTCCCGAGGATGTGGCGCCGAACAACAGGGCGATGGCGGCTGCGATGGCGGGGATGGCGATGCGACGACAGGGCCGACGGCGGGGGGCAACGGAAGTCTTGCTGGAGGTTTGCATAAGTTTCTGTTTCCGGGTCTTGACGATTTTTTTACACACGCGCCAAAAAGAGAGAAATGCCGGTTCGATCGGCGAAGGGTTCCAGGCAGTCCGGCGCCCGACGATCGACGCGCCCGCAAAAGCAATGCGCCGGGTTATGCGGCGCGCCGGGGCTTGTGGGAATCGGTCTGGATGCGGAGGATGGCACGACTGGCTTCATGCGTTTCGCCCCGCGTTGCGTGAAGCGTTTTCAGATGCGTCGAGCCACGTTCAGTTCATGCCGGACGAGCGCGTTGGGGGATTCACTCACCGACTGCTTCCCGTCATGGGCATTGCTTGCGGCCGGGCGGAGCAAACCCGAGCGCGCGCGCTCCATTTTCCCAGGGTCGCCCGAAACCAAATCGCCCTTCCCAAACGCGGCTGTGTTCACGGTCGCTCCGGGCGTTGTTTTCAGAGGCAATAACGTGTCCGCGTCCTATTCCGGCCGGGGGTTTTCAGGCCGCGCCGGCGCGCCGGACCCCGATCCTGGAAGCCGCCGGATTGCGGAGATTGCTCAAGGGAATCCCGGGCGGTTTCCCGGGCGGATGCGCCATCAGGGATTTCGCGCGCGACCGGCGTCTTGCCCGATCCGCCGACCGTCAGATTGCCGA
>CAZFCY010000064.1:0-25650 GCA_964517665.1 uncultured Opitutaceae bacterium | reverse complement strand
CGGGACGGATCGCGCTCGAACAAGACCACGCCGGCCGAGTTTCCCGGACCGTGCAACACGCTTTGCGGACCCTTCAGGATCGTGACGCGATCGTAGGCGGCGGGAAACACATACGCGGTCGGCGGATCCATGCGATGGCCGCAGCCGCCGAGGATCAGTTCGCCGTCGAGGAGGATGCCCAGCCGCGAACCCGCCATGCCGCGCAGGACTGGATCGCCGTCGGCGCCGCCTTTGCGGACGACTGAAAACCCCGGCACGCTCTTGAGGTAGTCCGCGCCATCGTGCGCCGGGATCGGCTGGGCCGGCGCGGCCGTGTCGCCGGTGATGCGGAGCGGGTGATCGCCGCGCAGCGCGGTGACGACGCAGGGCTCCAGCTCGACGATCCCGGAGGCGTCGTTCCTGGCCGAGAAGCCGGCGGGCGAGACCGCCGCGAGCGCGGCGAGGATGCGGGTGGCGTTGCGAAAATGCCTGTTCATGGGCGCGGCGTCTTTGTCGGTTGCGGGCGGGCAGGGTGGGAGTTTACCGCGTGCGCGGAAGCGCGGCCTTGACCCGGATCAAGGGAAACGCGGGCGTGTTGCATCGCGCCCCATTCCGGGCTTGAGCGGCGATAAATATCGCAACACGATATAAACAAATGCCGGACACCGCATCACCATCGCCGTCCGGGCCGCAATCGGCCCGCGGCGGAAAAGCACGAGACCTCGCCACGCGCTGCGCCCATGCCGGGGCGCGCCGGCGCGCGGCGGAGTTCGCCAACGAGCCGTTTCAGGGGCCGATCGCGCAGAGCACGATTTTCGATCTGGGGACGACGGACGACGCGGAGGCGATCTTTTCCGGCGCGCGCAAGGGCTACGCCTACACCCGTTTCGGCAATCCGACGGTCGATTCGCTCGCCGAGGCCATCGCGGATCTCGAGGGCGGCGCGGGCGCGATGGTCACGAGTTCGGGAAATGCCGCCGTGTTGTGCGCGGTGACGGCGGCTCTCGACGGTCGCGCGGGACCGCTCGTCGCCCACACCGATGTGTATGGCGGGACGTTCGAGTTGCTCGGCATTCTCTCGCGCATCCATCGCGTGCCGGTGGAGTTCGTGGACTCCGCGGATCTGGACGCGTGGCACGCCGCGCTCGCGCGGGCCGGCGCGGTGTTGCTCGAGACGCCGTCGAACCCGCTCATGCGGCTCATCGATCTGCGCGACACCGTCGAGCGCGCGCACGCGGCCGGCGCGCCGGTGATCGTGGACAACACCGTGGCGACGCCGTTCAACCAGCTTCCATTCGAGTCCGGCGTGGATTGGGTGATTCATTCGACGAGCAAATACCTCAACGGCCATTCCGACATGATCGGCGGCTGCGTCGTCCGGCGGGAGCCGCTCGCGCCGGTTCACCGCGCGATCCACAAAAACCTCGGCGGAACCGTGAACGCATTCGACGCCTGGCTCGTGCTGCGCGGGTTGCGGACGTTTCCCTTGCGCATGGAGGCGCACAACCGCAACGGGCTCGCCGTCGCCGAATGGCTCGCGGGCCGCCCCGAAGTCGCGCGCGTCTTTTTCCCCGGGCTGCCGGCGCATCCGCAGGCGGCATTGTTTCGGCGCCAGATGAAACACGGCGGCGCGCTGCTGTCGTTCGAACTCGCGGGAGGCGAGCCCGCGGCGCGGCGGTTTCTCAATCGTGTTTCGCTGATCGTCCACGCCGTCAGCCTCGGCGGCATGGAAAGTCTGGCGACGCGACCCGCGATGTCGAGCCACCGCGGGATGACTCCGGAGGCGCGCCAACGGGCCGGCGTTTCGGATGGATTGATCCGGCTCTCGGTCGGCGTCGAGGCGTTGGAGGATCTGCTCGCGGATCTCGAGCAGGCGCTCGCCGGGTAGCCGGTCAGTATTTCCGTTTCGGGGAGAAGCCAGGATCAGGACCGCGCGGGATCGGTCGCCTCGTGTTGCGGTCCGCGTGTGATTGGATTCGTTTCCGCCGCGCCCCTGCATCCGCGCAAGCCACCGCGGCCGGGGGCGTGTTTGTATCTAAAAAGCCAATACACACCCTTCGGAGAATCCATCATGAGCGTTCGCGTGAAAGTCGTCTTCCACAGCCTTTACGGCCATGTTTACCGCATGGCGGAATCCATCGCCGCCGGCGCGCGCGAGGTGGACGGCGCGCAGGTCGAGTTGTTGCAGGTGGCCGAAACGCTGCCGGCGGACATCCTCGAAAAAATGGGCGCGGCGGAGGCGAAGAAGGCGTTCGCGCACATCCCGATCGTGGATCGGAAAACACTCCCCGAGGCCGATGCGATCCTCTTCGGCTCGGGCACGCGCTTCGGGAGCGCCACGTCGCAGATGCAGGCGCTCTTCGATGCCACCGGCTCGCATTGGAACAGTGACGCGTTCGTCGGAAAGGTCGGCGGGGTTTTCAGTTCATCCGCCAGCCAGCACGGCGGACAGGAAACGACGCTCTTCAGCATGATGACGTTTCTTTTCCATCAAGGCTTCATCGTCGCCGGCGTGCCCTACGCGGAGAAGCGGCTCCTCGACATGAAGGAGATCACCGGTGGCACGCCTTACGGCGCCACCACGATCACGGACGCCGACGGCAGCCGCTTCCCGAGTGAAAACGAACTCGCCATCGCCCGCTACCAGGGCCGGCACGCCACCCGGATCGCCGCGAAACTCGCCGCCAGGTAGCGCGCCCACCAGACAACCCACGCGGGAAAAGCCACTTATGTGTAACGTACGTTACACATAAGTGGCTTTTGAGGCCGACCGCCGCAGGCGTGGTTAAAGCCAGAATCCCGTCGCGTACGTTACAGAAAAGTGGCTTTCGGTTGGGCGCCGGGCTTGGGTTCGGTGACGGTGAGGGAGTAGCGGCGGGGGGAGGAGGCGCGGCGCAGGCGGATGGGGGCGGCGAAGGCGGTGGAGAGGGTGGAGGCGGTGAGGGCGCGGTCGATCGGGCCGGAGGCGACGACGCGGCCGGCGCGGAGGAGGAGGGCGTGGGTGAAGGCGGGCGTGATTTCCTCGACGTGGTGCGTGATGAGGACGATGGCGGGGCCGCGCGCGCGGGCGGCCTCGGCCTCGATCAAGCCGAGCAGGCGCAGGCGGGCGACGGGATCGAGGCCGGCGCAGGGTTCGTCGAGCAGGAGGAGCGGCGGGCGGGCGAGCAAGGCGCGCGCGATGAGGACGCGCTGGCGTTCACCCTGGGAGAGCACGCCCCAGGGGCGCGCGGCGAGCGCGGCGCAATTCCACCCGCGCAGGAGCCGGAGCGCGCCGCGGCGCTCGGCGGGCGAGGGCTGTCTCCAGATGTTCAATACGGCGGCCGGGCCGCTCGCGACCACGTCGGCCGCGGTTTCGTCGGGCTCGATCTGGCGGGTGAGGGCGTTCGAGACGAAGCCGACGCGCTTGCGCAGCTCGCGCCAGTCGGCGCGGCCGTAGCGCGAGCCGAGGAGGTCGATCGTGCCGGCGGTCGGCGTGAGGTAGCCGGTGAGGGCGGCGAGGAGGCTGGTTTTTCCGCAGCCGTTGGCGCCGAGGATGACCCAGTTTTCGCCGCGGCTCAGGCGCCAGTCGATTCCATCGAGGATGGTCTGGGCGCGGCGGACGACGAGTCCTTCGACATCGAGGATGGGGCGGGCGGGCGCGGTCATCGCGAGACGGGAAGGCTGATGCGAAGCATCGTGCCCTGGGGGCCGGAGGAGGCGACCTCGATGTCGCCGTGGTGATCGCGCATGATGCGTTTCGCGATGGCGAGCCCGAGCCCGGCGCCGCCGGGGCGGCCGGAGAGAAAGGATTCGAAAACGCGGTCCCGCAACTCCGCGGGTATGCCGGAGCCTGTATCCGAAATCTGGATATCGACGGAATCGCGCGCGGCTTCGCGACGGAGTTTGCACTCGATGCGGATCGAGCCGCCGTCGGGCATGGCGTGGGTGGCGTTGAGGACGACGTTGAGCAGCACCTGCTGGATCTGGCCCTTGTTGCAGTCGACGACGATCGGGCGTTCCGGCGGCTCGTAGCGCATCGCGATGCGCGCCTGCTCGAGCTTGAGCCGCAGGAGCAGGCAGGTCTCGCGGATCAATTCGTCGAGGGACCAGCGCGAGTGCATGCTCTCGGGCGCCTTGCCGAAGGTGAGGACGCGGGTGACGAAGCTTTCGAGCTGGTCGAGCTTTTCGCGGATGATGGCGACGTCGGTCCTGCGCGGGTCGTCGTCGGGGAAATCGAGGTCGAGCGCGCCGAAGAGCAGGCGGATGACCGTGAGGGGGTTGCGCGTTTCGTGGGCGATCTCGGCGGTGAGGAGGCCGAGCATGGTGAGCCGTTCGCTCTGGCGGAGGCTTTCCTCGCTTTCGAACACCCGTTGGTAGAGACGCGCGTTGCGCAGGGAGACGGCGGCCATGTTCGCGAGCGCGTTGAGCAGGCGTTTCTCGTTGTTGGAAAACCGGTGCGCGCGGTCTGTGAACACATGGAGGACGCCGACCACTTCGTCTTCCGAAACCAGCGGCGTGGAGAGGACGGCGACGAGGCGCCCGGACACGGGGATGTCCTGGAGATCGTGGTACTCGGGCTCCTGGACGTGCGAGAGTTCCACTTGCTTGCGCGTCGTGATCGCGGATCCGGCGAGCGAGTCGTCGATCAGCCATTTCGTTGCGTGGTCCCGGCAATGCTCGCCGGGGGGATGGATCGCCTGCAACCGCACCGTGCGCGTCGCGGGATCGAACAACTGCAGCATGGCGAGCCGGCAGCCGGTGAGGTGGTTGGATTCGCGCGTGACCGTCTCCATCAATTCCGCGGGCTCGAGCTTGGCCGCGAGTTCGCGCGCGATGGCGCTGAGGACTTCGAACTGACCGGCCTTGCCCTCGAGGTGTTCGATCAACCACAGGCGGCTGAGCACGCTCGCGGCCTCGCCGGCGAGAAGGACGAGCGTTTGCAGATGCGTTTCGGTGTAGGCTCCCGGCGTGTCGCGCTCGAGGGCGATCACGCCATGGAGCTGATCGTCGATCTCGAGCGGGGCGACCATCACGGCCCGCGTGCCCTGGCGCAGCGGGAGATGCCGCGGCTCGAGCGCGGCGTCGGCGACGACGAGCGGGCGGCGCTGCAACGCGCACCAGCCGAGGAGGCCCACACCCGTCGGGACCGGTGTTTTGTGAAGATCCTCCGCGAGGCCGCGCGTGTGCTCGATCTCGAGCGCGCCAGTGTCGGGATCGACGAGGGCGAGGATCGCCGCGTCGCACTCGAAGAGCGTGGCGAGTTCATGCAGGATTCGCGGCATCGCCTCGGCGGGATCCTCGAGCCGGCCGACGAGCGTGCTGATATGATACAGCGTCGAGACGACGCTGCGTGCGTGAGGAAACGCCGCGCGCGCCCTGTCGTGGGAGTTGCCGGTTCGTGCAGGCATGGCGGTGAACGAGTAGCGAGTAGCGAGTAGCGAGTAGCGAGAATGAAGATGTGCCTTCCACTACTTTTGCGGCCCGCGCCGCCTGTTGGTTTGCCGGGCGCGGGATCGAGCGGTGCGTCGAGCCGCCGCGCTCCAAAAAGGGACGCGCGCCTTCCGTTGCTACGCAGGCTCCGCCACCGGCTCGTGGCCGGGCGTGATGATGCGGCCGATGTCGGCGCGCAGCTCCTCGAGCCGGCTGGTGTCGGCGAGGGCTTCCCGGTCCGCGCTTTCGACATAGAACGTGTCGATCGCGAGGCCGCGCTCGGTGTTGATGCGCGCGAAGGTGATGTCGAAGCCGTGGTCGTAGATCGCCTTCGAGATCTGGTAGAGGAGGCCGATCTGGTCGGGCGCCTGCACCTCCACGATCGTGCGCTGGAGCGAGAGTTCGTGATAGACGTCCACCGTCGGCGCGAACGACGTGAGCAACGGGTTTTCGTCTCCCGAAAAGAGGCGGGCCTGGTTCTTGCGCGATTGTATCAGGATTTCCGGATACAGGTCCTTGTTCGACATCAGCGCCTGGCGGACGTTGTCCTGGAACTGGTCCATCACCTTCTGGTTCTGGACGATGCCGCGGCCGGGATCGGCGACGTAGAAGGTGTCGATCGCGATGTGGTCGCTTCGCGAGATGATTTTTGCGGTGTGGATGTTCAACCCGGCGAGGCTGAAGGCTCCCGCGAGCTTGTAGAAGAGGCCGGCGCGATCCCAGGTGACGACGTTGACGACGGTGAGGCTGCGCTCGAGATCGTCGCGCCAGTCGATGATCGGCTCGAGGGAGCCGATGGCATCGGTGGCGATGATCGTCTTGAGCAGGCGGTTGACCATCTGGAGGTGGAGCGCGATCTCATCGTTTTCGGTGTAGATGAAGTAGCGCTCCGGCAGCAGGCTGAAGTGGGCGTTCACCTCTTCTTCGCTGACGTCCGGCATCTTGCGGGAAAGCAGGTCGTTGCGGGTCATTTCGAAACGCTTCGCCTCCTGCCGTTCGACTGTCGTGCTCTTGTCGAGGAATTCGACGGTGTTGCGAAAAAGGGTCGTGTGGAGCGTGTCTTTGTAGCTGTTCCAGAGGCTCGATGCCGTCGCCCGGGCATCGCAAAAAGTGTGCACGAAGAGGTAGCGAAGCCGCTCGGCGTCGCCCACGATCTCAGCAAAAGCCGCGGTGGTTTTGGGATCATCCAGGTCGTACTTCTGCCAGAAGCGTGCCATCGTGAGATGGTTTTTTATGAGGAAGCGAACAACCTCGCGCTGCGGCTCGTCGTAGCCGAGCCGGGCGAGCACGGGTTCGGCGATTTTGACCCCGACGTTGGCGTGATCCGCGATGCCGTCGCCCTTCCCGATGTCGTGCAGGAGGAGGACGGTGTAGAGCAGCTCGGGGAGGGGTGTCTCGCGCAACTCGTCGCGGTAGCGGCTGTAGATCCGGTCGGGGTCGGTGAAGACGCGGTCGAGTTCGTGGATCGTGTTGAGCGTGTGGATGTCGGCCGTGTAGCGGTGGTAGTATTCGTGCTGGACGAGGCAGGTGAGCCCGTCCCATTCGGGAACGAAGCGCCCGAGCACGCCGTGTTCGTGCATCGCGGAGAGCGCGGGGTAGACGCGGCCGACGTCGCTGAGGAGCGCGCGAAAGCTGCGGTTGGCCTCGGTCGAGTGGACGATCTTGCGCGTCAGCCGCGGAAGGTTGTCGCGGATGAGGTTGCCGAGTTCGAAATCGAGGGTGGCTCCGAGGTGCTGGCAGTGGCGGAAGACGCGCACCAGCCGCACCGGGTCGGCCTGAAAGACCTCGTCGTCCTCGGCCGCGAGTTCGCGTCCGCGCAGGATGAAGCCGTCGAGCCGTTTCGCGCGATCGTGCCGGCGGGAACGGATCACGTCCCAGATGGAGGCCTTTGTCTTCTCGGTTGATTCGGGACTGAGCGCGAGGCGATGCTCGAGCAGCCGGGAGACGCGGTGGATCGTCTGGGCGTTGCGGTAGTAGTCGCGCATGAACGCCTCGACGCGCTCGAGCAGGTCGTGCTGGTCGTAGCCGAGGGAGCGGGCGATGCGGGGTTGTTTCTCGAGGTTGAGGATGTCGGTCGGCTTTCTGCTCTCGAAATGGAGCTGGTTGCGGACGCGAAGGAGGAAGTTGTAGGCGTTGCGAAAATCGCGGAGTTCGTGCGCCTTGAGGTAGGCCATCTCCACGAGTTCGTCGATCGACTGCGCGCCGAGTTTCACGCGCGCCATCCAGATGGCGTTTTGAAAATCCCGCAGGCCGCCGACGCCGTTTTTTATGTCCGGCTCCTGGAGGAAGACCGTGTCGCCGAATTTCTTTCGCCGCGCCTTCTGGTCCTCGAGCCGGGCCGCGATGTAGGCTTTCGGATTCTCCTTCTGGTAGAAATTGCGGTAGGCCTGCGCGAACGTCCGGTAGGTGTTTTCCGAACCCGCGATGAAACGCGATTCGAGCAGCGCGGTCTTCGTCTGCATGTCCGCGCGGGCCTCGACGATGGTGTCGTCGATGCTGCGAAACGAGTGCCCGATCTTCAGCCCGAGATCCCACAGGGTGTAGAGAATCTCGTCGGTCAGCTTCTGCTGCATCTCCTTCAGGCGCGCGGCTTTCACCGTGTCGGGAAAGAGGAACATGATGTCGATGTCGCTCAACGGGCTGAGTTCGGCCCGGCCGTATCCGCCGAGCGCGACGAGGGCGATGGCCGGATCGCGCCCGTCGGCGGCGAGTTCATTGAGCACGGGGGCGATCAGGCGCTGGAGGAGGACGTCGATCAGGTTCGACCGCGCCTGGGCGATGCGCATGCCGGACTCGCCGCCGCGGTGGCGCATGCGGATCATCTCGCTTTCCAGGCGCAGGAAACGCTTGCTCGCGGCGAGGCGTTTCGAGAGCGGATCGCTGGAGCTGAAATCGAGTTTCTGGCGGGCGTGATTGGCGGTGCGAGTGGACATCGTGCGGCGCGCTTCCGGCCGGGCGAAAGCGCTTGTCAGGCCATGGGGCGGTTTTCACCCTGACCGTTTTGGCCGGATAATCCCTCAGCACGGCGGACGCATGGCAATCGAGATTTCACACAGTTACGACCCGAAGGCGGTCGAGCCGACATGGTACGCGACCTGGCTGGAGCAGGGCTGCTTCGCCGGCCGGGTCGATGGCTCGCGCGAGCCTTGCGCGATCGTCATTCCGCCCCCGAACGTCACCGGCGTGCTCACGATGGGGCACGTGTTGAACAACACGATCCAGGACATCCTCATCCGCCGCGCCCGCCAGGAGGGCAGGTCCGGCCTCTGGCTCCCCGGCACGGATCACGCCGGGATCGCGACGCAGACCGTCGTCGAGCGCAGCCTGCGCAAGGAAGGGAAAAACCGCCGCGATCTCGGCCGCGACGCGTTTCTCGAGCGCGTCTGGCAATGGCGCGAGAAACACGGCGGCATCATCATCGAGCAGCTCAAGCGCCTCGGCGCGTCGTGCGACTGGGACCGCACGACATTCACGATGGACGCGGAGTACAGCCGCGCGGTGCTGCACGTGTTCGTCGAGCTGTTCAACCGCGGCCACATCTACCGCGGCAAGCGCATGGTCAACTGGTGCCCGGTCAGCCTCACGGCGCTCTCGGACGAAGAGGTGATCATGAAGCCCCAGCGCGGCTCGCTTTATCGCGTGCGCTACGAGCGGGTCGATCGTCCGGGCGCTTTCGTCGAGGTCGCGACGACCCGGCCGGAAACGATTCCGGGCGACGTCGCGATCGCCGTGCATCCGTCCGACGAACGCTACCGCGACCTCATCGGGCGCCACGTCTGGCGTCCGCTCGGACCGCGCGCGCAGATTCCGATCATCACGGACGCGGCGGTCGATCCGACGTTTGGCGCCGGTTCGCTCAAGGTCACGCCGGCGCACGACCGCGTGGATTTCGAGATCGGCCAGCGCCACAATCTCGAGATCATCGACGTGCTCGAGCCCAACGGCGTGTTGAACGCCCTCGCCGGACCCGAACTCGCCGGCCTCGACCGTTTCGCCGGCCGCAGGAAAGCCGCTGAAATCCTCCGCGAATCCGGCGCGCTGGTGAACGAGGAGGTCTATGAAAACAACGTCGGTTTCTCCGAGCGCGCCGACGTCCCGATCGAGCCCAGACTCACGCAACAGTGGTGGCTGCGTTACCCGCGCGTGGAGGAGGCGAAGGCCGCCGTGCGCGACGGCCACATCCAGTTTCATCCCGAGCGCTGGTCCAAGGTTTACCTGCACTGGCTGGAAAACATCCAGGACTGGTGCATCAGCCGCCAGCTCTGGTGGGGACACCGCATCCCGGTCTGGTATCGCAAGGGCATCGACCGCGAGACGTTGACCGAGGCCGATCTGCGCGATGCGGAAAAAATCCACGTTTCCCTCGACGGCCCGGCCGACCCGGAAAACTGGGAACAGGAAGAGGACGTGCTCGACACGTGGGCGTCGTCCTGGCTCTGGCCGTTCGCCACCATGGGCTGGCCGGACGAAGTCGCGGCGAAGGAGAAGGGACTCGATTATTTCTACCCGACCACGACCCTCGTGACCGGCCCGGACATCATCTTCTTCTGGGTCGCGCGCATGATCATGGCCGGACTCGAATTCATGCGCCCGGGCGAGCCGCTGGAGCGGCGGATTCCGTTCAAGCACGTCTATTTCACCGGCATCATCCGCGACGCGCAGGGCCGCAAGATGTCGAAATCGCTCGGCAACTCGCCCGATCCGCTCGACCTGATCGAGCGCTTCGGCGCGGACGGCCTGCGTTTCGGCATCATGTCGATCGCGCCGCAGGGACAGGACATCCGTTTCCAGGAGGACCGGATCGAGACCGGTCGCAATTTCTGCAACAAACTCTGGAACGCCTGCCGCTTCCGCCAACTGTCCGGCCCGATGGCGGACAACCGTTCGCCCGACGCCATCCTCGCGCGGCTCGATCCAGCGGCGCTCGACGCCAATGACCACGCCATTCTCGATCGTCTGCTGGCGGCTGAGGCCGGCATCGCCGCGTGCTTCCGGGATTTCGAGTTCAGCCGCGCCGTGCAGACGCTCTACGCGTTTTTCTGGAACGACTTCTGCGACTGGCACGTCGAGGTGTCCAAAACCCGGGTGCAGGATCCGGCGCAACGCGATGCCTGCCTCGCCGTGCAGGATCTCGTCATCCGCCAGACGCTGCTGCTTTTGCATCCTTTCACGCCCTTCATCACGGAGGAGCTGTGGCATCGGCTGGGTTACGGCGGCGAAGGGGAGTTCATCCAGAACGCGCAACCCGGTTGCGCCCCGGCGTTGGACGCGCGCGGGATCCGCATCGATGCCGCCGCCGTGGCCGAAACCGCGGCGTTGAAGGCGTTCGCCGGCGCCGCGCGCGCCTTGAAATCCGAATACAACCTCGCGAGCAAACGCGACGTCCGCTTCTTCGCCGTCGCCGCGGACGACGCCTGGGCCGCGATCGACCGCAACAGCGCCATCCTCGTCAAACTCATCGGCGCCGCCTCGATCGAGCGCCGCGAATCCGTCGATGGCGCGCCCGCCTCGATCACGCCGCTCGGCACGCTCCACCTCGACCTCGCCTCCTCGCTCGACCTCGCCGCCGAGCGCGAGCGATTGACGAAGGAACTGGAAAAAATCGAGAAGGCGATCGCCGCCACCCAGGCGCGCCTCGCCAACGAAGCCTTCACCGCCAAGGCCCCGCCCAGCGTCATCGAGGGCGCGCGCAAGCAGCTCGCCGAAAACGAAGCCCGCCGCGAAGAAACCCGCCGCCTCCTCGCCGCCCTCGGCTGACCCTGCGCGGCCCAAAGCCACTTTTCTGTAACGTACGCGACAGAAAAGTGGCTCGATATTGGCGCTCCCGGAGCAGACGGGCGTCGTTCTCCGGTTCGTTTGCCGGATTCGTTCCGCCGATTTGAAGATCAAACTTTACTAAATGGCCCAAGTTAGTTGTGTAGCGGTCTTGTGAATCCTGTTCGATCCGCTGATGTCACCGATTCCGAAGCCAGTCCCATTCATGAAGGTCCGGTTCCGGAGCCGTATGGATCATCCCGATCGGCCGGACCGGATCTGGACCTGGAGGCGCTGACGACGGCATCGGCCGAGGATCGCGTGCTTTGGGCGCACCAGCGTTTCGGCGATGGCCTGATTCTCACCACCAGCTTCGGTGTTCAGTCGGCGGTGATGCTTCATCTCGTGACGCGCGTCGTCCCGAAGATCCCGGTCGTATTCATCGACACCGGTTATCTTTTCCCGGAAACCTACCGTTTCGCGCGCGATCTGACCGAGCGTCTCGATCTGAATCTGAGGCGGTATCGGGCCGAGATGAGCGCGGCCGAGCAGGAGGCGTTGTTCGGCAAGCGCTGGGAGCAGGGGCCGCAGGAACTCGCCCGCTACAACTTCATGAACAAGATCGAGCCGATGGCGCGCGCCGTGCGCGAACTCGGCGCGACCGCCTGGCTGGCCGGGCTTCGCCGCGAGCAGGCGAGCACGCGCCAGAAACTCGACGTCGTAAAGGCGCAGAACCAGGTCACGAAGATCCATCCGATCATCGATTGGTCCAGCCGCGACGTGTATCGTTACCTCAAGAAGCACGATCTCCCGTATCATCCGATGTGGGAACAGGGATATGTCTCGATCGGCGACTGGCACTCCACGAGCAAACTCGAGCCGGGGATGACCGAGGAGGAGACCCGCTTCAACGGGGTCGCGCGCGAGTGCGGCCTGCACGAGCCCTCGGGCCGGGTGGATTTCCAGATCTGACGCGCGGGGGCGCGAGGCGCTGAAGCGCCGGCGCGCGTCGTTGGACGCTCGCAAACCGGCGGCGCGGGGATCTTGCGAAGAACGCCAGTCGTTCCGCGGGCAGGGACGCCCGCGGCCATTTTTTTCATTTGGCAATCGCTCGTTGACGAAATAGTGAACATGTGAACACTATTCTTCTCATGCGGAGCACCTCACACCACCGGCCGGTTGGACGCGGGGCGGTGACGAATCCCGCCAATCGGTTCGAGCGCATGCATGTCGAGCTGGACGCGGAGGCGGCGCTCGCCGGCGCGGTCGAGGAAGAGGGAATGCCGCCCGCGCTTCGGACCGAATTTTTCGAGGATCGCGCCAGCTCGGTCATTTCGCGCAACAGCAGCCCCGACATCGGCTTCGAGTTCAGCCTCAATCCGTATCGCGGTTGCGAGCACGGTTGCGCCTATTGTTACGCGCGCCCGTATCACGAATATCTCGGGTTTTCCGCCGGGCTCGATTTCGAATCCCGGATCATGGTGAAGAAGGACGCCCCGGCCTTGTTGCGGAGCGAGCTGACGCGCAAATCGTGGAAACCGGCCGTGCTGGCGATGAGCGGCGTGACGGACTGCTATCAACCTGTGGAACGAAAACTCGAAATCACGCGGCGATGCCTGGAGGTTCTTCTTGAGTTTCGAAATCCGGTCGGCGTCATCTCGAAAAACCGGCTCGTCGCCCGGGACGCCGATCTGCTCGGCGCGCTGGCGCGGCTCGGCGCCGCCCGCGTGACGTTGTCGATCACGACGCTCGACGCGGAACTGGCGCGCGAACTCGAGCCGCGCACCTCGTCTCCGCGCGACCGGCTCGAGGCGATTCGTGAACTGACCGCGGCGGGCGTGCCAGTGGGCGTGAACGTCGCGCCCATCATCCCGGGGCTGAACGACCACGAGATCCCGAAAATCCTCGAGGCCGCCGCCGCTGCCGGGGCCGTCTCGGCGGGCTGGACCATGCTTCGCCTGCCGGGCGCGGTGAAGGACGTCTTTCTGGACTGGATCGAGCGTCATCACCCGACGAAGAAAAACCGCATCCTCGCCCGCATTCGCGACGTGCGCGGCGGGAAACTGAACGAGAGCGCGTTCAGTCAGCGCATGACCGGGGCCGGGATTTTCACGGAGCAGGTGCGCGCGCTTTTTCGCGCGGCCGCGCGGCGTCATGGCCTGGACCGGCCCGTTCCGCCGCTTCGCGCCGACGGATTCCGGCGGCCCGGCCCGGCGCAGATGGAATTGTTTGCGGAGAGCTGACCCGGCCCGCGTGGCGAGGGGCGCGCCGCGCCGACGTATCCGAATTGTGGATACGGATCCCGCCGCGCGAGGCGGACGCTCAGCCCGCGGCGGATTCGAGCAGCATCCAGAAAGTGGCGACGATGACGGCCACCACGGCGCAACTGACGAGAAAGCCGACCGTGTCCACGCGATCCCATTTCGTGTGCTCCCAGGAGGATCCGGGAAACAGCTTGAGGTGGTCGAAGCGGCGCGGATCGGCGCGGGTGGCTTCCATCGCGGCGGCTTCGAGTTCGGGCGTGGCGCCGACGGGCGTTTTCATTTTTCCGAAGAATTGATCCACCACCTCCCGCGGCGGCGGACGCGTGAAAAGGCTGGTCACGAGCAGGAGCGCGAGGGGCAGAAGCGCGTCGAAGAAGAAACGCGCCGCGAAGCGCGAGCCCGAGGACATCGCGGCGACGTCGAGGCCGAGCTTGTCGAGGATGAAGAGTTCGTTGTGAAACCTTCCGCTGCCGATCAGCGGACTCTCGATGTCGCCGGGTCGCGAGCGGGCGACGGTTTCGAAAAACACAGGCGAGAGGCGGCCGTTGTCGTTCTCGCTGCGGATCACGAGCTGCGGATGCGTGCGCACGGCCTCGAACTTCGGCGCGATGAAGGGAATCGCGATGTTCACCGCGGCCGAGACGATCACCGCCGTCCAGACCGCGCGCGACGTCAGCCGGCGCCAGAAGAACATGAGCAGCACCGTGATGCCGAAGGGCACGTTGATCGTGAGCATGAGCTGCACGGCGGAGAAAACGTTGTCCATCGTCATGGCCGCGACGATTCCAATGAGCATCACCGCGACGATCGCGTAGCGCGCTGCGCGCACGCCGGCGAGGTCGGAAAACCCAGGGCGGAAGAGGCCGTGGAGGTTGCGCACATAGAGGGCGGAAACGCACATCGTCTGCGCCGCGATGGTGGACATGTTGGCCGCGAGCACGCCCGCGAGCATGAGGCCGAGAAGCCCGGGGCCGAGCAGCTCGAGCGACATCACGCCCCAGGCGAGGTCGGGATCGGAGAGCGAGTCGGCTCCGGAAAACATCGCGATCGCGAGCAGCCCGGCGAAGGCCCAGGCGATCGTCATGAGGCGTTTGCCGAACGTGCCCGAAACCGCGCCGAAGCGCGCCGCGAACTCGTCCTTGGCGGACCCGGCGACGCCCATGTTGCCCGGGATGCCGTTGATCTGGAAAAGCGCGACGAGGAGGATCGCGACCAGCGCCCACGCCGTGATCTCGGATGTGCCGTCGGTGCCGAAAAGCCGGAAGGCCTCGTCCGGCACACGCGCGCTCAGCTCCCCCCAGCCGCCGATCGCGGTGAGCCCGGCGGGAATGAGGATGACGGAAAACGCCACGATGAGGAGGCCTTGAAAAGCCTCGTTCAGCGCGGTCGCGGCCATGCCGCCCATGAGGATGTAGCCGCCGACCACAAGGGTGTAGGCGAGATAGAAGACGAGAGGATCGAGCGCGGTGATGTAACTCCGGAGTTCGCCGCGCGCCTCGCGCTCGCGCAGGATGGCGAGCTGCCGCGCTTCCCCGGCGTCGAGCGTGGTCGTGGCGACGCGTTTCTCCAGTTCCCGCAATTCCGTGTAGCCCTCGACCGAGGCGCGGTCCTCCGGAGACCAGCTCGCCTCCGGCTTCAAGACCAGCGACGCGGAGATCTTGTAGGCGATGAGGTCGCCGTAGCCGATCGTCACCACCACCGCCGCGAAAATCTGGAAGGCGGCATAGAAGGTCGCGAGCGGCCGGCTGGCCAGCCGGTCGACGAAAAGATCCGCCATCGTGGTCAGGCGCACGCGGCGAAACCAGGCATTCATGAACCAGTAGTAAGGGTTCAGGAAAATCATCTGAAACGCCAGCCAGACGCCGGACGCGCCCTGCTGATAGACGATGCTCGCGGTGCTGACCGCGCCGTTCGCGTCCGTGGCGTTTCCGAAGTTCAGGAAAAACTGATAGAGGCGTCCGAGGCGGCGGCCGGCGAGGAAGTAGCCCTCCTGGTTTTGCGCGTGTTTGGCGGCGACTTTTCCGAGGATGATGACTCCGGCGAGGTAGGCGGCGATGATGAGGTAATCGAGGACGTGAAAGCTGGGCATCTCGAATGGGCGGGGAGGGTGGAAACGGGAGAGGGGAGGGAGGTGAACGGCTCGCCTGCGGCAGGGCAAGCGCGGGCGGAGCCTTGGATCGAGTTTCACGCGCAACGACTCCGGCGCGATCGCCCGCGCATCTATCCGTTAGAGCGCGGCTTCGCGGGCGCGCGCGATCGGCGGACACGGGATGGACATCGTCGGATCTTTCGCGCGTCCGCGTCGTCGAGGAACTCCGGCGGCATGCGATTCGCGTCGCGAATCGTCGATGCGGCCGGACGAGTTATTCACTTCGGGGCTTTTGAAGTTGATCGGGTGGGGGCCGACCCCTCAAATCCGCGCCCTTATGCACCTGCGGGCGCTCAAGATAAACGGCTTTAAGAGCTTCGCGGACTCGACCGAGCTGAAGTTCGACCCCGGCGTGACGGCCATTGTCGGCCCGAACGGCTGCGGGAAAAGCAACATCGCCGACGCCATCCGCTGGGTGCTCGGCGAGCAGAGCGCCAAGGCCCTGCGCGGCGGCAGGATGCAGGATGTCATCTTCGAGGGCACCGACCGCCGCAAGCCGCTGCAATTGTGCGAAGTCTCCCTGCTGTTGACCAACTGCGAGGAGCAGCTCGGGATGGAGTTTCACGAGGTCGAAATCACGCGGCGCGTCATGCGCGACGGCGGCGGCGAATACCTCATCAACGGCCGCCAGTGCCGGTTGAAGGACATCCAGAAACTCTTCATGGACACCGGCGTGGGCCGGACCTCGTACTCGATCATGGCGCAGGGCCAGATCGACCAGATCCTTTCCTCCAAACCCGAGGAGCGCCGCGCGGTTTTCGAGGAGGCGGCCGGGATCACGAAATACAAGAGCCAGCGGCGCGAGGCGTTGAACAAGCTCGCGCTCGTCGATCAGAACCTCAGCCGCGTGACCGACGTCATCACCGAGGTCGGGCGGCAGATCGGAAGCCTGCGCCGCCAGGCGTCGAAGGCGCTCCGCTACAAACGGCTCAGTCATCGCCTGCGGCACCTCGATCTCGCCTTTGGCGGGCATACTTTCGAGAACCTCAATGGCGCGATCACCGATCTCGAGCGGCGATTGGGCGCGCGCGGCGGCGAGGTCGCGCAGTTTCAAGCGGACCTCGAGGAAAAGGAGAAGTCGCTCGCCACGCAAAAGACCGAGCGGTCGCGGTTGCTCCAGCGCCTGCAGGAGTCGCAGCAGGCGGTGTTCGACCTGCGCAGCCAGCGCGAACAGGCGGCCAACGCCGCGCGCCTCGCCGACATCCGCCGCGCCGGGCTGGAGGAGCGCATCACGCAATCGCGCGAGGATCTCGCCTCGATCGAGAGCCAGCTCGCCGAGCTGGAGGAGCGCGCCGACGCATCCACCCAGGACAAGCAGGCGCAACTCGGCGTGCTGGGCGATTCCGACGAAGTTTTCCAGACCCGAAACCGCGACCTGCAGGACATCGAGGCGCGGCAGCGCCAGGTCGAGACGAGCATCCAGCAATTGAAATACCGGCTCCTCGAGGCCGAGAGCGCGCTCGTGCGCCTGCGCAACGACTGCGCGAATCTCGAGGTCGAGGACCGCACCGCCCAGGCGCGCCGCGAGCGCTTGAGCGAGGAGTTTTCCGAACAGGATCGCGCGGAGACCGCCGCGCGCGAGGCCGCGCGGCTCGCGCAGGAGCAGGTCGAGGCCGCGCGCCAGCGGCAGAACGAAGCGCAGGAGGCGATGGCGCTCGCGCAGCAGGCGCTCGCGCAGCTCGGCGCGGAGTTCAAGGACGCGCAGCGCCGCATCCAGGAACTCGACCGCGGCGTCGCGCAGAAGACCGCGCGGTTGAAATTGCTCCAGCAGTTGCAGGAGAAACTCGAGGGCTTCGGCGAAGGCGCCAAGGCCCTGATCCAGGGCCGGCTCGGTGGCGCGTTCGAGGGCCGGCGCTTCGCGGCGCTCAGCGAGCGGCTCAAGGTGCAGTCGCGCTACGTGCGCGCGATCGAGACGCTCCTCGGCGCGGCCGTCGAGGCGATCGTGGTCGATGACGGCGAGACCGCCCGGGCCATTCTCGAGCAGCTCGCGGAACGCAAGCTCGGTCGCGCCTGCCTGCGCTTCGACATCGCCGCCCGCGACACGAGCGCCGCGGGCGCGTCGTCGGCGCTTCCGCCTTCGATCCAGCCGGCGATCCACGCGCTCCATCCGGACGAGGCGGACGCCGCCGACCATCCCGCCGCGGCGCTCCTGAGCGGGTGTTTTGTCGCGGAGAGCGCGGGCGATTTTCTCGCCTTCTGGCAGGCGAATCCCGCGCTCGAGTTTACGCTCGCCGCCACCCTCGACGGTCAGCTCATCGACCGGCGCGGATTGATTTTCGGAGGCCAGAAAAAAGCCGGCTCGGGAATCCTCCAGCGCGCCGCGGACATCAAGAGCATCGCCGCCGAACTCGAGGCCGACCAGGCCGCCCTTGCCACGCTGCGGACCACAGCGGAAGGCATCGGAAAACGCCTTGACGAAGCGGAAAGCGCGCTCGAAGACCGCCGCCGGGAGCATGTCGAGAGCACCAGACACTCCGCCGGCGTCGCCGCCGAGGAGAGAAACGCCCAGCGTTCCCTCCAGGAGACCGAGGCCCGGCGTGTTCGGCTCGACCGCGAACAATCCGCGATCGAGGAAACCCACCAGCGCGCGATCGAGCGCCTCGACAAGGCGCGCGCGCAGTTCACCGACGGCGAGTCGCGGGTCACGTCGATCAAGGCCGAAATCGAGGCCGCCGAGAAAAATCTTTCCACCCTCCGCGCCGAGCGCGACGTGAAGCTCGAGGCGGTTTCCCAGGCGCGCTTCGACCTCGCCGAGAAGCGCCAGCGGCTCGAAGTCCTCAACCGCGGGCTTTCCGAACTCGCGACGCGCCGCAGTTCGCTCGGCGAAGGGCGCGCCTCGCGCCTGCGCGAGATCGAGGTGTGGACCGAGCAGATCGGCCAGCTCGAGAGCGAGGCCGCCTCGCAGCGCGCGCGCGAAGAGGAAAGCGCGCGCACGCTCGAGATCTCGCAGGCCTCGGTCGAATCGACGCGCGCCGAACTCGTCCGCATCGAGGAAGCCCTGCACGTGCTCGAACGCGAGCAATCCTACCTGCGCGAGAATGCCGACTCGCTTCGCTCCGATCTCTCCAGGCTGCAGGTCGATCTCGCGGAGCGGCGGGCGCGCCTCCAGTTTTTGCAGGAAGAGGCGACCCGCGAGCACAACGTCGGGTTGCAGTCGGTCGACTGGCGCTACGAATTGTGGATGGCCGGCCAGCAACCGGAGGGCATCAAGACGCTCGATCTCGATGACGATTCCGGCGACTCCGACGACAACGGCGCGCCGGAAAACAACGGGAAGACATGCGCGCCCGCCACATCCGCGGTCGCGACCGAAGCGGCAACCGTGGAATCTGAAGACGCCGCGGACGCGCCGCCGCCATCCGCCGCGCCGGGCCCGGCGCCGCAGAAGGCCCAGCCGACACCCGGGGAGCTGGCGAAGCTCGAGAACACCGATTGGGACGCGGTGAAGAACGAGGTGCAGGCGCTGCGCCAGCGCTTGCACAGCATGGGGCCGGTCAACCTCGTCGCCATCGAGGAATACGGCGAACTCAAGCAACGCTTCGAGTTTCTCAAGGCGCAGAGCGACGACCTGATCAACTCCAAGGCCGAGCTGCTCAAGGCGATCGACGAGATCAACCAGACCTCGCAACGCCAGTTCGCCGACACTTTCGAGCAGATCCGCCGCAACTTCGCGCAGACCTTCAAGACGCTTTTCAACGGCGGCCACGCCGACCTTATCCTCCAGGAGTCCGACGATCTGCTCGAGAGCGGCATCGAGATCGTGGCCCAGCCGCCCGGCACGCGCCTGCGCGGCGTCACGCTGCTCTCGGGCGGACAGAAAACGATGACCGCGGTCGGCCTTCTCTTTGCCATCTACATGGTGAAGCCGAGTCCGTTCTGCGTGCTCGATGAACTCGACGCGCCGCTCGACGAGTCGAACATTGGCCGCTTCACCACGCTGTTGCGCCAGTTCACCGGGAGTTCACAGTTCATCATCATCACGCACAACAAGCGCACCATCGCCGCCTCGCAGAGCATCTACGGCGTGACGATGGAGGAGCGCGGCGTCTCGAAGATCGTCTCGATGCGCTTCCACAGCGAGCACGAGCAGCCGGACATCGTGCAGCTCTCCGTGGCGGACGCTCCGGCGGCCGCGGTGGCGGCGGAGTAGGGGGCCGGCAGAAATACCGGCGGCGAAGGCGCAGTCGGGAGCTTTTCCAACGCGCTTTTGGGGCATGTCCCTTATGTCCGGCCGCGGTGTGGCCGATTAGACTCCGCATATGATGACTGGAGTCGTTCTCATCCTTGTCGCCCTCTGGGCCGCTGGCGCCGTTTTCACTTTCATCAACGTGCGCCGCGCGCCGGAAGGGTACGAGGACGAGACCGGTTTCCATCTCGCAAAGGCTCCCGCGCGGACATCGCGCCACTTCGACGATGTCGTCGAGGCCGAAGCCGAGCACACTTTTGGGTGACGGTAGGGCAGTCACCGGATCCCGAAAAAGCGCCGGCCCGAAAGGGCTGGCGCTCTTTTTTGGATCTGTTCTTCGCAGTCCTGCGCGGGAGCGCGGGGACGACGCGGCCGGGCGGCGTGGAACCCCTCAGGATTCCGGGCTGGAACCCATCGCGCTCGGCTCGTTTTCCTCGGCCGGTGAATACTCGTAGCCGATGCCGTGGACCGTCCGGAGGTTCGTGAGCGGGCGGCCTTTTTTCCCGAAGAGGTCGCGGATCTTCACGATATATTGGTCGAGCGAGCGGCTGCGGACGTCGGCGTGCAGACCCCAGACCGAGTGGATCAGGTTTTTGCGCGTGATGATGACGCCGATATTCGACGCGAGATAGGCGATGATGCCGAATTCCTTCCGGCCGAGCTTTTCGGTCGAGCCGTCGGGAAAAGTCGCCGTCAGCGTCCGCGGGTCGATGGACGCGCCCTCGAATTCGAAGGGCATGTCCGTGATGCGGGCGTTTTTCGTGACGTTGAAATCGCGCGAGGATTCGGCGCGGCGGAGCACGGCGTTGATGCGCGCGATCAACTCGGCCGCGCTGAACGGTTTCGTGATGTAGTCGTCCGCGCCGAGTTCGAGCCCCTTCACCTTCGACACCTCCGAATCGTTGCCGGTGAGGAAGATCACCGGCACGTTCATCTCGTTTTTCTTCAACTCGTCGAGGAAGGAGAATCCATCCTGGTCGGGGAGGGTGATGTCGAGAAGCATGAGGTTCGCGAAGTTGCTCTTGAGAAAGCGGAACGCGTGAACCGTGCGGTGGTAGGTTTGCGTCTGCATCCCCACCGTCTCGAGTTGATGGGAGATGATGTTGGCCAGTTCGGGTTCGTCTTCGACGATCAGGATCAGTGGCTTGGGCTTGGCCGACATGGAACGGTAAGAGGGGACGTTTATCGATTGGAAGCTGGCGGACGAATCCGGCTCGATGGCGCTCGGAAAAACACTGCCCGTGCCCCCGGAACCCGAGGCGACAGACGGGCGTGATGGAGCGAGGGCGTCGTCGTGCGCAGCGATCGCATAAGAAGGGAAAACCATATTTTTTACATCGACCGACTGTCAAAAGAATAGAGGCCTTTTTACTTGAAGGCGCGAAATCGCTCCCGCTCTCTCAAGCGGCCATGTCCCAAACCCAACCGCTGCTGATGATCGGGCTTCCGAAGGGAAGTCTCGAGGAGGCCACCCGGGCGCTTTTTGCCCGCGCGGGCTACAGGATCACGGTCAGCTCGCGCTCCTACCGCCCCGCGTTCGACGATCCCGAACTCGACGGCCGGATGGTGCGCGCGCAGGAAGTCTCACGCTACGTCGAGCACGGCTTCTTCGACTGCGGCCTCACGGGGCATGACTGGATTCTCGAAAACGAGTCGGATGTCGTCGAAGTTTGCGACCTGATCTACAGCAAGGCCTCCACGCTCAAGTCGCGCTGGGTCATCGCCGTGCCGGAGTCGAGCGAAGTGCGCTCGATCAAGGATCTCGCCGGCAAGCGCATCGCCACCGAACTCGTGGGAACGACGGAGCGCTATCTGGCGAAACACGGCGTGAAAGCCCGGGTCGAATTTTCCTGGGGCGCCACGGAGGTGAAGGCGCCGGACCTCGTCGATGCCATCGTGGACATCACCGAGACCGGCAGCTCGCTCCGGGCCAACAATCTCCGCGTCGTCGACACGATTCTCGAAACCAACACGAAGTTCATCGCGAACAAAAAGAGTTGGGAGAACCCCGCGAAGCGCCGGAAGATCGAGAACATCGCGATGCTCATCCGCGCCGCGCTCGAGGCCGAGAACAAGGTCGGCCTGAAGCTGAACGCGCCCCGCGCCAAGGTGGCCGAGTTGCTGGCGCAGCTCCCGGCCCTGCGCAAGCCGACCGTGTCGCCGTTGAGCGACAGCGACTGGGTTGCGATGGAGACGATCATCGCCGAGGCTGTGGTGCGCGAAATCATTCCGCAGCTCAAGGCGATGGGCGCCGAGGGCATCATCGAATATCCATTGAACAAGGTCGTGTACTGACGGCGGCGACGGCGCGCGGCGGCAGGCTTTCCTTTCGACATGAAGATCAAACTCGGGCTGCTCCAGCACGCGTGCGTCGCGGATCCCAGGGCCAACCTGAAAAAGGCGCTCGCGCTCGCGGAAAAGGCGGCAAAGGCAGGCGCGCAGATCATCTGCACGCAGGAGCTTTTTCGCTCGCAGTATTTCTGCCAGAGCGAGGATCACGCCAACTTCCTCCTCGCCGAGCCGATCCCCGGGCCGAGCACGGAGGCGTTTCAGAAGATCGCCCGCAAATACGGCGTCGTCATCATCGCCTCGCTCTTCGAGAAGCGCGCGTCCGGCCTGTATCACAACACCGCCGCGATCATCGACGCGGATGGCACACTCCTCGGCATCTACCGGAAGATGCACATTCCGGACGATCCGCTTTTCTACGAGAAATTCTACTTCACGCCGGGCGACACCGGCTTTCGCGCGTGGGACACGAAATTCGGCCGCATCGGCGTGCTGGTTTGCTGGGATCAATGGTATCCCGAAGGCGCGCGGCTCACGGCATTGCAGGGCGCGGAGATCCTGTTTTATCCCACCGCGATCGGCTGGCATCCGTCGGAGAAATCCGAATACGGCGAGCGCCAGCACGGCGCGTGGGAGACGATCCAGCGCTCGCACGGCGTGGCCAACGGCTGTTTCGTCGCGGCGGTCAACCGCGTCGGCCTCGAGCAGCCCATCGGCGGCGACGGCATCGAGTTCTGGGGCCGGAGCTTCGTCTCCGGCACGAGCGGCGAGATCCTCGCCAAGGCGAGCGCCGACGGCGAGGAAGTCCTCATCGCGCCGGTGGATCTCGGGAAGGTGGACACGACCCGCACGCACTGGCCGTTTCTGCGCGACCGCCGCATCGACGCCTACGGCGATCTGACGCGCCGCTTCATCGATTGATGGACTCCGCCCGCGAGGATTCGACTTTTGTCACGGAAGTCACAGAGGAACGACAGGGATGGTGGAGCATTGCTCCGTGAACGCCGTGCTCCCTCTGTGATCTCTGCGACTCAAAAGAAGACCCCGCTCGTCGGGACTCCGGCCAGCCTCGGCTTTCGCATGCCCGCCGAATGGGAACCGCAGGAGGCGGTCTGGCTTTCCTGGCCGCACAAGCGCGCCTCGTGGCCGAAACGCTTCCGGCCCGTGCCGCCGAAGTTTGCCGAGATCGTCGCGACGATCAGCCGTTTCGAAACGGTCCGGATCAACGCCGCGCCGCCGTTGCATGCGCGCGCGAAGAAACTCTGCGAAAAAGCCGGCGCGCAGATGGAGCGTGTGGAGTTTTTCCCGCACCCGACCGACGACGCCTGGTGCCGCGACCACGGCCCGATTTTCATCAAAAACGACGAGACCGGCGAGGTCGCGCTGACGGATTGGGAATACAACGCGTGGGGAAACAAATACCCGCCCTACCGCCTCGACAACCAGATCCCGCCGCGCATCGCGAAGGCGCTGGGCAAACGGCGTTTCGTGAAGCGCATGGTCCTCGAGGGCGGCTCGATCGAGGTGAACGGCCGCGGCATCCTCCTCACGACCGAGGCCTGTCTCCTCAACCCGAATCGCAACCCGCGCAAGACGCGCCACGAGATCGAGCAGGCGCTGCGCGACTATCTCGGAATCAAGACCGTGATCTGGCTCGGCGACGGCATCGAGGGCGACGACACCGACGGGCACATCGACGACCTCACGCGATTTTATCGGCCGGACGCGATCGTGACCGTGGTCGAGCGCAACCGCCGCGACCCCAACTTTCGCCCGCTGCGCGAGAACCTCGAGAAACTGCAGTCGTTGCGCACGCCGCGCGGCAATGCCTTCGAGGTCACCGAACTGCCGATGCCGGCGGCGCGTCATGTCGATGGGCAACGGCTGCCCGCGAGTTACGCCAATTTTCTCATCATCAACGGAGCCGTTCTCGTCCCGACTTTTCAGCAGCCGAAACGCGATGGCGAGGCGCTCGAAGTCCTGCGCGGATGTTTCCCGGATCGCGAGGTCGTCGGCATCGACTGCCTCGACCTCGTCTGGGGACTGGGAACGCTGCATTGCATCTCCCAGCAGCAACCGGCATGAGGTTTCGCTGTCCATGATCTGCCGCCGCGCATCCACGCAACCGAACATGAAATCCGCTCTTCCCTTCCTCTGTCTCGCGCTCGTCTCCGGCTTCATTCTCGGCGGAGCGGGCGGTTGCGCCGGCGTTTCGCTCGATCGCCTGCGGCTGCGGCAATACGCGCAGGAATTTCAATACACGCAGGACGCCGACACGGCGATGAAGGCGGCGCAGGCGACGCTCGAGGACATGGGATTCGAACGCGAGTTCGGCCGCGGCGACTCGGATCGCATCGAGATGATTTCCCGGACCCTTCCAGGCGGAGCCGCGCAGACACGGCAGCAGCGCCGCGCGATCGTGTCGGTGGGCTGGACCAGCGAGGGAATGTCGCAGGTGCGGATCGGCTTTTGGAACGAGAGCGAGGATCCCTCCGCCTCGGAATCCGTCCCGGCCTCGGGCCGGTTGATCAAGGAAGGCGCGCTCTACGACGCGTTCTGGCAGCGGATGGACCAGGCGCTGCCAGCCGGCTCATCGGTGCTTCCTGAAGAGCCCGCCGAAGCGCCTCGGCGGAACTGATCGACAGGCGCCGCGGGCGTCCTGGCTCGCGTTTGAGCTGCAAGCCTCTTGGAAAAGCGCGCGTCTGCCGCCTGATTTGCGTCGCGCAATGCGGGCCGGGACGCCCGCGGCCACCCGTCTGGCATGGGCTGTTTTGCGAACTCGAATTTCTGCTTGCCGGGCTCGATGGGAGGCCGGATTGTCGCCGTTTGCGGCAAGTGTGGGGGCTGACTGCCGTTCCGCTTCAGGTCAGCTCATTTGGTTGGTTAACACAAACACCGCGGGACCGGCTTCCGGCTGGTTTCGCATTCCGGCAGGAGGCTCGATTTTCAGAAGCGGTTTCGGGTGTCCGGCCACTGCGTCATGAGTTCCGTAATGCAAGAGTTGCTCGCCCAGAGCTCCTTTGACAGTCTCAAAGAGGGTTCGATTGTCCCGGGCATCATCACCGAGATCCGCCAGAACGAAGTTGTCGTCGATATCGGCGGCAAGTCGGAGGGAGTCATTCCCGCCTCCGAGTTCGTGGATCTGGGAGAGCTTCAGATTGGCTCCACCATCGATATCTTCCTGGAGAAGCTCGAGGACCGGCAGGGCAACCCGATCCTTTCCTACGACAAGGCCCAGCAGAAGAAAAACTGGGAGAACATCCTCCAGAAGTGCTCCGAGGGCTCCATCGTCGCCGGGCGCGTGCGCGCCAAGGTGAAGGGCGGCCTGATCGTGAGCATCGGCGTGGATTCGTTCCTGCCGGCCTCGCACGTCGATATCCAGCCACCGAAGAACCTCGATCAGTACGTCGGCCAGACCTACGATTTCAAGGTTCTCAAGATCAATCTCGACCGGAAGAACATCGTTCTCTCCCGCCGCGAGCTGATCGAGGAACAGCGCGCCAACAAGCGTCGCGCCCTCCTCGATCGCATCGCCCCGGGCCAGGTCGTTCGCGGCACCGTCAAAAACATCACCGACTTCGGCGCGTTCATCGACCTCGACGGCATGGACGGCCTCCTCC
>CAZFCY010000063.1:0-25905 GCA_964517665.1 uncultured Opitutaceae bacterium | reverse complement strand
GAAGACGGTAGTCTTCGTACATGGGTGTTTTTGGCACCGTCACCGCAACTGCTCACGGACCACCAATCCGACAACACGGCATGCATTTTGGCAGGCCAAGTTTGCGGCCAATGTTGCCCGGGATCGACGGCAGCAACGCGCGTTACGCACCGCCGGCTGGCGTGTATTGATTGTCTGGGAATGTGAAACTCTCCGCCCCGAAAAGCTGATGCGGCGTCTGCGTCGGTTATTTTCAGATCACGACGATCCGGCTCCCGGCTGAGCCTTTCCAAACCTGTTTCAAAGGCGCCTCACTCTGCCGATCAAAAGCCTCGATTCTGTCGCGTACGTTACAGGAAAATGGTTTCTCGAACCGAGCCGTGAAGATGACTCAGGATCGCCTGCGGGTCTGGCGCTCTCGCTTCCGCTTTCGACGTCGCCGGTGATTGCCTGGACGCGCTCTTTTGTCGGCGGGTGCGAACTGATATAGCCGAGCATCTTTTCCGGTGAGCTCGGAGCCTGTCGAGAGGCATTCGCACACCATAGGGTTCACGTTGTATCAGGCTAAAGACGTCAGAGAGGTTTGTTTAGCGATTCCCGGATACGCTTCATCGTTTGCGCTTCATGTTTGGGCGCGAGCCGGTGCTCCCAAATGCGCAAGACACGCCACCCCAGGCCTCGAAGATGAGCGTTCACGACCCGATCCCTCGTTCTGTTGCGCGCGATCTTTGCTTCCCAGTACGGGCGGTTCGTCGAAGGCATCCGGCATTTGGCGGGGTGTCCGTGCCAGAACTCGCCATCGACAAAGATGGCCAGACGCGCCTTGGGGAAAACGAAATCGGGCCGGCCGAAGAGCCGCGACGACCGGCGCCAGCCCTTGATTCCGTGCGTTCGAAACAGAGCGATCAGGCGCAGCTCCGTCGATCGATTCCCGGACGATCGAATCCGCGCCATGAGCGCGGAGCGCGACAGCGGTGTGCCAGCGTTTTTCATCTTCCGGGATGTCTGGATGATATAAGATTGCGCGGAATCCTGGTCGGAAGGGACTTGTTGTGCTCTGCCGCGTCAACCCGCTGACTGTATATACGGAGAAGCCGAAACGGGCTTCAGCGCGAGCCGGGATTTGAAGCGATCGATCAACGGCTCGCTCGTCATGCCGTGTTTCGCGCGGGCTGTCGCTCCGTGGATTGATCTTCGACGATGCGATTCAGATGGTTTCGAGCGATCCATTCGATCACCGGGACACACACGGCGTCGCCGAAGCCGAACAGCGCTTGATTGAGCGGCGCGGTCAGCACGAAATTTCCCGCTCCCATGAGGCGGGCGCATTCGCGACCGGTCAACAGACGCGCGCGCGCCTTGCCCCGGCCGCCAACAAATAGAATCTGCCTCCCGCTTCCTCCGCGCGGTGTTCGAAGGCAACCGGCAACGCCGTCAGTCCGCAGTTCTGCCATCGACTTTCCTGCTCGCACCCGCCTGAAGACCGTGCCGCAGGAGTGGCGGGTTCCGCGGATCATGCGATCGGCCAGCTCGCGGTGGCGATTGCTCATCTGGGCGAGAAGGTAGGCGACACGTTCCTCGCTCCACCAGATCTCCGACCTTGCGGGGATGTCTTCCAGGATCGATTCGAGGGTCGATGCCCTCCGGGAAATCGCGGGGAGCGGGCGTATCTGCCAGTTGATCTCCGGATGGTCGAAAATGAAACGCGCGAGGGCCTTGGGGCGAAGTTCGCTCTCAAAAAATCCGGGCGCCTCCCGGGCATCCGGCGCGGCGACCGGCGTCTCGAGACTGCCGACGATAAACAGCCGCCGGCGGCTTTGAGGCACGAACCACGCGGCGTCCAGAATGAAAGTATCCACGGCGTAACCGAGCCGGTTCAGTTCCAGCAAAGCCGCTTCCAGATCGCGGCCGCCGTGCGACGAGAGGAAGCCGGGCACGTTTTCGAGCAGCACGATTTTTGGTTTCCGCTCATCCATCGCCTCGAGCAGTTTTGTGAATCCCCAATAGGCGGACGATTGCGACCCTTTCAGCCCCGCCCTCGAGCCGGCGAGGGAGAGATCGTTGCACGGAAAGGAGGCGGTCGCGAGCGAGGCGGAAGGCAGGCTGCGCGCCGGGAGGCTGTGAATGTCGCCAAGGACGAAGTGGTCGTCCGCGTCGGTGAAGTTTGCGCGATACATCGCGAGTTTCGCGGGGTCGATGTCGTTGGCGAACTGGATCGACCAGCCTGCCTGTTCCAAGCCCAGGCGCATCAAGCCGATGCCTGCGAAGAACTCCAGAAACGTCTTCTGCACGCTGAACCCGCTACCGCGTCCCCCGGGGGCGCGCAAGCGCATGGAAGGAAGGCCGGGGGAAATCCCGACAGACGCCCTTCACCGGCGATGGATCTCGTGGACTCAAAGCCGGGTTTCTGTCGCGTACGTTACAGAAAAGTGGCTTTCGTGGGCGGGTCGCCGTGGGGGCGTTCCCGACGTATTTCAGCTCTTCGAGCCTGTCGTCGCGATGCCCTGGATGAAGGTCTTTTGCGCGAAGAAAAACAGGATGACGATCGGTATGACGGTGACCGCGCTCGCGGCCATGAGGAAATGCCATTGCACGCCGCCGTGCTGCGTCTGGTAGCTCTGCAGCGCGAGCGCGAGCGTGAAGGTGTGCTTGCGCGTGAGAAACAACAGCGGGCCGAGAAAGTCGTTCCACGCCCAGAGAAAGTGAAAGAGCGCGGAAACCGCGAGCACCGGGCGGCTGAGCGGAATGATGATGCGCCAGAAGATGCGCCATTCGCTGCAGCCGTCGATGCGCGCGGCCTCGCTCAACTCCTCGGGGATGGTGCGGAAGAACTGCCGCATGAGGAAGATATTGAACGCGCTCCCGAAAAACGCCGGAACCCAGAGCGGCAGCAGCGTGCCGATCCAGCCGAGTTCCTTGAACACGGCATAGAGCGGCACCATGAGCACGGGAAACGGCACCATCATGGTGGCGAGCGTGAGCGCGAAAAACGTGTCGCGCCCCCGCCACTTCACGCGCGCGAAACCGTAGGCGATGATCGAATTCGATATAACGGTTCCGATCACGCCGAGCACGCAGACGATCACGGTGTTCCAGAGGAAGGTGAAGAAACTGACGTGGCCGTCGACGCCCTCGGGGATCGTCTCGTCCACCTTCTCCCCGAGGTCCTGCGGCACGCGGCCGCCCATGGCGCCGAGGGCGTCGGGGTAGTTCGACCAGCGTGGCTGGATCACGGTCTCGATCGCGTCCGGCGGCACGATGTCGCGCGCAAGATTCCGCTCGATCGCGGCCGTGCCCGATTCCGAGCGCTGCGTCACCTGCCACCAGCCGGCCTCGACTTCCTTGACCAGGGCGAGACCCGGATCCTCCGGGTTGTAATATCCGTGAGGAAGAAAAAAGCGCTCGCCGGCCCGATTGCCGCGGTTGATCTCGACGAGAACCCCGGGCTCGCCGATCTCGAAGTCCGCGGTCACCTCGACGCGTTCCCCGTCGATGACGACGAAGTGCGCCCTGGGGATGAAATTGGGCGGATAGGTCATCGCCTGCTCGATCGGCATGAGCGAGGTGATCACCATCCAGAGGAGGGGGAACGCGAAGAGGATCGTGCCGAACCCGAGGCAGGCGTAGACGACATAGCGTCCGATGCTAGTGCGGTCTTTCATCGCGCGGCGGTCAGCCCGAGTAATGCACGCTGCGGGCGGCGACGCGGTTGGCCGTGATCGTGAGCGCGGCGGTGATGACGAAAAGAATCCAGGCCATGGCGGAGGCGTAGCCCATGTTCAGGTCGAAAAACGCGGCGGCGTAGATGTATATGGTATAAAACAGAAGCGAGCGCGCGGGCTGTCCTTCGAGCGGATTGGGCGAGCCGGCGAGCCCGCCCGCGATCACATACACCTGGGTGAAGATCTGCATCGAGGCGATGATGCTCATGATGACGTTGAAGTACAGCACGGGCGAAATCATCGGCAGGGTGATGTGCCAGAACCGCCGCCACGGACTCGCGCCGTCGATCGAGGCGGATTCGTACATCTCCTTCGGCACGTCCTGGAGGCCGGCGAGATAGATCACCATCGAATTGCCGACGCCCCAGAGGCTCATGAGGATGAGCGCGGGTTTCGACCAGGTCGGATCGGCGAGCCAGGCCGGCGGGCTCCCGCCCGCGAGATCGAAGAGGGGGCGGAGGACGGCGTTGAGGATGCCGTACTGGCCGTTGAATATCCACAGCCACAGCATCGAGGTGGCGACGATCGGCACGATCGAGGGCAGATAGAAAATCGTGCGGAAGAACGCCCGGCCCTTCACGTCCTGATTCAGCAGCAGCGCCATCGAGAGCGACACCACCGTGCCGAAGGGAACGGCGAGGCCCGCGTAGAACAGGGTGTTTTGAAGCGATTTCCAGAAGACGCCGTCGGCGGCGAGGCGCTGATAATTCTCCAGGCCGATCCAGACGGGGCTCTGGAGCACGGAGTAGTTGCAGAAGCTGAAATAGAGCGAGGCGAGGACGGGAAAGAGAAGGAACGCGCCGAAGCCGATGATCCAGAGGCTGGTGAAGCCGAGGCCGGTGCGCAGTTTGCGCCATTCGTGAGACGTCATGGTTGGGAAGAGTCGTTCGCGGGCCGCGCGCGGCCGGCTTCCGCCGCGTCGTCCGAATCCGATTTCGCGGCGCGGCGTTGCAGCTCCACGCCCTCGAGGTGGCGCCGCCAGCTTCTTTCGATCCGGCGTTGGACCAGGTCGAGGGCGGCGCGGGGCGCCATCTCCTTGTAGCGAACGAGTTCCTCGGCGACGTTCAGCTCGCGCGCATATTCACTCCATATGCCCATGATCGGGACGTGCCCGACGTCCGGCAGCCGCGCGAGGTCGCGAAAGACATCGATGAAAGGGTGCGGGTGATGCTCCGCGAAGTAGGGGCTCCATTCGCGCAGGGGCGAGTTCTTCTCCTGCAGATAGCAAAGCAGCTCCATGCCCCGGAGTTCCTCGCGCGTCGTCGCGGAGGTGTTGGCGGAGTTCAGGTATTTGATGAATTCCCATGCCTCCTTCGGATGCCTGGCGCCGCGCGGGATGATGAGCATGTCGGCCTCGATGACCGAGTAGGGGCCGACCTTGGGATCGGCCGCCGGCCAGGCGGCGCAGCCGTAGTCGAGCCCGGGCGCGAAGTCCTGCATGTAGTTGTTGAGCCACACGCCTTGAAAGACCATGGCGGTCTTGCCGGCGAAGAACGGATATTGCGGGGAGCTGAACTGCCCGAAGCCGCTCGAGAAGATCTTCAGGTCTTCGACGCCGTAGAGGTCGGAGTAACTCTGCACCCACTGCATCGCCTCGATGTTTTTCGGATCGGCCCCGATGGATATATTGTCGTGCTCGTCGAGGAGCGAGCCGCCGAAGTACGGCATGAAGGCCCAGCGCCACCAGCCCGGGTCCGCGGGATAGAATCCGATCTGGGTGAGCCGGCCGGTGCGCGGATCCCGCCGGGTCAGCTTCTTCGAGAACTCGTAGAGTTCCTCGGTCGTGCGCGGAGGCCGCTCGGGGTCGAGCCCGGCTTCGCGAAACAGCTTCTTGTTCCAATGCAGCGCGATCGAGGCGGGGGTCGAGGGCAGGCCGTAGATCTTTCCACGATGCCGGCAGATCCGGGTGAACGCGTCTTCGTAGCGGGACATGAACGCCTCGACCGTGCCGCCGTCGGCCTCCATGAACGAGTCGAGCGGTTGAAGCGCGTTCGCGTCCGCCCACGACGCGAGATTCTGCACCCACACGCCGGCGATGTCGGGCGGGTCGCCGCCCGCGATGGCGAGAATCGTTTTTCGATCGATGCCGGAGACGGTGAGCAGCTCGACGAATATATCGTCCTGCGAGGCGTTGAAGGCATCGACGGCGGCCTTCATCGCGGCCCCTTCGGCCCCGGTCCATTTCTCCCAATAAACGACATGCGTCCGGCCGGAATCAGCCGGGCGTCCGCACCCGGCGGCAAGGGTGATGACGCCGGCGCCGAGAAGGAGGAGGCGGGCCCGGGCGCGAGGGAGAAGACGTCTGAAAATGCTCATAAGCCGCGCCCCGGCGGGGCTCGAAGGCCCGAAATGTGTATTGGACTTGTGGATACGCGGGTCATGCGGGAGCCGCGGGGAGAGCCGCGATCCGCCGCGCCCTGGCGGGCGGCGCGGCCACCGAGGATCGCAGCACCAGCTCGGTGGGGAAGACGATCGGGCCCCAGGTGACGGGCAGCTCGGGGTTTCTTCGGTGCTCGACGTGGGTGAGAAGGGATTCGACCGCGGCGGAGCCCATGTCGCGCAGGTTCTGCCGCACGGTGGTCAGTTGCGGGAGGGAGGTGCGCGCGGCGAGCGAATCGTCGAATCCGGCGATGGAGATATCGCCGGGGACCTTGAATCCGCGCTCGGCCATCACCTCCATGCAGCCGAGGGCGACCCGGTCGTTGACGCAGAACACCGCGTCGGGAAGCGGCTGGCGGACGGAGCGGGCCAGCCACTCGCGGGTGGCGCGCCGCCCGTCGCTCATGTTGAAGCCGGCCTCGGCCACGAGGTTGTCGTCGGGCATGACCCCGCAATCGATCAGCGCGCGCTGGTAGCCCCGGAGGCGGCGTTGCGCGCCGAGCAGGCCGGCGCCCCCGGAGAGGTGGAGGATGCGCCGGTGCCCGCGGTCGATGAGGTGGCGGACCATGTTGTAGGCGCCGGTTTCCTCGTCGCTCTCGATGTTGACCACTCCGGGAAGCGGATGATTCGCGTGCAGGGAAACAAAGGGCGTGTGGGGCGGCAGCTCCTTCGCGCGCTCGGTGGGAAAGAGCGGGCCCACGAGGATCATGCCGTCGATGCGGCCATCGCAAAACGAGGAGAGGCGCGCAGTGTCGTCGTCCCAGTTGTGAAGGGTGAAGACGGTGGCGTTCTGGTTTTCCTTGGCGGCCCTGGCGAGCACGCCGTTGAAGACCTCCAGGAAATAATGGTCGAGGTCGCCGCCCCGCACGACCACGGCCACGCCGATCGTGTGCATGCGCTGCCGGGCGAGCGCGCGGGCGGCGGCATTGACGCGGTAGTCGAGTTTCGCGGCCGCCTCGAGGATGCGCGCGCGTGTTTTGGCCGAGATGCGCGAGGAGGTGCGCGAGCCGTTCAACACGGCCGAGGCGGCCACGGCGGAAACCCCGGCGACGCGACCGACGTCAGCCAGCGTGGGCGCGCGAAGAGGCTTTTTTGGGGAACCGGGCGACATGCAAAAGGGGTCGGTTAAAAGGCATCGCGACCGCGTGGATGGGCAAGCTGAAAGGCCTCTCGAAGGAGGCGAAAGTCCGAAGGTCGGAAGCCGAAGGTCGCACAAGGTGGCCGCGCGCGTCCCTGCGCGCGTCGTTCGGCGAACCGCCTGGCAGCGGAGCTGATCGAGCGCCCCATCCCGGATCTGCCGTCGATCTCGAGCTTGGAACTCGAAGCGCGCGCGCCGGATGGTTTGGTGAGCGGATGCCCTCCCCTTTTCGTGCGTCCGTCACGCCACGCGGCGGCAGACCTCTCTTGTTGCTCGACGATGAGCCGGTGGCTCCCCTCATCTACGCGCTCACCGATTGTCCCGGCGCGCGCTGGTCGTGGGAGGAGGTGCCGGCGCGAAACATCCGGCTCTTCGCCGACGCGGGCGTGCGGTTGTTTCAGGCTGATGTCTGGTTCGAGCAGATGATCGGCGAGGACGACGCGCTCGACGTCTCGCTCGCGGTCCGGCAGGCGCAGGGAATCCTCGATCAGTGTCCGGACGCCGCCGTGATGCTCCGCCTGCACGTCAACGCGCCGCCGTGGTGGTGCGCGCGCCACCGCGACGAGTGTGTGCGTTATGCGGATACGGAGCCGGACGAGCCGGAGCCCTGGGGGCTGATCCGGCCGCTGAAGGAGGACAACGTGAAGCCGTGGCGCGCGAGTTTTTCGTCACGCCTGTGGCGCGCGTGGGCGGCCCGACAGATCGAACGGTTTTGCGGCGAGCTGGCGGCGACGAAGCAGGGCGACTCGATTTTCGGCCTGCAACTCGCCAACGGCGTCTATGGCGAATGGCACCAGTTCGCCTTCATGTATCATGATCCGGACACGGGCCCGGCCGCGACGAACGCGTTTCGCGGCTGGCTGCGCGACCGTTATGAAAACGAGGCCGCGTTCGCCCGCGCGTGGAATCGGCCCGGCATGCGGTGGGAGGATGCGAACGCGCCGGACACGCCCGTGCGCGAAGCGGAGGACGTCGGCATGCTGCGCGATCCCAGGCTGCGGCGGCCGGTGATCGATTACTTCGAGTTTCTCCACGGCGAGATGGCGGACGCGTTGCTCGGCCTCGCCGGCGCGGCCAAGGCCTCGTGGCCGCGTCCGCTCGTGACCGCGGCGTTTCAAGGCTATTTCTACAACCAGTTCAACCGTCACGCTGCCGGCGGCCATCTCGCGCTCGACAAGGTGCTCGCCTCGCCTCACCTCGATTGCCTGTGCGCGCCGCAGTCGTACGAAGCCGCGGCGCGCGAGTTCGGCGGCAGCGGCCAGGCGCGCGGCCTCGTCGGCGCCGTCATCCGCGCGGGCAAACTCTGGCTCGACGAGATGGATCAGGCGACCGCGGTCTGCGGGTCGCCATGGGAGCGCAGTTTCAAGAGCACGATCGAGGACGACGTCGCGATCATGCGCCGCAACATCCTGCAACCGGTCGCCCGCGGCGGCGGCGCATGGTGGTTCGAGTTCGGCCCGCTGGCGGGCACGCCGGCCTTCGCGGGCCTGGGCACGATCGGCTGGTGGGATCATCCGCGCTTGATGGAGGAAGTGCGCGCGCTGCGGCGGATCGTCGCCGAGCGCGTCGCCGCGCCGCTCGCGCGTGGAGCGGATGTGCTGGTGATCCACGATCCGTGGTCGTTCTGCCACATCGCGAGCCGCCGCCATTCCGTCGAGGCATTCGAATTCGGCGGGCAGCCGCCGACGCAGGCCGATCCGCTCACGCCGCGGCTGGTCGATGGCTTGAGCGAGGCGCTTTATCGCTCGGGATTGATCCATGAAGACGCGTTGATCTCCGAACTGTCGTCGATCGACCTGAGCGCGTTTCGGCTGGTGATCTTCGCGACCACGCCGGTGCTCACGCCCGTGCAACGCGAGTGGATCAAAACCAGGGTCGCGGTCGATGGGCGTCATGTCGCGCTGCTGGGATACTGTGGTTGGAGCGACAACGAATCGGTCGCGCCGGCGAACCAGCAGACGTTTTCACCGATCCCCGTGCGGGCGCTCGTGCCGGAGAAACCGGTGTCGCGGCTCGCGCTCGCCGGAATCGAGGAGGAGCAGGCTTTGTCGCGCGCGCTTCCCGTGCCGGCGTTCGACGTGCCGGAGGAAAACGCGATCGGACGATGGGCCGACGGCAGTTGCAGCGCCGCGTGTGTGGCTTCGGACGGCGCCACCTGGTGGGCCTTCGCAGTCGCGCCGAACGCGCCGGGCATCGTCCGCGAGATCGGCCGCAAGGCAGGCTGCCGCGTGGTCAACGAGCGCGACGACACGACCCTGCACGGCGCGGGGATGCTCGTCGTGCACACGGTGGAGGGAGGACCGCGGACGTTGCGCCTTCCGTCCGGCGCGACGATCGAGCGCGACCTGCCGCCGCGCAGCACCACGGTCTTCGACGCGCGCACAGGCGAGGCGCTGCTGGCGTAGTTGGTTTTCGGGCACGCTCGAGCGGTGATTGCGAAATCGCGAGTTCGAAGAGCGGCGATGAATCGCCGCTTTCATGGCGCGCGCGCTTACTCCGCCGCGGTCGTTTCCAGCTCGATGTATTTGAACGGATGATTGTCCAGCACGGTCGGGAAATAACCCTTCACCGAGGGATGCAGCAGATAGACGCGCGTGTAATGATAGATCGGGATGATCGGCATCTCGTCGATGAGGATCTGCTCCATGCGCTCGTAGATCGCGTGGCGCTCCCCGGTCGTCCTGGCCTGAAGCGACTTTGCGACAAGTGAATCGTATTCCTCGTTCGACCAGCCGGTGTCGTTGTTGCCGCCGCCGGTGACGAAGATGGGAAGAAACGTGTGCGGATCGACATAGTCGCCGACCCAGCCGCTGCGGCTCAGGCTGTAGTCGAGCGTGTCCTGGGAATCCAGATACACCTTCCATTCCTGGTTCACGAGGCGCGCGTTCACGCCGAGATTCACGCGCCACATCTGCTGGATCGCCTCGGCGACGACACGATGATTCTCCGAAGTGTTATAAAGCAGGTCGATCGACGCCATGCCCCGGCCGTTGGGGAATCCAGCCTCGGCGAGGAGTCGCTTCGCCTCTTCCAGCGTGCCCGTCAGGCGCGCCTTGGGATGATAATCCGGGAAGCCGGGAGGCGTGAAATGATAGGCGGGAGCCTGGCCGCCGCGGGTGACGTTTCCGACCAGGCTCTCGCGGTCGATGGCGAGCGCGAGGGCGCGCCGCACGCGAACGTCGTCCAGCGGCGGGCGCGTGACGTTGCAGCGGTAGAAATAGACGCCGAGATAGGGCTCGATCCTGATCAGCTCCGGGTGGTCGCGCTTATAGACATCGATCTTCGAGATGGGAATCTCGTTGGTGCGATGGAGCTGGCCCGTGCGAAACATCCGCTCCTCGGTGTCCTGGCTCTCCACGGGATGAAAATGGATCTCGTTCAGTTTCACCCGGTCCGCGTCCCAATAATGCGGGTTCTTTTCCACGATGAGCACCTGGTTCGGCTTCCATTCCCTGAGGCGAAACGGGCCGTTGCCGATGAAGTTTTCCGGTCGCGTCCATGCGGTGCCCTTCCGGTCGAGCCCGCCGAATTTTTTCACCACCGCAATCGGCACGGGCCACCATGAATAATGACTCGCGAGGAGTTTCAGGAAATATGGCGTCGGGCTCTTGAGCCGGATCTGGAAGGTGAAGGGATCGACGACCTTGAAGCCGACCCGCGAGAAGTCGTCGATGCGTCCGGAATAATAATCGTCGGCCTTGTCCACGTAGTCGTATATCATATTCGCATACTCGGCCGCGAGCGAGGGCGTGAGCATGCGCTTGTAGGAGCCGAGGAAGTCCTCCGCGGTGACCGGCTCGCCGTTCGACCATTTCGCGTCCTTGCGCAGGTGGAATGTATAGAGCAGGCCGTCGTCCGACACATCCCAGCTTTCCGCCACGGCGGGCTCCGGCGTGAGATCGACCGGGTTCTCGCTCACGAGCCCTTCGATGAGGGCCATGATCACGTTGTGCTCGGGCACGCCGGTGACGACCTGCGGATCGAGATCCTGGATCTCCGTGCCGTTGCCGAAGTGGAGGATTCCGGCGCGGTTGGCGGCGGCGATGTTCGAGCCGGACTTTCCGCAGCCGGCGAGAAGCAGCGCGAGACTGGCGGCGAAGGCGGATGAAGCGAAAAACGGAAGGAAGCGCATGGGAAACATCAGGGACGCAGGGTGATTGCCTTGTAGGGATGCTGATCGAGCAGGTTGTCGAACCAGCCCTCGACGCGCGGATCGACGAGGCGGACGGTCGAATAAATGAAGATCGGGATGATCGGCGCCTCGTTCAACAGGATCGCCTCCGCCTCCGAGAACAGCTTCAGCCGGCGTTCGGGTTCGGAGGCGCGGCCGGCTTCGGCGATGAGCGCGTCGTAGCGCCTGTTGCTCCAGCCGGTCTGGTTGTTCGGGTTGCCCGTGGTGAAGATCTCGAGAAACGAAATCGGATCGAGGAAGTCGCCAAACCACGACGCGCGCGAGATGTCGAAATTGAGCTGCCGGCGGTTGTCGCGGAAGACGCCGTCCTCCTGGTTTGCGAGGATGGGCGAGACGCCGAGTTCGCGCCGCCAGATTTCCTGGACGGCCTCGGCGATGAGCCGGTGATTTTCGGAGGTGTTGAAAAGGATCTCGAGGTTCCGCATGCCCTTGCCGCCCTCGAATCCCGCCTCGGCGAGGAGGCGCCGCGCGAGTTCCGGATCGTCGACCGCGAGTTGCGGCGGCTCGTAGCCGGCCGGGCCCGGCGGAGTGAAGGCGCGCGCGGGCTCGTAAACGCCGTTGAGCAGCGCGCCCGTGAGCAGCGTGCGGTTGACCGCGGCGGAAAGCGCGCGCCGCACGCGCGCGTCGTCGAGCGGCGGACGGGTCACGTTGATCCGGTAGAAATACGCGCCGAAGCTGCGCGCGATCCGGAGCGCTTCCGGGCGCTCGCTTCGATAGGTGTTCACCTTGGAGATCGGAAGCGCGTCCGTGAGGTGAATCCGGCCGCCGCGAAACGCCGGCTCCTCGATCGTGACGGCGAGCGAGTGAAAGACGATGCCCTCGAGGCGGACGGCGGCGCGGTCCCAGTAGTTGGGATTTGGATACGCGCGCAGGAACTGCTCGGGCACGTGCTCGCCGGGGACGAACGGCCCGTTGCCGACGTAGTTCTCCGGCCTCGCCCAACGATTGGAGCGCGAGGCCACCCCGCCGTGCGCGCGAACGGTGGGCAGGTGCACGGGCAGCCAGACGAAGTGGGTCAACAACGACAGAAAATGCGGGCACGGCGCCTCGAGCGTGAGCCGCAGCGCGCGCGGATCGAGGGCCTCGACGCCCACCGTGGCGAAGTCGTCCGTCTCGCCGGCGTGGAAGGCGCGCGCGCCGGCGAGCACGCGCATGAGATACGCGTTGGGCGCGCCGAGCGCGGGCGTGAGCGCGCGTTGAAACGAGCCGGCGAAATCCTGCGCGGTGACCGGCTCGCCGTTCGACCAGCGCGCGTCGGCGCGTAGTTGAAAAGTGTATACAAGCTGGTCGTCCGAGACGGTCCAGCTCTCCGCCACGCCGGGGACCGGCTCGAGCGTGCGCGGGTCGGGCACGACGAGGCCCTCGAGCAGCGCGCGCAGGATCGCGCCTTCGGGGAGCTGCTGCGCGAGATGCGGATCGAGGCTCGGATCGATCGCGCCGAGGCTTTGCAGGAGGACGCCTTCGCGGGCGGCCTGGTCGGCGGCGGACTCGCGTGTGCCGCAGCCGGCGAGGAGGAGGGCGAGGAGGAAGACCGGCGTGGTGAAACGCAGGAGCCGGCTCGCGGGCGATTCCGCCTTTGCAGCGCGACAACTTGTTGCCGCTTTTCGCGCCGGGCCGGTCGCAGGGGCCGCGAAGCGCGGAGCAAGCATGAGCACCCTCGCGAAAGCGGCGATGAATCGCCGCGCTCCTAAAGAAAGTGAGAATCGCGCGTTCATCGGCGCGAGATGAGGGCCACCGCGTGCGCGGCGATGGCGCGGCCGGCGCCGATGTCGTCGGACTCCTCGTTGGTCGTCGCCTTCAGGCCGACGCGGCTCGGGGCGATGCCGATCGAGCGCGCGAGGCGCGCGCGCATTTCCTCCAGGCGCGGCGCGATTGTGGGGCGCTCGGCGATGAGCGAGGAGTCGATGTTGACGATCTCGTAGCCGCGCTCGCGCAACGCCTCGCTCGTGCGCTCGAGCAGGATCTGCGAGTCGATGTCGCGATAGGCGGGATCCGTATTCGGAAAATAATGACCGATGTCCGGCAAACCCGCGGCGCCGAGGAGCGCGTCGCAGATCGCGTGCGTGAGACAATCGGCGTCCGAGTGGCCCTCGAGCCCGAAAGGGGCGTCGAAGGCGACGCCGCCGAGGACGAGTTTTCGGCCGGGCGCGGTCCGGTGGATGTCGTAGCCGTGGCCGATGCGAAAGGGTGGTTCGGGCGGGGAGGCGGTCGTCGTCTCAGGATCGGTCATCGCGATGACGTTGGACCAGAAACTCCGCGTAGGCGAGGTCGTCCGGCCGGGTGATTTTCAAGTTTGGAGACCGGCTCTCCACCAACGTGAGCGCGTGCCGCGTGGCGACTTCGATCGCGGAGGCGTCGTCGGTGATCTGGAGCCCGCGCGCCTTCACGCGCGCATACGCCTCGACGATGAGCGCGCGGGCAAATGCCTGCGGCGTTTCCATTCCCCACAAGCGCGCGCGGTCGATGGTGCGAAAGCGTTTGCGCACGCCGTCGGCCGCGTTCGCCGGGGCGCGCTTGATCGTGTCGGTGAGGCGATGGGCGAGGCACGCGGCGCCGTCGCGGCGCGCGGCTTCGTCCACGCGCCGAAGGTCCTCGCTCCTCACGAGCGGGCGGGCGCAGTCGTGGATGAAGACAAACTTCACCGCGCCGGGCAGCGCGCGCAGGGCATGGCCGACGCTGTCCTGCCGTTCGGCGCCGCCGCGCACCCAGCGCACGGGCCATTCGCGCGCGGCGCCGCGATTGAAGATCGTCGTCAAGCGCGCGCGTTGCGCGGCGTCGCGATAGACGACGACGAACCGGCCCGCGATCCCCGCGTTCACGAAGGCGGCGAGCGAGAAATCGAAAACGGGCCGCCCGTCGAGGGTCGCGAGGGTTTTGTCGTCCACCGCGCCGGCCATGCGCGAACCGCGGCCGGCGGCGAGGAGGATGGCGGCGGCGTCCTGCATGCTGTCGGGGTCAGGTTTCCACCCGGCCGGGTCAGGCGTTCGCGAGTTCGGCGCGGATGGCGCGCGCGGCGGCGGCGGGATCGGCGGCTTTCAGAATCGGGCGGCCGACGACGATGCCGCTCGCGCCCGCGCGCGCGGCTTCGGCGGGCGTGAGCACGCGGGCCTGATCGTCGCGCGCCGAGCCGGCGGGCCGCACCCCCGGGGTGACGAGTTTCAGCGTGGCGCCCAATTCGCCGCGCAACGCCGGCAGTTCCGCGGGGGAGCAGACGAGGCCGCCGAGGCCGGAGTCGCGCGCGAGCCGGGCGAGGCGCCCGACCTGGGCGGCGGGTTCGCCGGGGATTCCGGTTTCATTCAAGGCCTCAGTCCCGATCGAGGTCAGGACTGTGACGCCGAGAAGCGTGAGCCGGGGGCGCGCGCGCGCCTTCGCCTCCTCGGCGGCGCGCATCATCTCGCGTCCGCCCGAGGCGTGGAGGGTGAGGTATTCGATCGGAAGATCGCCGAGTGATTGGATGGCGGAGGCGACCGTGTTCGGGATGTCGTGCAGCTTCAGGTCGAGGAAAATGCGGTCGAAGCCCCTCGCGGCGATCCGTTCGACGAGGCCCGGGCCGTGGCGGGTGAAGAGTTGCAGGCCGATCTTGATCATGTCGACCTCGCCTCCGACGCGGTCGAGCAGGGCCATGGCCCGCGCTTCATCGGGGACGTCGAGAGCGAGAATCAAATCGCATTTCACGCCCGCGGTTTTAAGGAAGCCACGCGTCGAAGGTGAACTGCGAAGAAGCGAGGAACGAAAGTTTCGCCCCGGCTGGTTCGCGCGTCTTCCGAACTTCGCTTCTTCCGTTCTTCGCCGTTCTCCCTTGCCTTTTGCCTCATGCCTTCCCTCGCGGTCTTCAGTCCGGCCAAGATAAACCTCTTTCTCGCGGTCACCGGCCGCCGGCCGGACGGGTTTCACGAACTCGTCTCGGTCGTCACGCCGCTGACGGTGGGCGACACCGTTCACGTCCACGTGGGCGGGCAGGAAGGCGGAACCTCGCTGACGTGCGACGATCCCGCCGTGCCGACCGGCGCGGACAATCTCGCGGTCATCGCGGCGGAGGCGTTTCGCGGCGCCACCGGGATGCGCGAGACGATCGGGATTCGCCTCGAGAAACGCCTGCCCGTGGGGGCGGGCCTGGGCGGCGGCAGCAGCAACGCGACCGCCGTGTTGCGCGCGCTCAACGAGATCGCCGGCCGCCCCCTGCCGGCGGCGCAACTCGCGGAACTCGCGGCGCGGTGCGGGTCGGATTGTCCGTTGTTTCTGGTCGATGGCCCGTGTGTCATGCGCGGGCGGGGCGAGCGCATCGAGCCGCTCGACGGGCGCGCGGCGGAGCGGCTGCGCGGGCGGCGATTCCTCGTGTTCAAGCCGGATTTTCCGATCCGCACGCCCTGGGCGTATGGCCGGCTGGCGGCGGATCCGGCGCGGCGCTACCTTCCGGGAGACGAGGCCGAGGCGCGGGTGCGGGAGTGGACGGCGGGCGGGCGGGAGTTGGGGGAGTTTCTTTTCAACAGCTTCGAGCCGGTCGTGTTTCGGAAATTCGTCGCGCTGCCCGTGCTCGCGGACCGGTTGCGGGCGGAACGCGGCGTCGAGGGCGTGCTGCTTTCGGGAAGCGGGAGCGCGTGCTTCGCCCTGCTCGGCGCGCAGGCGGACGGCGCGCGCGCGCAGACGATCGTGCGCGAGGCGCTCGGGCCGGCGGTCTGGATGGCCGGGGCCTCGGCCGGCGGGCTGTTGTGAATTGACCGTTTTGGGCGGGGTGGAAATAACCCTTTAACATTCCCCTTGTCCCATTTCATCGTGGGGCCGTACCCTTGCCCGCCATTTGCTGCCCCCAGCGGGTTCCATGGACGCTTCCAACAAAAACGAGACCACACTTCACGGGATCGCGGCTTCGCCGGGGATCGCGCATGGTCGCGCGTTTGTGGTCGTCCAGACCGAGCTGGAAATCCCGGTTTACCAGATCGACGGGACGCAGCGGGACAGCGAGGTCCTCCGCTTCGAGCAGGCGCTCGTGATGACCCGCCAGCAGATCACGAAGATGCAGCAGGAGATCGCCCGGTCGCTGGGCGAGGACGAGGCGCGGATCTTCGACGCGCATCTCATGGTCCTCGAGGACCAGGCGCTCATCGCGGAGACGATCCGCGAGATCGACAAGACGATGCAGAACATCGAATCGTGTTTTCGCGACGTCGGTCAGCGCTACGTCAACGCCTTCGGGAGGATCGACGACGAGTATCTCCGCGAGCGCGCCTCGGACATCCGCGATGTCGTCGAGCGCGTCCTGCACAACCTCACCGGCCGCGCGGTCGAGAATCTCTCGCGGATCGCGGGCGCGCGCGTGTTGATGACGCACGACATCACCACCTCCGGCTCCGCGGGTCTCGACAAGAGCGGCATCCTCGGGCTCGTCACGGAGGCCGGGAGCCGCACGAGCCACGCCGTCATCATGGCGCGCTCGATGAAGATCCCGGCGGTCGTCGGCGTGCGCGACGGCACGCAGAAGGTCGAGCACGGGGACTGGGTCATCGTCGATGGCTACGACGGGATCATCGTGATCAACCCGAGCGAGCAGACCCTCTTCCGCTACGGCAAGCTCCAGATCCAGCGGCGTTCGCTCGAGAAAAAGATGATGGTGAGCGCGCGCCTGCCGGCGCAGACGCTCGACAGGAAACTCGTCGGCCTGCAGGCGAACATCGAGACGGCCGACGAGATCGAGCGCGCGCGCGAGGCGGGCGCGGAAGGCGTGGGCCTGTATCGGACGGAGTATCTTTTTCTGCAGAACGACGTGGTCCCGTCGGAGGATTTCCAATACGAGAACTACCGCCGCGTGGCGGAGTATTTCGGCGAGCAGCCGGTCGTCATCCGCTCCATCGACCTCGGCGGCGACAAGCCGGTGCGCTGGGCCAGTTTCGGCGACAAGCCGGAGGCGAATCCGTTTCTCGGCTTTCGAGCCATCCGCTTCTGCCTCGAGAACCAGCCGATCTTCAAGGCGCAGCTTCGCGCCGTCCTGCGAGCCAGCGCGCACGGAAACGTGAAGCTCATGTTCCCGATGATCAGCGGCATGGATGAACTCAACCGCGCGCTCGCGATCCTTGCCGAGGCGAAGGCCGAGCTGAAATCGCAGGGGATCCCGTTCAACCCCGAGATGCCCGTCGGGAGCATGATCGAGATCCCGAGCGCGGCCATCATCGCGGACGTGCTCGCGACGAGGTGCGATTTCTTCAGCGTCGGCACCAACGATCTCATCCAATACCTGCTCGCGGTCGATCGCGTGAATCCCCGCACGGCGCACCTTTACGAGCCCGCGCATCCGGCCGTGTTGCGGACGCTCAAATGCATCTTCGATGCCGCCCATAAGGCCGGAAAAAAAGTGTGCGTGTGCGGCGAGATGGCGGGCGACCCGTTGATGACGCCGCTCTTGCTCGGCCTCGGCGCGGACGAGCTGAGCGTCTCCCCCGCCGGGCTGGCGAGCGTGAAGTATCTCATCCAGCACATGAAGATGTCGGACGCGGTGGAGTTCGCCCGCGAATCCCTGAAGAATTTCGACACGTCGTCCATGGCGATGCGCGCGCTCGATTTCTACAATCAGTGCATCGGTGACATAAGCGGGGCGTGAGCGGGCGCTTTTGTCCGCGCCCCTCCTGCTCCGATTCAGGGCTTCAAACCGGTCGCGAGCACCGTCTCGAAGCCGGGTTCGTCCGGTTCGCGGGTGACGGTGTTGACTTCGACATGCTGGAAACCGGCCTTGCGCAGGAAGCCGTGCAGCGTGCTTTCGGCGAAGCCGAGCCAGACGTCGGCGTAGAGTTCGCGCGCCTTTTCGAAAGTGTGCTCTTTCAGGTCGAGAATCACGACCTGCCCGCCGGGCTTGAGAATGCGGAAGGCCTCGCGGAGGGCGGTTTGCGGCCGGCGCGCGTGGTGCAGCGCCTGGCTGAGGAGGGCGAGATCGACGGCCCGATCCGGGAGCGGGACCGCCTCGATGTCGCCGACGATGTATTCGAGATTCGCCAGCCCGTTTTTCTGCGCGAGCGCGGCGCCGACCTCGACCATCCGGGGCGAGTTGTCGATGCACCATACTTTCTCGGCCCGGCGCGCCATGAGCTGCGAGATGAGGCCTTCGCCCGCGCCGAGATCGGCGACGGTGACCTTCGGAAACATGAGGAGGAGAAAATGGCCGATGGCCTCCCACGAGCGCCCGGGGCAGTAGTTTTTCCCCAGGCGGCCGGCGATGAGGTTGAAGTATTGCTCCGCGACCTGGCGGCGACGCTCGAGAACGAGTTCGAGGCTGGCCGCGTCACGGATGGTGTCGGGATGCTCGCGCGCGGCCTGGAGCGCGGCATCGATCAGCGCGCGCTCGCGCGTCTCGATCTCGTCGCGCAATGAATAGAACGCGCGCTTGCCGTCCCGCCGGTCGCTGACCAGGCCCGCCTGCCGGAGCAGCGCGAGCTGGGAAGAGATGCGGCTCTGGCCCATGCCGAGAACCTCCTGCAGCTCGGTCACGGCGACCTCCTCGCGGGCGAGCAGCGCGATCAGGCGCAGGCGCGTGGGGTCGGCGAGGAGTTTGAGGATATCCCAAGGGGCGGTCATTTCAGGAAACAGGGGACAGGGGGCGGGGGTCAGATGTCGGAGGACTAAAGACGGCCCCTGATTCCTGCTCTGTCTCCTGTCACCCGACCTCAGCCCGCGGCGTCGATGAAGCGCTTGATTTCCTTCACCTGCATCTCGGCTTCTTCCTTGTCGCCGAGGTGGACGGTGATGCTGTCGCCGACGCGGCGCGTCATGAGGCTGGCGCCCAGGGGGGTGAGGTAGGAGATGACGTTTTTGTCGGGATCGCTGTCCCACGCGCCGAGGAGGGTGAAGGTCAGCTCCTGGCCGGTCTTCGGATCCTGGAGGGTGACGATGGAACCCACGCCGATGTGGTCGGTGGTGGCGGAAGAAAAGTCGGTGACCTGGGCGCGGGAGATCTCGCGCTCGAGCTGCGCGCGCTGGGCGAAGAGGATCGATTGGTCCTGCTTGGCCATCTTGTATTCGGCGTTCTCGCGCAGGTCGCCGTGTTCGCGGGCGGCGGCGATGGCGCGGCTGTTTTCCGGGATCTTCTTCGTGATGATCTCGTTCAACTCGAGGGTGCGGCGATCGTGGCTCTCACGCGAGACGAGCAGGCGCTCCTCCTTTTCCTCGCTCTCGCCGGAGACGAGGCTCTGGATGTTGGAGAACTGCTTGATGAAGCGGGCGAGGAGCGACTTCTTGGTCAGTTCCTCGAAGCCCTGGTTCATGAGGAGCGTGTTGGCGAGGTCGCGCGCGGTCTCGGCGTCCGACGAGCTGAGGAGGTCGTTGATCAGATCCTGATCGTCGCTGAGTTCTTCCGCGAGGGGGATGCGCCGGGCGCCGGCGGCCTGCAGCGCCTCGTAGTCGATGGCGAAGAAGATCGAGCCGAGCAGGCGCGGTCCGATCATGTCGGCCACGATGGAGCGGAAGCGCTTCGAGTTGCGGTTCTTCACGATCCACAGCAGCACGGGGGCGCGCAGGTTCTGCTCGGTCTGCCAGCGGGCGAGGGTGGAGGCGAGTTCCTCCGCGCAACCGTGCTCGATGAGGAAGCTGATGCAGTCGGTGGTGAACTTGCCCTGGCTGGTCTTGAGGAGGTTGAAGACGATTTCCTTCCACTCGGCCGGATGCGCCTCGAGGACGAGGTCGAGCAGGCGGCTCTGGAGGTGGGAGGGCAGCGCGTCCGCGATGTCGGGAAGGTCGCGCGGCTCGGAAACGAGCGAGGCGACGGTGGGCTCGATCGCGCCCGGCTCATCGCCGAGGAACTTGACCAGGTCGTCGCGCACCCATGCGCCGTGCAGGCGCTCGGCGGCGGTCAGTTGGCGGCTGTTGAGGACGGCCTCGGAAAGCTCCGTGAGGACCTGGCGGAGGGGTTCCGTGAGGTTTTCCTTGTCCTCGGCGGCCTGGAGAAGCTTCTCCGCGAGGCCGATGCGCCGCCGGGCGGAACGGGTGTTGTTGAATTGCTCGAGGATTTCGTTTTCGAGGCTCACCGGCTCGCTGCGCAGCACGTAGCACTCGGTCTTCTTGGCCGGGATGGCGACGCGCGGATCGCGGGCGAGTTCCTTGCGGGCGCGCAGCCACCAGCGTTTGAAACCGGCGTCGCCGATCAGGCGCTGGAGCACCGATTCGACCTCGACCGCGGTGGCCGCGTTGTTCGGGTATTGCTGGAGGAGATCGACGACCAGGTCCGCGGGCCGCTTCTCGATCATCTCCTCGATCGCCGCCGGCTCCGTCTGCTTGCGGGCGAGGATGTGCTCCGGCGCAAGCAATTCGAGCGTCGAAACACAGAAGGCGGGATCCATCCGGTGGTCCGGCTTGCCTTCGAAGTCGATGATCAGTTTCGCGTCGGTCTGGTCGTATCCCGTGATCTTCCCAAAACCCCAACTGCGATGAATACAATAGGTGCCAGGCTGCATCGCCTCGAGCTTTGCGCGCGCGCTTTTTAGCTCGGGCTTGCGGTGAATAAGCTCCTGGACTGCGTCCTCGTTCATGGTCGCCATTCTCGTTGAAAACCCCCAGTAGAGCCTCGAAGTGTCTGTGATGTCAATGAGTGTCTGGACGGCGACCTGCCGCCTGCTGGCGAAGCACCTGGCTTCGGGCGAGCGATTGGATGCATTATTGGAAACTCTTCCAAGGCAATTGCCTGCGGAGGACAAGCGCCGTTGCAGGCATCTGCTCTACGGCGCGGTGAGGCATCTCGGCCTGCTCGACGCGGTGCTTGCGACCCGCCTCGCGAAGACGCCGCGGCCGGTGCTTCACGCGGCGCTTCTGGCCGGCGCCTTCGAACTCATGGAGCACCCGGAAGACGCTCCCGTGATCGTGCATCACTGGGTCGGCGTGGCGCGGGAATCGACGAGCGCGGGCGAGGCCCGCCTGGTCAATGCGGTGTTGCGCCGCATGCCGGAGGCGCTGGCCGCCGTGATGGCGGATGCTTCGCGCGAACCCGTGGCGCTCGCGCTTCGTTTCAGCCATCCGGAGTGGCTCGCGCGGCGATGGATCGAGCGCTTCGGCGAGGACGCGGCGCTCGCGCTGCTCGAATGGAATCAGCAACCCGCGCCGGTGCACGCTCGCGTGGTGGACGACGCGGAGGCGCGCGGCACGCTGCCGGATTTTTTCCAGGAAACGCCGTGGCCCGGGTTTTATCGGCTCGAGCGGCTGGACTGGTCGGTCGTGGAGCCGATGCTGGCCGACGGTCGCGTTTATCTTCAGGATCCGGCGACGGCGATCGCGCCGCTGCTGCTCGCGCCATCCGCGGGCGAGGCGGTGCTCGACGTGTGCGCCGCGCCGGGCGGGAAGACGTTTCAACTCGCGGAGCGCGTCGCCCCGGACGGTCGCGTGATCGCGGTCGATCTAAAGGGCGCGCGCCTGGAGCGCCTCCGCCGCAACATCGCGGCGCGCCCGCGGCTTCCGATCGCCGTCTTCGGCGCCGACGCCACGGCGCTTTCGGGCGACGAACTCGCGGCCGCGCAATTGCCGGCGCAGTTCGACGCGGCCCTCGTCGACGCGCCGTGTTCGAACACCGGCGTGCTCCGGCACCGCGTCGATGTGAAAATGCGCCTGCGACCCGCCGATCTCGAAGGGCTCGCGCGCCTGCAGCTCGCGATCGTGCGCCGCGCCGCCGCGCTCGTCCGTGCGGGTGGCCGGCTGGTTTACAGCACGTGCAGCCTCGAGAAGGAGGAGAACGAGGACGTCGTCGCGGCGTTCCTCCGCGAAGCGGGCGGCGCATGGTCGCTCGAGCGCGCGGAGCGCAGCCGCCCGTGGGAATCCGGCTGCGACGGCGCGGCGGCTTTCCTCCTGCGGCGCGCCTCTTGATTCTCGCCGTCGGCCCCGCGCAACGTCAGGAAGCCTCGCGATGGATACCCTGCCTCCGGTCGCTTACGACTATCTCTCGCCGGCGCGCAAGCCGGGGTTGATCGCGCGGGCGTGTCCCGGACTCGCGTTCTACAGCCGGATCGCGGCGGTCGTGGTCAAGGCCTCGCGCAAGGCGAAGGCGGGCCGGTACGACGATCGCGAGTGGATCAAGTCCAGCCTCGCCGTCGTCGAGGCGATCGAGTCGGTCGGCGGCCGCCTCGTGATCGAAAATGTCGCGGCGTTTTCCGGCCTGAGCGGACCGGCCATCGTGGTCGGCAACCACATGAGCACCCTTGAAACCTTCGTGCTTCCGAGCGTGCTGGCGTCGCACCGGCGCGCGACGTTCGTGGTCAAGCGCGAGCTGGTCGAGATGCCGGTTTTCAAGCACATCATGATCTCGCGGCAGCCGGTCGTCGTCGGCCGTGAGAATCCGCGCGAGGATCTGCGTACGATGATGGAGGAGGGCGAGGCGCGGCTGCGCGGGGGGATGTCGCTCATCGTCTTCCCGCAGACGACGCGCGCGGCCTCGTTTACGCCGGCGGAGTTCAACTCCATCGCGGTGAAACTCGCCCGGCGCGCGGGCGTGCCCGTCATTCCGCTCGCGTTGCGCAGCGATCTTTGGGGCATCGGCAGGTGCCTGAAAGATTGCGGCCCGGTTCAGCCGGATCTGCCGGTGCGCCTCTCGTTCGGCGATCCGATCGAAGTGACGGGGAACGGCCGCGAAGCGCACGAGGCGGTGGTGCGTTTCATCACCGGTCGCCTGCGCGACTGGGGCGTTCCGGTGATTGATAACGAGTTTAAGTTTTAAGTTTAAGCTGAAGGGAGCGTTCGGCTCCGCTCGCGGCCGAGCCGCCCTGCTTCAACCTGAACTTGATACTTCAACTTCTCCCTTCCTCTCGCGGGTCCGGCAGGCGCAGCCCGGCAAACAACGGCACGAGCATCATCAGCCCGCCCACCGCGTAGGATGTCGCCGATCCCGCCCACCAGAACACAAGGGCCGCCGTGATCGGGCCGACCGCGCGCGCGAGCGAGCCGTAGGCGCGAAACGCGCCCAGCACCTGCCCCTGGCGCTCGGTCGAGGTGTAGAGCGAGACCAGCGCCGTGAGCGCGGGGGTCGCGCAGCCCGCGCCGAGCGAGGTGAGGCCGAGGCCGAAATAGAGCATCGCGACCGACGGCGCGTGGCTGAGCAGGAAAAATCCCGCGAGCACGAGCGAGAGACCGGCCAGCGCCACCTTCCGCTCGCCGTAGCGCGGCACGACGCGGCGCACGATGCCGCCTTGCGTCAGGATCAGGACGAGGCCGATGAAGATCATCAAATACGTGATCTGCGCCGGCGTGAACGCGAACCGCTCGGCGGCGAGAAACGCGAGGGAGAACTCCAGCCCGCTGAACGCGAAGATGAAGATGAAATACACCAGCACCGTCCGCCGCACCGGCGCTTCCATCCGCGTTTTCATCAGCCTCAGCGGATTGCGTTTCGTCACGGCGTGGTCGATCGCCCGCTTCTCGGGCGGGAGCGATTCCTTGAAGCGCGCGCGGATCCAGAGGAAATTGATCGTCGCAAGAAGCAGCGCCGCGAGCGCCGGCACGGAAAACGGATTGATGCCGAACGCCGCCCAGCCCGGGTGCGCGTCCAGGAGGTTGAGATGCGTCGCGATCCCGCCGATCGCGGGGCCGGTCACGAAGCCGAGGCCGAACGCCGCGCCGACCATGCCCATTCCCTTGGCCCGGCCCTCGCGCGTGGTCACATCGGCCACCGCCGCGGTCGCGACGGAGAGGTTTCCGCTCATCGCGCCGCCGAAAAGTCGCGCGAGCACGAGCAATAAAAACGATCCGCTCAGCGTCCAGAGCAGGTAACTGAGCGCCGTCCCCGCGCAGGTGAAGAGCAGCACGCCGCGCCGCCCGTGCTTGTCCGACAGCCCGCCCCAGATCGGCGCGAAGGCGAATTGCAGGAGCGAATAGAGCGAGCCGAGAAACCCGCCGAAAAGCACCGGGGTGAAGCGATCCCCGCCGCCCATCCAGCCGGAAATCTGGTCGATGCCCGCGAGAATCGCGCCGAGCAGCCCCGCGCCGCCCTCCTTCGCGAGGTAATGCTCCAGCATCTCGGGGAAAAGCGGAAAGATGATCGAGAAGCCGGCGAGATCGATGTAGAGCGTGAGGAAGATCACGCCCAGCGACAAGGGCCGCGCGGCGGGGGCGTTTCCATGCTGCTTCAAGTCCGTGTGCAAGCGGGCGGACTTAACAGGCCCCCGATGCACCGCCAAGGCTACAATGGAGCGCAAGCGGAAAGCGGCCGTTTCCCGCTTGCGCCCTTACGCCCTTAAAACTTGCGCTCTTAAAGTCTTGCCGAAGGCCGGGTCACGGTTTTGCGTGTTCGTTTTTCCTCTTCGGGCCGGCGGCGCCGGGCGGTCGGAGGAGGTCTCTTTCCCGGCGCTCGATCAACCAAAACTGAAAAACGTAAGGCCGGCCACGCGCCGGCCTGTGCCCGTCGAGGGCATGTCAACCGCATGAACATCACACCCAAAGACCTCCTCGATGCCGGAGTCCATTTCGGCCATCAGACGAAGCGTTGGAATCCCCGATTCAAGGGTTTCCTCTTCGATCACCGGCAGGGGATCTCGATCATCGACCTGACCAAGACGCACACGTGTCTGGAGAAGGCTTATAAATTTCTCGAGGATCTCGTGGCCGATGGCGGCGACATCCTCATGGTCGGCACCAAGCGGCAGGCGCAGGAGATCGTGCGCGAGGCGGCTTCGTCCACCGGCATGCCGTTCTGCGTGAACCGCTGGATGGGCGGCACGCTGACGAATTTCGAGACGATCAAGCGCAGCATCGCCAAGTACAAGCGCTATCAGGAGCTGGAATCCAGCGGCGAGCTGGCCCGGATGCACAAGAAGGAGGCGGCCGCGATCAAGCGCGAGATGGAGCGCATGCACCGCAACTTCGAAGGCATTTCCAACATGGACAAGGTCCCCGTCGCGATGCTCGTCGTGGACGTGAACTACGAGGACATCGCCGTCGCCGAGGGCCGCCGCGTCGGCATGAAGGTCGTCGCGCTCATCGACACGAATTCCGATCCGGCGCTCGCCGATTATCCGGTGCCGGGCAACGACGATGCCGTGAAGTCGATCCGCATCGTCCTCGACACGCTGGTCGAGGCGATCCAGTCCGGCCTTTCGCAGCGGGATACCCGCCGCATCTCGCGCGGCCAGCAACAGCTCGCGGATGCGCGCAATGTCGTTCCGTTCAGCGCGGCCCCGGCCGCGGCGGTCGAAGAGGCTGTCGCCGCCCCGGAAGTCGAAGCCGCCGCCCCGGAGGCATCCGCCGAAACCGCGCCTGCCGCTGAAACGGAAACCGCCACCGAAACTGAAACCGAGGCGGCGCCTGCCGTTTCCGAACCGGCCGGGAGCGAAGGCGCCAAGGCCGATTCCGATTCATCGGACGAGCGCTGAGCCGGCCGTCGCGCATCTGTTTTTATGAGCACTGTAATCAGCGCCCAAATGGTCAGCGCCCTCCGGGAAAAAACCGGCGCGGGCCTGCTCGACTGCAAGAAAGCTTTGACCGAGGCCAGCGGCGATCTCGATCAGGCGGAGGCGACACCCTTCTTGCGCAGAAGCGTCTCCGCC